>NZ_JBAVEJ010000041.1:0-2648 GCF_049587675.1 Sulfuricaulis sp. | reverse complement strand
CCGGGGCGCCCCCCGCGCATAGCGCGGGGATGCGACCGGCGAATCGGCGCAGGCCGCCGACAGAGCAGCGAAGTTGTTCTGCACGGCCTTTCGGAGGCGGCGCAGTGATCGCCTATATCATCCGCCGCTTGTTGTACGCGATCCCGATCCTGATCGGCGTGAATCTGCTCACCTTCGCGCTGTTCTTCTTCGTCAACAGCCCCGACGACATGGCGCGCGTGCATCTGGGCGGCAAGCGCGTCACGCCCGAGGCGATCGCCAAGTGGAAAGAGGACCGCGGCTACAACAAGCCGTTGCTGTACAACGTCTCCGGCGCCGGCGCGGAAAAGCTCACCGACACCATCTTTTACAAACATTCACTGCGCCTGTTCGCGCTCGAATTCGGCCGCTCCGACAACGGCCGCAATATCGGTTACGACATCCGTCAACGTATGTGGCCGAGTCTCGCCATCGCCCTGCCGATTTTTCTGGTCGGCATTCTGGTGGATATCACGTTTGCCATGCTGCTTGCCTTTTTACGCGGGAGCTATCTCGACACCGCGGGCGTGGTGCTGTGCGTCATCATGATGTCCGTCTCCACGCTGTTTTACGTCATCGGCGGGCAATACCTGGTCAGTATGCTGCTGCGCCTGGTGCCGGTCTCGGGTTATGACATCGGCATGGATGCGATCAAGTTCCTGGTGCTGCCGGTATTGGTCGGGGTCGTGAGCGGCATCGGTTCGAGCACGCGCCTGTACCGTACGTTTTTTCTCGAGGAGATCGGCAAGGATTACGTTCGCACCGCGCGCGCCAAGGGTCTGTCGGAACCGCGTGTGCTGTTCCGCCATGTGCTCAAGAACGCCATGATTCCAATCCTGACCGGCGTCGTGGTCGTGATCCCGTTGCTGTTTACCGGCAGCCTCATCATGGAGTCGTTCTTCGGAATTCCCGGTCTTGGCAGTTACACCATCGACGCGATCAACTCGCAGGACTTCGCCATCGTACGCGCCATGGTGTTCCTCGGTTCGGTGCTGTACATCCTGGGGCTGATCCTCACCGATATCACCTACACGCTGGTCGATCCGCGCGTGAGGCTGAGCTAGCGCCATGCCCTTTCAGCTCGAATTCCTCTGGACTGATCTTCTGATTTACCTGCTGGTGATTTCGGTAATTGTCTTCGCGTTCTACACCCTGCGCCACGAACACCTTCGCGTGCCGTGGCGGCAGGTATCTCGTCGGCCGATGGCCATGGCTTCCCTGGTTGTGTTATCGGTTTATGTAGGCCTTGGGCTTATGGACTCGGTGCATTACCGGCCTTTGCTTGAGACCCAAAAGCAGGGCGAGCGGGTCTATTCGAATGAGGTGCTGAGTTTGCTGGACAAGATGACGACACTCCTGCGCACTCGCTTGGAGAAAACCTATTCCGCTCCGTTCGCCATTCAGGCCTACACCAAGGAAACCATGGAGTATCCCGATGGTCGGCATGCACGGGAATATCCGCGCTTGTTATACGGTGGGGCGCATCTGCAAGACCCGGGTGAGCGCATGGCGGATATTACACGGCGGATTGGCCAAGCCACGCTGACAGGTCTCGCGCTGTGGATACCGCTGGTCGCTGGTTTTCTGATGCTGTGGCGTGAGCGCATGGAATCGTGGAGACAAGCAGTGCTTCGACTTTGTCGCGGCGAGAGTCAAGTTCCGTGGCGCACGATCTGGGTGACGACGGGCATTTTGATCGTGCTCACCTTGAATGCTGTCAGCCTGTCACAGGTCTATCACATCCTCGGTACTGATCAGGTGGGCCAGGATGTCTTTTACAAATCCCTGAAAAGCATCCGCACCGGTCTCGTGATCGGCACGCTCACCACGCTGGTGATGCTGCCGTTTGCCGCCGTATTCGGGATCATGGCCGGCTATTTCCGCGGCTGGGTCGATGACGTCATCCAGTACACCTACACGACACTGAGCTCGATTCCCGGTGTGCTGCTGATCGCCGCCGCCATCCTGAGTCTGCAGGTGTACGTCGGCACCCATCCCGACTCGTTTCACAGCGCGACGGAGCGGGCCGACATCCGGCTGTTGTTCCTGTGTCTGATTCTCGGCGTGACCAGCTGGACCAGCCTGTGCCGGCTGCTGCGCGGGGAAACCTTGAAGCTACGCGAGATGGACTACCTCCAGGCCGCGCGCGCCTTGGGCTCAAGTCACGTGTCGGTCATGGCGCGTCATATCCTGCCCAACGTCATGCACATCGTCCTTATCACGGTAGTGCTGGATTTCAGCGGGCTGGTGCTGGCCGAGGCAGTGCTGTCGTACGTGGGGGTGGGCGTGGACCCGACCATGGACAGCTGGGGCAACATGATCAACAGCGCGCGGCTGGAAATGGCGCGCGAGCCGGTCGTTTGGTGGAGTCTGGCGTCAGCGTTCGTGTTCATGTTCGGACTCGTGTTGTCGGCGAATCTGTTTTCCGACGCGGTGCGGGATGCGTTTGATCCGAGGCTACGGAAATGATTCTTATGCGGCATGCTGGTACCTCTTTGTTGAGCGGGCTTCGCCCGCGATCAACAACTAATTGCGGTTCCCCGCACCGCGGGCGAGTCTCTTTCTTTGCTCGTGCAAAGAAAGAAACCAAAGAAAGCACGCCCCCTGGTCGGCGCCCGCTGCGCGGGTTC
>NZ_JBAVEJ010000040.1:0-7037 GCF_049587675.1 Sulfuricaulis sp. | reverse complement strand
GTGGTGGCATCATCAAGAAGATCATTTCCGGACTTTTCGGCATAAAAGAAGAGGAGAAGAAAACGCCGGTCCAGGAAAGCCGCCCGGCACGCCAGCATCAACCGCAACATCGCGGCCATGGCGGTCACGGTGGACAACGACCGCATCACCGCCCGCATCCGCACCAACGGCACGAACGTCCGCCGCAACCCGAGCGCCAGGGCGGCGGTCAGGATCGTAACCGTCCGCGTCCACCCCAGCCGCAGGCTGCCGGCGGCCCCAACAATGGCCCCCATGTTGAAGGTGGCCAACCGCAACGCGACCGTCCTGTAGGTCGCAGTGGACGGCGGCGGCGCGGTCGCGGTCGCGGCCGCGGTCAGGAAGGTCGTCCGCCGCAGGAGCGGCAGGATGTCAGTTCACGCAGCAGCACCACCGACATGAATACGGAAACACAAAAACCGGTGCGCGATGAAGCACAAAGACCGGTGCGCGAAAATTATCCTCCGCGCGAAGAAAGACAGGCTCCGCCAATGACCCCGCCCGCCAGCATGCCGGAGCCGTCACACGGTGACTCGCCGTCGGCTTCGTCCTGGGAACAACCGATGGAGCATCACGAGGCCTGGAACCCGTCGCCCGCCGACACCACGCCGCCCGAGGATACACGCGGCAACATCAAAAGCGAACCGGCGTCCAAGCCGGAACTGATGCAGGTGGAAACCCATCCCGACACGGACAGCGGGAACAAGTAGGAAACAAGCCGCCAAAATAAAAGGCCCGCGCAAGCGGGCCTTTTTCATTTAGCGGCTACAAACGTTGCGTACGCCGTATGTCCTCGAGCAAACCGCGCGCGGCGTCTTCGATCATGTCCAACACGCGATCGAAGCCGCTCGGCCCGCCGAAATAGGGATCGGGCACTTCTTCCTCCGGCCGATCAGCGGCAAACTCCATGAACAAGCGGATGCGCGTTTCTTGGCCAGGTGGACAGATGTCGATCAGATTTTCGAAATTCTCGCGGTCCATGGCCAGGACATAATCGAATCTCTCGATGTCCGCGGTGATGGCCTTGCGCCCGCTCAGGCCGCTGATATCGATGCCACGGCGTGCACAGGCGGCCTGGGCACGCGCATCCGGCGGCTCGCCGATGTGATAGGCATGCGTGCCTGCTGAATCGATTTCAAAGAGATGATCCAGTTTTTCATCCTGGACCAACTTCCGGAAAACTCCCTCCGCCGTCGGCGAGCGGCAGATATTGCCAAGGCACACAAACAACACTCTGACCATTACCAGACTCCCGACATGGCTTACTTGTTGCTGAAATATTTTCTCACACGTTCGAGGTCTTCCGGCGTGTCCACGCCGGCCTCAGGCATCTCATGCACCTCGTGCACGACAATGCGTTCACCGTGCCATAACACACGTAACTGTTCCAGTTGCTCCGCCTCCTCCGGCGGACAAGGCGGCCATGAGGCGTAGCGGCGCACGAAACCGGCGCGGTAGGCGTATAGACCGATGTGACGGTATGCCTGGATCGCCACGCCGCTTTTCCCGGCCATGACCTCACGCGGCCAGGGAATCGCCGCGCGGCTGAAATAGAGCGCATAAGCTTTCGTGTCACACACGACCTTGACCACGTTAGGATTCACTAGCGATTCGCGGTCACGGATCGCATGACAGGCGGTAGCCACCATCGCATCCTTGTGCGTGGCAAGTTTGGACGCCACTTCACGGATCAGTTCGGGCGGCATCAGCGGCTCGTCACCCTGCAGGTTGACCACGATTTCGTCCGCGCCGATGGCCTGCTTCTCGATCACCTCGGCGAGCCGGTCGGTGCCGCTGCGGTGTTGCGGCGAGGTCATGCATACACGCGCGCCGAAACTCTCCGCGGCGGTGCGGATACGCTCGTCGTCGGTGGCGATGGTGATCGCCATGGCGCCGGCTTTCGCGGCGCATTCGTGGACACGCTGAATCAGCGGTTTGCCGGCGACGTCTGCGAGCGGCTTGCCCGGCAGACGGATCGAGTCATAACGCGCGGGGATAATGATGTGCATGCGGGATATGCCGCCATGACAGGCGGCCGGTTCGTGGTTATTTAGGTAGCTCTTCTTCCGCCACCTGCCGCGCCTCGTCTTCGAGCATCACCGGGATGTCGTCGCGGATGGGATAAGCCAGCCGGTCCGCCTTGCAGATAAGTTCGGACTTTTTCTTGTCGTAAATCAGCGGGCCTTTGCACGCCGGGCAGACCAGGATGTCGAGCAATTTCTTATCCACGTTGTTTCTCCTTGAGCCGTCTCCAGACCTCTTCACCCACGCGCGGGTCGGGCCTGGCTTCTATCGCGAGGTACCACAAGTTGTCGTCCGCGAACCGTTCACATTTTACCGCATCTTTCTGCGTCATGATTACCGCCAGACCGTCGCCGAAGCGGACGTCCGGGGCCCGGAAGCGGTGATGGTCGGGGAAAGGATGATCGATGGTCTTCAACCCCAGCCGCCGCAAGTGGGAGAAAAAACGCGCCGGATGGCCGATACCGGCCACGGCATGCACTGTTTCTCCCCGAAACGAGCCGGCTGAGGCATAGGTATCCGGCGCATTCACGCGACACAGGCCGGTTTCTGCCAGCGTCATGCCGACCTCTCCCTGGTGCGGTTCGCCGTTGACGACGCGCAAGTCCACGTCGTTCAAGCGATTCACCGATTCGCGCAGCGGCCCGGCCGGCAGGCAGCGGCCGTTGCCTAAACGGCGTGTCCCGTCAATCACGGCAATCTCAACATCGCGCGCCAGACGCAGGTGTTGCAAACCGTCGTCGCTCACGATCACGTCGCAATGATGCTCGCGTAACAGATGCTGCGCCCCGCGCACGCGGTCCGGGTCCGCCGCCACGGGGCAACGGCTCTGCCGCGCCAGCATCACGGCTTCGTCTCCGACGACGTCGGGGTCGTGATCCGGCGTAACCGTCAGCGGCCAGTCCACCGCGCTGCCGCCGTAGCCACGCAGCACGATGCCCGGACGCATGCCTTGCTGCCGCAGGAAATCGGCGAGCCAGATCACCAGCGGCGTCTTGCCGGTGCCACCGACGGTGATATTTCCCACCACGATCACCGGGACTGGCAGCCTGACGGACGAAAAAATCCGCAGGCGATACAACCCGCGCCGCAAAAACATCAACAGGCAATACAGCCAGCTAAGGGGTAACAGCAGCAGGCTGACGGGTGTGAACCGGTACCAGTGTTGTTCCAGCCAATGCATCGCCAGTGGGCGTGCTAGCCGTTGCCGCTAAACTGAAAGCGGTACAACCCGGCATAAACGCCGTTTTGCGCCAGTAGTTCCTGATGTGTGCCACTCTCGACGACGTGGCCTTGGGCCAGCACCACGATCCGATTCGCATGCTCGACAGTGGAGAGGCGATGCGCAATCACCAGCGTCGTGCGGTTCTCCATGAGCTTCTGCATGGCCGCCTGCACCAGACGCTCGGATTCCGTGTCGAGCGAAGAAGTCGCCTCATCCAGAATCAGGATCGGCGCGTTCTTGTAAAGCGCGCGTGCGATGGCGATGCGCTGCCGCTGTCCGCCGGACACCCGCAATCCGCGTTCGCCGACAAGGGCATCCAGGCCCTGTGGCAGTTTCTGCGCGAATTCCAGCACGTGCGCCGCCCGGGCTGCCTGCATCACGCGATCTTCGTCAATCGGGCCTTCGTGGCCGTAAGCGATGTTGTTCCGGATGGTATCGTCGAACAACAAGGTTTCCTGTCCGACAATGGCGATGTGACGGCGCAGCTCAGCCAGCACCAGGTCATTGATATTCACATCGTCCAGCCGGATCTCACCCTCGTTCACCCGGTAAAACCGCGGCAGCAGGCCCGCCGTCGTGGTCTTGCCGCTGCCGGAGCTGCCCACCAGCGCCACCGTCTGGCCGGGCTCGATCGTGAACGACACGTCAGCGAGAGCGTCGGATTCCGCCACCGGATAACGAAACCCGACGTGGCGATACTCGATGCGACCGCGCACCGTTTCCAGCGTGACAGTGCCGGTGTCTGGTTCGGTCGGCTCATCGAGCAGTGTGAAGGCGCTTTGCGCCGCCGCCAGACCCGTCTGAATGGTTTCATTGACTTTGCCGAGACGCTTCGAGGGATTTGCCATCAAAGTGACTGCCGTAACATAGGAAACGAAACCGCCCGCGGTAATCTGTCCCGACAAGAGAGCGAAATAAACCACCATCGCGAATGCCACCGCGACAAGAAGTTGCACGATGCCCATACCGACGGCCGAAACCGTGACCTTGCGCATCGAATTACGGCGATTTTTCTCGTTGACTCCGGTAAACGCACGGATTTCCGTCGCTTGTCCGCCGAATGCCTTCACCACGCGCTGCCCCTCAGTGGCCTGCTGCGTGACTTGCGAGATATCCCCCATACTCGCCTGAATTTGGTGGCTGATCTTCCGAAAACGCCGGCTCATGGCGCGCACCAGCAGACTCGAGAACGGCGCTAGAATCGCGAAAATCATCGTCAGTTCCCAGTTGAGGTAGATCATCCAGGCCGCCATTGCCACGACCGTCAACCCGTCGCGTACCACGACGAAAACCGCATCGGTGACTGTGGATGCAATCTGCTCCACATCGAAGATCAGTTTGGAGATCAAACCTCCCGAGGCGGTCTTGTCGTAAAAACTGCTCGGAAGGCGGGTCAGATGCGTGAAAATCGCGTTACGAATATCAAATGTCACGCGTCGCCCAACCCAGCTGATGGAATACTGCGCCGCGAAGTTGGCAATGCCACGCACCAGGAACAGGCCGATGAAAATCGGCGGGATCAGGCGAATCGTCGCCATGTCCCTGGCAATAAATCCCTGATCCATGAGCGGCTTCATCAGTGCGGCAAGCATCGCGGAGCTTGCCGAAAGAACGGTCATGGCGATCACGGCGATCACAAACCTCCCTTTGTACGGGAGCGCGTAACCCAGCAGGCGGCGGTAAAGCCGCAGGCTGCCGCCGGTGTCGGAAACCTTACTCACGCGCCGCGGGGCCGGACGGTTGCTGGGTGGCGAAGGTGAGATGGGTGAAACCGAGGCGGCGCGCCGTGTCCATCACGCGGATCACGGCCTCGTGCGGCGTTTTCGCATCGGCGTTGATCACAACCACCGGGTCCTTGTTGCCGCCCGCGGCGCGCATCAGCGCGCTGCGCAGCACCTCAGGAGTGGCGTTCAACAGCTGCTGGTCGGCAATGTAATATTGTCCCTTGGCGTCGATCGTGACGCGCAGCGACGGCAGGTTTTCTTTCACCTCGGCCGAGGCCTCGGGCAGGCGGATGCGCAACTGCGACTCGGTGGAAAAACTGGTGGTTACAATCAGGAAGATCAACGCCATCAGCAACACGTCGATCAGCGGGATCAGATTGATCTCGGGTTCTTCATCGGGTGAAGGACGGAAGTTCATGGAGCCCCTCCCTCAGTCGCTCTCGCGCTCGCCGTGCAGGATTTCCACCAGCTTCACGGCCTCCTCTTCCATCTCGATCAACAGGTCATTCACGCGCCCGCGGAAGTAGCGATAGAACAGCAGGCTCGGGATCGCCACGCCCAGCCCGGCCGCGGTATTGATCAATGCGATCGCAATGCCCGAGGCCACGATCGAGGGATCGCCAACGCCGTGCTGGCCGATGCCGGAGAACATCTCGATCATGCCGATGACGGTGCCGAACAACCCCAGGAACGGCGAAATCGCGGCGATCGAGCCGAGCGAGCGCAGATAACGTTCCAGTTCCGGCACCACATGCCGCCCGGCATTTTCTATGGCTTCCTTGATGATTTCGCGTTCGTGGTCGCGATTGATCAGGCCCGCCGCCAGAATCTTGCCGAGCGGCGAACTGGCGCGCAGCGCCGCGATCCGCGCCGGTTCGATATCACTGTCGACCAGCCACTGTTGCACCTGGGCAAGCAGGGTGGCCGGCGCCACGTATTTTTTCTGCAGCGACCACAGGCGCTCGCCGATTATCGCGAGGGCGGCCACGGAGCACAGAATGATGGGCCAGATCGTCCAGCCACCCGCCTTGATCAATTCGAACATTCTGTTATTCCACGGAAAATATGTAAAAAAGTGCGGCTAATGCCGTTCCAACCTGTTTTTCAATTTGAACAGACTGGAGTCAGCGAAAGCTGCGCTCATGTAAAAAAAATAGCTTCACAAACTCAGTTGGAACGGCACTAATGTACCAGACGGGACGGAATCCTCAAAGACGGTGCGGCACTCTCAATCCGCATACCAATAGCGCCGGTGTTGTTCCCGGAACGCCATCGCTTCCAGCCCGGTCGCACGCAGACGGAACTCCAGTGCGCCAGAAGCGGGCGAATCGCGCAAGGCGATTCCACGCTCCGCGTAGCGTTGCACCACGGCCGTGTTGGGGTGATGGTAGCGGCTGCGATATCCGGCGGGCAGCAGCACGTAACGCGGGGCAACCGCGTCGATGAATTCGGGCGTGGACGAGGTCTTGCTGCCGTGATGCGGCGCCACCAGCACCTGCGAACGCAGCTGTCCGCCCCAGCGCTCGATCAGTTTCCGCTCGGCCCGTGCCTCGATGTCGGCGGGCAGCAGCACGTTCCCGAAACGGCTGTGTACCTGCAGCACGCAGGAGTCGTTGTTGGCGCGGCTGGAACCGATCGTGGCCGGGTTCATGACGGTAAAATCCACGCCATCCCAGCTCCACGTCTGCCCCGACTGACACAATCGCGCGGACGTCAAACGCTCCGGCACGCTGCTCAGTATTTCCCCAACCGGCAGCGCGTGCATCACCGATTCCGCCCCGCCGATGTGATCGTTGTCGCCATGGCTGATGATCAACGTATCCACGTGCCGCACTCCCACCGCGCGCAGATAAGGTTCGACAACCGCCGCGCCGGTATCGAAAGTACCCAGGCGTGGTCCGGTATCGAACACTAATGTATGTGTCTGCGTACGCACCACGGCTGCCAGTCCCTGTCCCACGTCGAGCAGCGTGAACCACGTCTCGCCCGCCGCCGGAGCCGGCGGCCGCACGAGAACCAGCGGCAACAACCACACTGCGCCCACCCAG
>NZ_JBAVEJ010000039.1:0-23593 GCF_049587675.1 Sulfuricaulis sp. | reverse complement strand
GTTTCCCAGTTGTCGACGCTGACATTATTGCCATTGGCCATGGTTTCCACGTTTGCCCAGTTCACCACTACGCCATCGGCAATAGAATAGCCGCCATTCCAACATGATGTTTCTGATGCGTTGTTGCAAACTTTGAGTGAGACAGTTGCTGCAGAAACAGTGGCGCTACCCAGCAACAGCGCGACCATCGACGCGCCAGCAAACATGACCGAGAGCTTCATTTATTTCTCCTCCAGACAGCCGTGTGTAAAATCGGCCGCATATCCTTATGAATGCATCGGAACCCTACGGTCCACTGCGCTTACACCATATATTCTAAGCACATTTTGTACCATATTCGCATGTGTATGATCTGTAGTACTTTTTCGTGAAGACCCGTGTCGAACTGTCAAATAATTCGACAACCGAAATTTCACCACCAATCCAGCTCGGTACCAGGTCGCAAAAAGCACAAGTGCACCAACGCTTTTCAGGGATCAAGGCCCGGAAAACTTAGCGAGCGCATCGCAATATCCCGGGACATCGCCACTTGTCGCAAAAACGAGGTGCCAGAAGGGATTTTACATCGCTACTCCGAACCACGATGTAAATTCTTCCGACACAGATAGCCTAGCTAGATGTAAGGTAATCACGCAGGGCCTGCTGCGGGTAAGCGGCTCTGGCAAAAGTCCTATCGCTGTGTACGTCGTGTAGCACGGCGCGTCGGTGTGGCACTCCACGGATCGTCCGGCCACGGATGCCGAGGATACCGCCCCTTCAATTCCTTTTTCACTTCCGGGTAGGTCCGTTCCCAGAAACCGCGCAGGTCCTGCGTAACCTGGATCGGCCGCTGCGCCGGCGAGAGCAGGTGCAGCGTCACCGGCACCTTGCCTCCGGCCACGCGCGGGGTGTCCGCCAATCCGAACATTTCCTGGAGCTTAACCTTGAGCACGGGCGACTCGCCCGGAATATATTCAAGCCGCACACTCGATCCGCTCGGAACCTCCAGGTGCGTCGGCGCCTCTTCCTCGAGACGCCGGCCCTGTTCCCAATCGAGCAGATTTTTCAGAATCGCGGACAGATCGAGTCGTGTCAGATGATCGCGGCGCGTGACGCCGTCCAGATACGGCCCAAGCCAGTCATCCTGCGTGTCCCGTAATGCCTCATTTGAAACGTCCGGCCAGTTTCCCGCCGGCAGCCAGTGCCGCAACGATAATACCCGCGCCTGCCATTCGCGCGTCTCGCGCGTCCAGGGAAGCGCCTCGATTCCCAGACGGCGAATGCCATCGAGCATCGCGGCGCGCATCTGATTCGCATCCGCATCGGTTAACGGCTTGCTGTCTAGAACCAGCGCACCGAAGCGTTCTTCGCGGCGCGCAACGACCGACTGCTGTTGTCCATCCCAGCGCACCACGTCCTCGGTCCGGAGATGTGTCGCAAGCTGTTTGCGCAATACATAGACATCGAGCGGTGCGGCAGAATAAATCAAGCCTTCGGTTTCCCCGGCATCGAGGTTAGCCGCCACGATGCAAGGCTGGCGCAGGCGTATCTCCGCGTCCGGCAAGCGCGCACCGCGGCCCGAGGCCAGGAGATAGCGCGTCTCGCCCGGTGCCCGCGCCAGCGCCACGCGGTCGGGATAAGCCAGCGCCAGCAACAGACCCGCCGATGCGGCATCGGTGGGACTCACCGGTTCGGACAAAGACTGCATCCGCCGGTACTGCTGCGCGGCCTGATTGACGCGTGCGCAGGCCCCGGCATCGGCATGATGCGACTGGGCGCCCTGACGGCCGTGCAGGCGGAACGCCCACAAGGCTTCGAGTCGCTGCGTGAAATCGGTCGAGCGGCGCGCTTCACCCGAAAGAATGTCGCGCTCCGAAAGCAGCGAGGCAACATCGCATGCCAACGCTTCCAGGCCGAGGCGCTCCGCCGCGAACAGCATATGCGACAGGCGCGGGTGCAGCGGCAAACGCGCCATGGCGCGCCCGGCTTTTGTAATCAGGCCTGTGCTGTCCAGGGCATCAAGCTCGGTGAGCAGTTCACGCGCCTGACTAAATGACGCTTCCGGCGGCGGGTCCAGCCAGGCAAGCGCGCGCGCCTCGCGCGCACCCCATGCGGCCAGTTCCAGCGCCAGCGACGCCAGATCCGCGCCGCGAATTTCTGGCAGCGATTGGGGCACGAGTCCACGCTGAGTGGTTTCGCTCCAGAGCCGGTAGCACACACCCGGGGCGAGCCGTCCGGCGCGCCCGGCGCGCTGCTCGCTCGAGGCACGCGAGATGCGCACCGTCGTCAGACGTGTCAGTCCGGAGCGCGGATCGAACTGCGGAACCCGCGCGAATCCGCTGTCGACCACCACACGCACGCCCTCGATGGTCAGGCTGGTTTCGGCAATTGGCGTCGTCAGCACGATCTTGCGCCGTCCTGCGGACGGCTGGATCGCTCGATCCTGTATTTCCCAGGGCAGATCGCCGTAAAGTGGATGAACATCCACGTTTGCGGCGACTTTCGCTTCGAGCAACTCCTGGGTGCGGCGGATTTCCCACGCGCCGGGCAGAAATACCAGCACATCGCCCGCGTTATTTTCGAGCGCTGTCCGCACGGCATCGCATACCAGCGGCGGCAAGGGTCCGCTGGGGTCGCGTGGAAGATAACGAATATCCACCGGATAGCGGCGGCCTTCGCTGGTCACGATCGGGGCATCATCCAGGAGTTTCGATATCGATTCGCCGTCGAGAGTCGCGGACATCACGAGAATCTTCATGTCCTCGCGCAGGGCGCGCTGACTGTCGAGGCAGAGCGCCAGTGCCAGGTCGGCATGCAGGTGACGTTCATGAAATTCGTCGAATATAACCAACCCGACATTTTTCAATTCGGGATCGGTTTGCAGCCGGCGCGTCAGAATTCCTTCGGTGAGCACCTCGATGCGGGTTTTCGCCGTTACGTTGCTGTCGAAGCGGATGCGGTAACCGATCGTCTCCCCCGCCGTTTCGCTACGCAGCTGGGCCATGCGCGCGCACGCCGCGCGCGCCGCCAGCCGCCGCGGTTCCAGCATCAGGATGGAACGTCCGCCCAGCCAGGCTTCGTCAAGCAACGCAAGCGGAACGTGGGTGGTCTTGCCCGCGCCGGGCGGCGCCTGCAGTACCACGGCATGGTTCACGGCGAGCGTCTGGCGCAACTGCGGCAGTATTCCGTCAATCGGCAGTTGTTCTTGGCTCATGGCAGCCGGCAAGGAATACGTTGCGCCGCGCGGTGACAGGTAAAACACATGATCGGAATCTATCATGGGCACACACTCCGTGAAATACGCGACAAGGGCCGATCCGGAAGCTGACGACTGGTGGCGAAAGTTCACGCGCGCCTCTATTCTCTGTACACCGATGGAAACAATCCGCATTCTGCCTGCCACCAATGGCGCCACGCTCGGTTACCGCCTGTTACGCAGGGCGGCGGCACCGCGACGACTGATTGTGATGTTGCACGGCGTGGCGAGTAACATGAGCCGGTGGTCTGAATTCGTCGAACACACCTCGCTGAAGCAGACATGGGATATGCTGCGGCCCGACCTGCGCGGTCACGGAGAATCCTTCTCGCGCGGCAGGCTCAGCCTGGAGATCTGGTGCCGGGATCTGCGGGATATTCTCGATGCGGAGGGCTACGAGCAGGCGCTGCTGATCGGGCACAGCCTCGGGGCACAGGTCGCCGTCCAGTTCGCGGCGCGTTATCCAGCCCGCGTGCGCGGGTTGGTGCTCATTGACCCGATCTTTCATCAGGCGCTGCGCGGCGGGATGCGAGTCCTGAGCCGCTTGCGCCCCGCGGTCAGCCTGCTTGCGGTTCTGCTCCGCTTGCTGAACAGGCTGGGGTTGCGTCGGCGACACATTCCGGTCCGCGACCTGCGAAAACTCGATGAGAAAACGCGCCAAGACTTGTTAGCGGCGGGAAAACAAACAGAGATGATCGAGCTTTATTCCTCTCCGTGGGAAGATTTGAAGTATTTCCCCACGGCGAGTTTTCTGCAGGAGGTGATCGAGATCAGTCGTCCGCTGCCTGCGCTGACGCAGATCCGGGTGCCGATCCTGGCTCTGCTCTCTTCCGGCATCACCTACACGGACCCTGGCATCACGCAAAAAATGCTTGCCGGCAATGCGCGGGCGCAAACCGTAATGGTTGACGCCTATCACTGGCCGCTGACGGAGAAGCCGCAGCAGGTTCGGGAGGCTATCGAGAAGTGGTGCGAACGGTTTGATTCGTGAGGCGTACGGGAACCTCATAAGTCCGTTCGTGCTTCGACAAGCTCAGCACGAACGGATCATGTCTCACTACAAACTCATCGCGATTTACGGCCGGATCGCGATGAACAATTTACGTCCTTGGCGATTGATCAGGAGCAAGGTGCTGTCTTTCTTCGAAAGCTTGCCGGCAAGGCGTTTGAAATCTCCGATGTTGCGTACCGGCTGGCGGTTGATCTGCATGATGACATCGCCCTCTTGCAGCCCTGCCTCTTCGGCGGCGCTACCCTGCTCCACGCCGGCAATCACAACGCCCGCTGTACCCGGAGGCAATCCGAGCTGGTGCGCGATGTCGGGAGTCAGGTTGCGCACCTCGATTCCCGCCAGCGCCGTATCTTTCCCGTCGCCCTGGGCTGTATCGCCTTCCGCCTGCGCGATATCCTTCGGCTGCTCGGAAATCTTCACGTCCATGGTTACCGGCTTCTTGTCGCGCAGCACTTCCACTTTCACGCTCTTGCCGACCAGGGTCTGCGCCACGGTATTGCGCAGCGTGCTCGGGCTGTCAACCGCCTTGCCGTTGAACGCGGTAATAATATCGCCACTCTGGATTCCGGCGGCCGCGGCCGGGCTGTCCGGGATGACCTCGCTCACCAGCGCGCCACGCGATTCCTTCATGCCGAACTGCTTGGCCAGGTCCGGCGTAACCTCCTGGATTGAAACACCGAGCCAGCCGCGCACCACCTTGCCGGTCTTGATCAGGCTGTCCATGACGGAGCGCGTCATGTTGCTCGGCACGGCAAAGCCGATACCCATGTATCCGCCGGAGCGTGAAAAGATGGCGGTGTTGATGCCCACCAGCTGACCGCGTGAGTTCACCAGCGCCCCGCCTGAGTTGCCGGGGTTGATCGCGGCATCGGTCTGAATGAAATCCTCGTAGTCGGCGATACCGACATTAGCGCGCCCCACGGCGCTGACAATGCCCTGCGTCACCGTCTGATTGAGCCCGAAGGGATTGCCGATGGCCAGCACGTATTCGCCGACGTCCAGCTTGTCCGAGTCACCCCACGGAATGACCGGGAGATCCTTAGCGTTGATCTTGACGATGGCGATATCGGATTTGGGATCGGTGCCCACGACCTTACCGGTGAACTCGCGCTTGTCGTTGAGCAGCACCTTGATCTCGTCGGCCTTGGCCACGACGTGATTGTTGGTGATGATGTAGCCGGAGGAATCCACGATCACCCCGGAACCGAGGCTGCTCTCGCGCCGCTCGCGCGGCATCTGGAAGCGGTGGAAAAATTCATCGCCGAAGAACTGGCGGAAAAACGGGTCATCCTGAAATTGCGAGGGCACGTCGCCGCCCTGCGAGCGCACCGTGCGCCGGGTGGAAATATTCACCACCGCGGGCATGACCGCCTTGACGACCGCAACGAAATTAGGCGGTGTCGGTCCGGACACCGCCGGCGCCATGGTTGCCGCCGCTTCCGTGGGACTGCTGGCGGCGCTGGGAAGCCAGCCGAGGCGCGAACTGAACACGATTCCGGCCACCACGCCGGTGATGAGAAACACGCCGGCAATGATGCCGACCTTGAACGAGCGACGATCCAAAGACATTTAAACCTCCCGGGTAACGGGCTATTTTAGCTATGACACATGGATGGTGGAAATACGAAAAAGTTCACCTACCTGGACGTCAGGCGACCCCGGCTTTCTTTCCGGCCGCGCGTTTCTTGCGGAAAACCAGCTCGTCCCCGGCCACGTCCACCTCGACAACGTCCTTCGGTCCGAACTTCCCGGCCAGGATTTCCTGCGCCAGGGGGTTTTCCACATGCTGCTGAATGGCGCGCTTGAGCGGCCGTGCGCCGAATACCGGATCGAAACCGGCCTCGGACAGCTTGTCCAGTGCCCGCGGGGTAAGCTCGATATCCATCTCGCGTGCGCGCAGCCGGGCACGCAGGTACTGCACCTGGAATTCGGCGATACGATGCAATTGTTCGCGGCCGAGCGGATGGAACACCACGATATCGTCAATGCGGTTGATGAACTCCGGCCGGAAATGACCGCTGACGATGCTCATGACCGCCTGTTTCATCTTGTCGTAGTTCTCCTCCCCCGCCAGCTCCTGGATCACGTTCGAGCCCAGGTTCGAGGTCATGACGATGACGGTATTGCGGAAATCCACCGTGCGCCCCTGACCGTCGGTGAGGCGGCCGTCATCCAGCACCTGCAGCAGGACGTTGAATACATCCGGGTGCGCCTTTTCGACCTCGTCGAGCAGGATCACGGAATAGGGTTTGCGGCGCACGGCTTCGGTGAGATAACCGCCTTCTTCGTAACCGACGTAGCCGGGCGGCGCGCCAATGAGCCGGGCCACGGAATGTTTTTCCATGAACTCGGACATGTCGATGCGCACCATGGCATCGTCGCTGTCGAACAGGAAATAGGCCAGCGCGCGGGTCAGTTCGGTCTTGCCCACGCCGGTGGGTCCGAGGAACAGGAACGAGCCGTAGGGACGGCGCGGATCGGAAAGACCTGCGCGCGAGCGGCGGATAGCGTTCGAGACCACGCGAATCGCCTCGTCCTGTCCGACCACGCGCTGGTGCAGCGCTTCTTCCATGCGCAGCAATTTGTCGCGCTCGCCTTCCATCATTCGGGATATTGGAATGCCGGTCCAGCGCGACACGACTTCGGCCACTTCATTCTCAGTCACGGCATTGCGCAGTAGTTTGCGCTCCGTGCCTTCGGCGGCCTGTGCGGCATTCATCTGCTTTTCAAGTTCGGGGATGCGGCCGTATTGCAACTCGGACATGCGCGCCAGATCGCCCGCGCGGCGCGCGGTCTCGAATTCCACGCGCGCGCGATCGAGCGCCTCTTTGATGTGCTGCGCGCCGTGCACCGCCGCCTTTTCGGACTTCCAGACTTCCTCCAGGTCCGAATATTCCTTTTCCAGTTTTTTGATTTCGCCTTCGAGCATGACCAAACGTTGCTTGGAAGCCTCGTCAGTCTCTTTCTTGAGCGCTTCGCGCTCGATCTTGAGCTGGATCAGTTTCCGGTCGAGACGATCCATGGATTCGGGCTTGGAATCGATTTCCATGCGGATGCGCGACGCCGCCTCGTCCACCAGATCGATCGCCTTGTCCGGCAACTGGCGATCGCTGATGTAGCGATGCGACAGCGTGGCCGCGGCGACGATCGCCGGATCGGTGATGTCCACCCCGTGATGGACTTCGTATTTCTCTTTCAGGCCGCGCAGGATGGCAATGGTGTCCTCGACCGTCGGCTCGTTGACCAGCACCTTCTGGAAACGGCGTTCTAGAGCAGCATCCTTTTCGATGTATTTGCGGTATTCATCCAGAGTGGTGGCGCCAACGCAGTGCAGGTCGCCGCGCGCCAGCGCCGGTTTAAGCATGTTGCCGGCGTCCATCGCGCCCTCGGCCTTGCCGGCACCGACCATGGTATGCAACTCGTCAATAAACAGGATGATGCGGCCTTCCTGTTTGGACAGATCCTTGAGGACGGCTTTCAACCGCTCCTCGAACTCGCCGCGGAATTTGGCGCCGGCGATGAGCGCGCCCATGTCGAGCGACAACAGACGTTTTCCCTTCAATCCTTCCGGCACTTCGCCATTGATGATGCGCTGCGCGAGTCCTTCCGCGATGGCGGTCTTGCCCACGCCGGGTTCGCCGATCAGCACCGGATTGTTCTTGGTGCGCCGTTGCAGGATCTGGATCACCCGCCGGATCTCGTCATCGCGCCCGATGACCGGATCGAGCTTGCCCTGCTCGGCGCGCTCGGTCAGGTCGATGGTATATTTTTCCAGTGCCTGACGCCCTTCCTCGGCGCCCGGGTCTTCCACCTTCTGCCCGCCGCGCATCGCATCGATGGCTTTCTCGATGCCATTTTTGGAGACGCCCGCTTCCTTGAGCAGGCGTCCAAACTCGCTCTTGTCCTCCAGGGCGGCGAGCAGAAAGAGTTCGCTAGAAATATATTGATCGCCGCGCTTCTGCGCGTACTTGTCCGTGAGATTGAGCAGCGTCGACAGATTGTTGGAGACATGCACCTCGCCGCCGGCGCCTTCCACCGTCGGCAAGCGGTCGAGCGCCTGGGAGAGCTTCGTGCGCAAGGCATTGACGTTCACGTCGGACTTGGCGAGCAGGCTGCGGCTCGTGCCACCTTCCTGGTCGAGCAGCGCCGTCATCAGGTGCACCGGTTCAATGAACTGGTGGTCGCGCCCGAGCGCCAGGCTTTGCGCGTCGGCGAGCGCTTGCTGAAACTTGGTGGTCATTTTGTCCATGCGCATAGATCTATCGTCCTCAATTCTTCAGATTCGTGCTAGATAACTGGGGGAATGGCCTCCTGTTTTCAAGGGTCAATGCGCCGATTTCCAATCAATCCGGCTCCTGCCGGTGGTGTGAACGGCGCGTTCGGTGCGGATTTTCGTGGCCGGCGCGAGCCTGCGGCGCCGCGAGGATATCCCATAGCTTCTCGAGGCAATCTTCCACTGACTGGCCTTCGCACCGCAGCGGCGCAAATCCCTGGATGCGCGCACGGCTCGGGATGAATACCGCCGCGACGGTCATGCCCTGCGCGCGGACACCCTCCACGCGCACCGGCAGAATCGGCGCGCCGGTCATGCGCGCCAGCAACACGATGCCGCGCTTGAGCGGCGTCGGCGGGTGATGGTCGAGATGAATGCGTCCGTGCGGAAACAATGCCACCACTTCGCCCCGCTCCAGCGCCTCGCGCGCGGCATACAGCGCGGCGCGTGGATTGCGCGTGCGTTCCACCGGGATACAGCCGACCGCACGCAACAGCCACCTGAGCCACCAGCGATCATATTGCTCACGCGCAATGAGAAAACGCAATGGCCGCGGACTGGCCGCGAGGAGCAACAGCGGGTCGAGCCCGGAGACGTGGTTGCTGGCCACCAGCGCCCCGCCGCTGGCGGGAAGGTTCAGTGCGTCGTGGTTGAGCCGGTGAAACCGGCGACAGAGAATCCGGTTGAGTCCGTCCAGACGATTAAGCCAGCGACGGCCCCAGTCGGCGCCGTTCGCAGCCTCGCAGGCGTGCAACAATTTGTGCCCCAATAAAACGAACAGGATAAAACCGATGATCAGTAGTGTGATGGTGAGCGTGGACATGGACGGACGCGACGTTGCGTAATATTCAATCCGGGTTGACCGCTGCAGCACGTCCACGGCGTTCATTGACCGTCAACAGCATCAGCAGTCCGGCGATAAAAAAGACGCAGGTGGACAACAACGCCAGACGATGATTGCCGTGCGAGAGAAAAGTGACCAGACCATAGACCAGTGGTCCGATCACGGCCGCGAGCTTTCCGGCCAGCCCCCACAGGCCGAAGAATTCGGCCGCGCGTTCGGGCGGCGAGAATTGCCCCACCAGGGCACGTCCGGCCGACTGACTCGAACCGAGCGAAATACCGACGAGATTGGCCACTATCCAGAAGGCGGCACGGGTGTCGGTAAAATAGGCGACCACCAACGCTGCAATCCACACCAGCAACGTAATCGCCAGCGTGCGCACGGAACCCAGCCGGTCCTGCACCAGACCAAAACCGAGCGCACCGATCGCGGCAGTCACGTTGACCACCAGGATCAGCATGATGTTTTCCTGCATGCTGAAACCCATGACCTCCTGCGCGTAAATCGCGGCGAGCACGACCACGGTATTGATGCCGCAGTAGTACACCGAAAGCGTGATGAGAAAGCGGAACAGGTCGCGGTAGTGGCGCGTGTGTGAAAGCGTATGCCACACTCGCGCGAAACCGATACGGATGTAATTCTCGCCCGGCGCCAGGGCTTGCGGTACGGCGCGCTCGCGCAACCAGATAAAAGTCGGGAGCGCCGCCAAGGCAAACATGACCGCGGTGATCCACATGGTTACCGGTACGTACTGCACCGCGGTTTCTCCGCGCGACTGCGCCCACTGAATGTACGCCAGACACAGGCCCAGCACGAGCAAACCGCCGAGATAACCGAGCGACCAGCCATAGCCCGAGATGCGCCCCATGTCCTTCTGGTCGGCGATCTCGGGAAGAAACGCGGCGATGAAATTCTCGCCGCTGGCGAACATCAGGCTCGAAAGAATCACCAGCGTCATGCCCAGCGCCACGTCGCCACGGCTGACAAAGCTAAGAGCCGCGGTGAACACCACGCAACCGACGGTGGTCAACGCGAGGAAGCGCTTTTTGTGCGCGCCGTGATCGGCAATAGCACCCAGCACCGGCGCGCTTGCTAGTACGAGCAGATTCGTGATCGCCATGGCTACGGTCCAGAGCAGCGTCGCTGCACCGCTCTTGTCCACGCCGTCACCCGCGACGACGCCGACGAAATAGGCGTTGAATACCGCAGTGAGCACCACCGTGGTGTAACCGGAGTTGGCGAAATCGTACATGGCCCAGGCGAATATTTCGCGCCGGGGCGCGAGAGGAACAGCGGAGGAAAACGACGTTTCGGATTGAGGTTTAGTCACCGGCACCTAACTATAACCGGAAACCTCAACAACCAGTATTGTCTTCCAGGCTGAATGTATCAACGCCGGATCGGATTTAAGTGCACTGCCTGACGAGCCAGCTCACAGGCTTTTTCCCGCGTCCATGTGCCAGCGCGTGAGGAACTCGAGCAGTTCCTCCGGCGGCCGTATCCAGAACGAGGCGGCGGTCGGCTGGAATTGCGGCCGCACCAGTATCGCCGCGCCCGCCTCCGGCAGCGCCTTGAAGGCCGGCTCGTCCGTGAGGTCGTCCCCAAGATAAGCAAAAACCGCTCCGGGGCCAGTTTCCGCGACGAGGGTCCTGACCACGTCACCCTTGTCGCGGCCGGCGGCGCGCAACTCGATGCCGCCATCAAAGTCGTGCCAGGCAAGGCCGTTAACGTAGCCAAGCTCTTTCCATTTCTCGAAGACTTTGTCACGGATACCGGCAACGCGGATATTTTCCAAACCGCGCCAATGAAACGCGAGAGCGGCGGGCTTGCGTTCACAGCGTCCGCCCAGCGCCTCGATCTCCTCGATCCACTCGTCCGCCGTTACCAGCACCTCGAGCGCCGACGGGCTGATGCGCGAGACATCGTAACCGCCATGCGGCTGCAATCGCTCCCAGCCGTGCGAACCCCAGATTTCCGGGGTGTGCTTCAAGCCCAGCATCGGAACCAGGTCCTTGGTCCAGCGGCCGCTCACGATCACCACGCGCGTGTGCCCGGCCTGCTGGATTTCGTCAAGCAGCGGCATCACACCGAGGTAAGGCGCGGCCTCGGCCGGGTTGATGCGGAACGGAGCGAGCGTGCCGTCATAATCGAGCATCAGCACACGCGCGGCGGCCGAACGCACGCGCCCGAAAAAAGTCTCAAGATTAAACTTTTGGTCCAGCGTCTGCATCGGTATTGTCGTCATGCCATTTCACGCGGACCGGTTTCTCATCGCGTCACACGTGCGCGATCGGCTGCGTGTTCGCCTTCCAGGCGTCCCGTCAGCCGCTCTTGTTCGCGTATCCGCGTGGCATCGGCAAGCATCCGACCGGCCCACCGGTAGACATTGAACTCCGCAATGAATCTGCGCATGGCGCGCATGCGCTCGTGCTGCTCAGGCAAAGGCATCGTCAGCGCCGTAGCCAGCGCCGCGCTGGCCTGGTCGAAGTCGTAAGGGTTCACGATCAGCGCCTCGGTCAGCTCGCGCGCCGCGCCGGTAAACTGGCTCAGAACCAGCACGCCGCGTTCGTCGTCCCTGGCCGCGACAAATTCCTTGGCGACCAGGTTCATCCCGTCGTGCAGGCTGCTGACGTAGCAGACATCCGCCGCGCGGTAGTAACGGAAAACGGTCGGTGGTTCGTGATGGGCGCGGTGCAGAATGATCGGGCGATACCCGTCCTTCCGGAATTTGTCGTTGATGCGGTCAGCCATCTTCACCAGGTTTTTATTGAGGTCGCGATAGCGATCGATTTCGACGCGGCTCGGCGCCGCCAGTTGCACGAAAGTAAAGCGCCCGCGGTATTCCGGATGCCGGTCGAGCAGCCGCTCGACCGCGAGGAAACGCTCCTCGATCCCCTTGGTGTAGTCGAGACGATCCACGCCGACGCCAAGCAGCGCATCCGGCGCAAGACCGAGCTCGGCGCGCACGCCGGCGCGGCAGTAGGCCGCCGAGGGAAGGTCTTTCAACCAGTGTACCGGCCATTCGAGCGAAATTGGATAAGGCCGCACCAGCGTGCGGCGACCCTGCTGGACGATGGCGTTGTGCTCGCGATCGATCCGCGATTCGAGGTAACGGTCCACCGAGCCGATGAAATTGTTGCAATGGACCTGCGTATGAAAGCCGATGATGCTGCTGCCGAGCATGCCTTCCAGTATTTCATTGCGCCAGGGACAGATGCCGAAGTGCTCCGAATTCGGCCACGGAATGTGCCAGAAAGTGATGACCGTAGCGCGCGGCATCCTCTCGCGAATGAGTCTTGGCACGAGCGCGAAGTGGTAGTCCTGGACGAGTATGATCGGATCGTCCGAGTCCACCTCTTCGCAGACGGCATCGGCAAACCGTTGGTTGACCTTCTGATAGTACTCCCAGTCCTCGCTGCGGAAAATCGGGCGGGCGTGCGCAAGGTGGCAAAGCGGCCACAATCCTTCGTTCGAGAATCCGTAATAGTACCCGCGCTCTTCCTCTTTTGTGAGCCAGATTCGGCGCAAGACATAGGACTCGTCGCCGGGCGGCACGCGAATATGGCCGTGCTTGTCAACGGTTTCCCGGTCGGCCGGGCCGTTGCCGTGCGCGATCCACACGCCCGAACACGCCCGCATGACCGGCTCGAGCGCCGTCACCAGACCGCTGGCCGGATGCTGCACCACGATGGCGCCGTCGGTGCCATACGCATGGATATATGGCTCGCGGTTGGCGACGATGACGATGCGCTCGCCCTGAAGATAGCGCTTGAGCGTGTGCCGCAACCGCTCGGGCGTCCAAGAGCCGCCTTCATGTTCCAGAATGCGGTCATAGAGTTCGCGGACATCGCGCAAAATCGGATTGAACTCGGGCCGCTCATTGACCTCCCCCCGCAACATACGCCGAAGCTCACTGCTCCAGCCGCGCCAAGACAGGCGCGCGGCAATTAGCGTGATCGCCGCAGCGATCAGGGCGAGAACACCGAACACGAGCAGCAGAAAATAGCGGGTTTCTGTCTCGCGCCGTTCCATGAAACTGAGATCGTGCACGAGCACTACAAAACCGAGCGCGCGTTCGTTCTCCAATAATGGAATGGCGCTCACGTAAATGCCGCCGCCGGGCGGGGATGAAATGCTGTGCCACGCGGACCATGCCGATCCCGGAGAATCCGGTGCGGCGCGCACATGGTCCGCGATCATCCGGCACGAGAATTCACGCGGGAAATTGGGGGTGGATGCAAGCGCGTAGAGATCCGCGCCGCAAGCCGCGGCGGCCATGATGCGTTCGTCGCGGGTGAGCTCGACCAGCAGTTTCCGCAGGTCCTGGCTCTCGGCCTTGCTCCAATGAGAAAGCAGCGCCTGCCGGGCGCCATTGACGACGGCTTCGGCCCGCAGGCGCACGTCCCGCTCGAACCAGTCACGGGTCGTTCGCTGAACTATCCCCGAGGCGATCCACGTCAGAAGCGCGAGTCCCGCCACCAGGGCAAGCGCGAAACGAATACTCCGCTTTATTTTCATGGCGTCCCTAGGGTATGCGCGTCACATTTCAATCGCAAGCTTCGATTTGCTACTCTTTGTGCCATGCGGCTGGAAAATCTAGGCCTGATCGGGAACTGCCAGTTTTCGGCACTCGTCTCGCGCACGGTTGAAGTGGTGTGGTGCTGCCTGCCGCGTTTCGATTCCGAACCGGTATTCTCGACGTTGCTGGATGAACAGAATGGCGGGCGATTCACGGTCGGCGCGCCCGATGGCGCCGAAGGCACGCAACGTTACCTCGACAACACCAACGTGCTCGAAACAACGTTCCGCACTCCGAGCGGCTCGTTTCGTGTAATCGATTTCGCGCCGCGGCTGGTTCAGTACGAACGCATCACGTGTCCCACGCAACTGTACCGCATCGTCGAACCGATCGAAGGCACGCCGCAAGTGCGCGTGCTTTGCGAACCGCGCCTGGGCTGGTCGAAAGCCGCGCCACTGGGCCTGCCGGGATCGAATCACATTCGCCACGCCGCCTTCTCCGCGCTGGGCCGATATCCTTTGAACCAGGCGCGTCGCCCGCAGCCGCCTTCGCATGCGGCACGGCAATGAAATAACAGCGATTGGGCGGTATTAGCGGCTGTCAGCCGCCGGTAAGGTTGCGGACTGTTTGCAGGCAGAGATGAATTCGTGCACCGTGCGCATCACTTCAACGCAGTAGGCCTGATTGATGCGGTAGTAAACTTCCTTGCCGCGCTTCTCGCATACCAGCAATTCCGCATTGCGCAGGACTTTAAGGTGATGCGATATAGCCGGGCGACTGATTTTGAACAAGCGCGCGATGTGGTTGACGCAGATTTCCTCACCGGGCTCGAACACCAACAGGATCTGCTGGCGGGTAGTGTCACCAAGCGCGGAAAAGAAGCGGGAGAATCGTTCCCAGCTCTCGGGCAGGCGATCGGCAAACTCGGGGTTCATGCAATGTGAAACGACGTCATTTCGGAAACCGATTGGATATCAAACCACTTTTAGCATAGCGCAACCGGAAAACATGTCAATATATTCAAACACGATGAATTACTGATATTACCCTGTCTCGCCCCGGTGCTCTTGGTTAGACTCACCGCTCTGCCAACAAACCACGCCCAGGCATGGAAGTTCATACTTTTTTCCTGATTCTGCTGACTATTTTGCTGGCAGCGCGCATTCTGGGCGAACTCGCGGCGCGGTTTGGCGCGCCTTCCGTCATCGGCGAACTGGCCGCCGGGGTGCTGCTCGGACCCAGCCTGCTCGGCTGGGTCGAACCGAGCGCCGTGATCAGGTTACTGGCGGAAATCGGCATCATCCTGTTGTTATTCGAGGTCGGCCTGGAAACCGACATACTACGGCTGATACGCACCGGCACCAAACCCCTGGTGATCGCCGCGGCCGGAGTGGTCCTGCCGTTCACGCTGGGTTTCACCGCCGCTTCGTTCCTGTTCCACCAAAATCTGCTCACCTCGCTTTTCATCGGCGGCACGCTGACCGCGACCAGCATCGGCATCACGGTGCGGGTGCTGACTGACCTCGGGCGCGGACAGAGCCATGAATCCAACATCGTACTCGGCGCGGCGGTGCTGGATGACGTCATCGGCGTGGTGTTGCTCGCGTTTCTATATGAATTTTCCACCGGCGGCGGCATCAGCTTCACCAACACCGGCAAGGTACTGCTGTTCATCGGGTTTTTCATGTTCCTCGCGCCGCTCGCCGCCAAAGGCATGGCGGAGATCATCAAGCGGTTTGAAAAAGCCAGCCGGATTCCCGGCCTGATTCCCACCACGGTGGTGTCGCTGGTGTTGTTCTTCGCGTGGCTGGCGCACGCCGTGGGCGCGCCGGAACTGCTCGGCGGGTTCGCCGCGGGACTGGCGCTGTCGCGGCGGTTTTTCTTTCCCATGGGCATGGCCATCCGCACCGATCCCGAGTTCGCGCATCGCATGGAAACCCAGATGCACCCGATCATTCACCTGTTCACGCCGATCTTCTTCGTGATGGTAGGACTGTCGCTCAACTTCCGCGTCATCGACTGGTCCTCCAGCTTTATCTGGGAATTCTCGCTGACGCTGTTTGTGCTGGCGGTGCTCGGAAAACTGCTGGGCGCCTTCCTGATCCGGGAGAATATGCCCACGCGGTTTGCGATTGGTCTGGCCATGATACCCCGTGGCGAGGTCGGCCTGATCTTCGCCGAACTCGGAAGATCATCCGGCATTTTCAATAACGAAGTCTACGCCGCCATGGTAATAGTGATCGCTCTGACAACTCTGCTCCCGCCGTTCGTGATGAAATGGATGTACCGGCGTTATGGGGCACAAATGCCAGCACTGCATGGCTAGATCAGCGCTCCCGGTTATAATGCCGGTGGGAATAACCTCTAACGAAAGTTCAGATGTCAGCGCCGAAACTCCCTGAAGACGTCACCGAGACAGTCCGCCGCGCACTCGCCGAAGACGTGGGACCGGGCGACCTGACGGCGGCGCTCATCCCCGCCGACGCACGCGCCGAGGCGCAGGTCATTACCCGCGAAGATGCCGTACTCTGCGGCACTGCCTGGTTCGACGAGGTTTTCCGCCAGGTTGACGAGCGCATCCGCGTCGTTTGGCGAGCGAAGGATGGCGAGGCGATCCGCGCCGACCGGATGCAGTGCAGCGTCACCGGCCCGGCACGCGCTCTTCTGACCGGCGAGCGCGCGGCGCTCAATTTTCTCCAACTCCTGTCCGGCACCGCGACGCGCGCGCGCGAGTACGTGGACGCAGTGCGCGGCACCAAGACGATCATCCTCGACACGCGCAAGACCATTCCCGGATTGCGCCGCGCGCAAAAATACGCCGTCGCCTGCGGCGGCGGGCATAATCACCGCATCGGTCTATACGACGCGATACTCATCAAGGAAAATCATATCGCCGCCGCGGGCTCCATCATGGCGGCGCTCGAGGCCGCGCGCCACTCGGCGCCCAAGGGCATCAGCATCGAGATCGAAGTGGAAAATATCGGGCAACTGCGCGAGGCGCTGGCCGCCGGCGCGGATCGGCTGTTGCTCGACAATTTCAGCGTGGAGGAACTGAAAGCCGCCGTCGCCGAAACCCGCGGGCGGGCGAAGCTCGAGGCCTCCGGCGGGATAAATCTTTCCAACATCAGAGACATTGCCGAAACGGGAGTGGACTTCATCTCGATCGGGGATATGACCAAGAACGTCAGGGCGGTAGACTTGTCCATGCGTTTTGCCCATCCATCCTGATTCCGGCCAGACAAAAAGGAGCCCGGCATGCACCGCAAACATATTGCCGCTCTGGTGCTGATAACCGCCATTGCGGCCGCTGCTTATCTGTTCTGGCCGCGCGCTTCGTCCGACACGGCGCGCCCGGATCATGGCGCGCCGGTCACGAGCTTGACCGAACAGCACGGACGCTATCTTTTCAGCGTCACGCTGCATACACCCGAGGAGATTGCCGGCCTGCTGGCGCGCGCCGAACAACTGGCGCAAACCATGCATGCCGACGATGCCCGTACCGGGATTGCGCTGGTGCTGCACGGGCCCGAGATAGAAATATTTGCGAAGCAAAACTATCCGCGGTTCCAAAAAACCGTGGACCAAGCGGCGCGTCTCGACGCCGCGCACGTCATCGAGGTAAAGATGTGCCTGACTGAAATGCACCGCCTCGGCCTGCGGAAGGAGGACGTCCCCGCGTTCATCGAGCTGGTGCCCTACGGGCCGGACGAAGAGGAACGGCTGCGCCGCAACGGCTACGTCTATTTGTGACCCGCCGGAGATTCCTGCAGAACTTCTGTCAGATAGGCGACGAAACGGTCGCGATAAGTTTGATATTGAAATGCTTGGATATGTCCCCCGCCGGGAACAACCCATAGCTGTTTGGGTTCTCGTGCCAGTTCGTACAAACGTTGTCCGTGATGCAGCGGCACGATCGCATCGTGATCCCCGTGGATGACGAGCAATGGAATCGGGCTGACACCGGCGACTGCATCGGAGGGACTGTACGCGTCCGATACCGTCCACGATAGCGGATACTGCAATGGCCAGGTCAGCCAGAAATCGGCCAGCTTCTCGCGCGCGATCTGCCGATAACTGGCGAAGGCGCTTTCGACCGCCAGGGCCCGGATGTGTTGACGGTATGGTGAATGCGCCACGTTATAGATGGCAATCGAGCCGCCGAGACTTTGTCCGAATACCACGAGGCGGTCGGGATTCACGTCGGGCCGTGACAGCAGTGTTCGCATGGCCGCATTCACGTCCTCCTGCACGCCTTCCACGGAGGGCTCACCTTCAGAGGCGCCATAGCCGCGATAATCGAGCAGGAACACGTTGTAGCCCTGCGCCGGCAACCAGCGCACCGACATGATATGGGTGCTGATGTTCTCGGCGTTGCCGTGCAGGAACAGAATCGTGCCGAGCGCCTTGCCCTCGGCCGGCAGAAGCCAGGCGTGCAGGCGGATGCCGTCGCTCGCCGTAAAATACACGTCTTCGTATTTCAGCCCCAACTGCTCGGGCGAAAGCACCTGGCCGCGATAGGGAAAGAAAAACATCCCACTGCAACCCAGGAGGCCGGCAGACAGCATGACGATGAGCAACAAGCACCGCATCAGAAATAGATGTTCAGGGAAATCTCCCCGCCATTCCAGTAATCCTGGAACTCCTGTTTGCGAAACAATTCGAGGCGCACAGCGCTCTGCCGGGTCAGGGAATAGCGCTGCTCGAGCATCAACTCGCGTGCATTATGCGCGTCGCCCAGAGCATAACGAAGCGAGCGCGCATACATGTTGATTCGCCATCGATCCGATATATCCGTCAGCCATCCCAAGGTGGGTCCGGCGCCCAGCGCATAGTCCTGGTCAAAGCTTTTACCCACGTCCAGCGCGGCCTCGACAAAACCGTAGTACACTGAATGCCCGTCATGCGAGCCCGGCATATTGAAGGCAAGGCCAGGCCCGGCATTGGCGCGGAATACCAGCGGTTCGTCATCGTCGGAAAAATGCTTGCGTGTCCAGCCGACATTGATCTTCCATGAAACCGGCGTGAAAAAATCATCGCGCGGCGACAGCGAGACGATATTCAGCGGCGTGAACTCCTCCAGGCGGAGACTGTCGTCGTCCCGGTAGTGCCGGAACCTCATGTTGAAAAACTCGATCTGGGCGCCGCGCGTATAACCGCCGTCGTCATCCATGAGATCGTGATAGGTCGGACGCAGGTCGATCTCCCCGAATTGGCGGCCGCCGCGACTTCCGGCGCCCAGCGCCAGGCGCGAAGTTTTGTGGCCCTGATCGGGGCGCACCGCGGGCACAGGTACCTCGGGCTGTTGCGGCGGCACTTCCAGGCGGCTGCGCGCCAACAACAGCTCATGCATCTCGCCGGTCGTTGTCGTGGCATTGCCCGTCGCCGATTTATACGTGGCATAATCGTAGGCGAGCTCCAATATCTTTGCCTGTTCCGGCAACGGCAACTCTTGCATACGATTGTCGGACGGGAGAATTTTTCGCTCCGCCAGATCCTTGGCCATAACGGATTGTCGGACATCCATCTGCGTCAAGCGTTGCCGGATAATCGTCGCCGTGGCGGGACGATACACCACGCGCTTGACCAGACCGGGCTGTTCGGCGACGGCGCGCACAGTATCGGAGGGAATCGCCCACCAGCGGAATCGGTCGGTCAATTCCAGGCCCGGGCGCGCCACTTCCAGCAGCGACAACAGATGGTAGGCACAGTTCTCGTCAAAGAAATAATAATCAAAGTGTGTTGGGCCAAGCTCCCATGTGTGCATCAGGAGCCGGTCGATTTCCAAGGGTGTCAGCGTCAGCTGATACTCCCACACGTCGCGGTTTTCGATATCGCTGTATTCCCTGACCTTGATGTAATAAGGCGTAATAGCGAATACACCGGGATATCCTCCGAATAAGCCCCTGACCGCAAAAATTAGACCGCTGGTTTCATCCGTGCCGGCGGCATAGCTGATGGAATAGGCGAGCAATCGCGTCCGTTCATTCTGATCCCTGGCATCGATACGCAACAGCGTATGGCCGTACATGGAGGCTGGGTTATTGAGGTAAGCGGCCGGAAATACCAGTGTGATTTCATGTGGATCAAGAGCTGCACGCCATTCGTAGAACCGCCGGCAGGGCTGTTCCGGCAGGCGTGCCGGATCAAAATGCAGTTGCTCCTTCAGCCAATGGTAGCGGGCGATGAAGCGGCACTGCGGATTTTGTACTTTGTCGGTTTCTTCCGCCGTTGAGAAAAAAACGGCGAGCGTGGCTTCCAGTTCCGCCGCCGCGTCGGTTTTACCGTCGGGAGCATTGAAAAACGCCGGGTCGTCGGCGAGGCTCCGCATTCCTGTCCAATAGACATACGGCTTGTAGTGCAGGAGATTACGCCACTCGGAACGTTGTGCGAGATGTTGCTGTCGCGACTGCGCGACCAGTTCATTCAAATAGGTGTTATCACTCGCGAAAACCGCGAGCGGTTGCCACAAAAGAATGAGTAATAAAATCCAGCGCCCTGGCATGGGATGCCCGTGATGACGGGGGATATGAAAACGGCACCCAGCTTGCAGCCGCTGGGTGCCGTGGTGAAGCGACAACTTAAATCAAGTTAGATCGATTTGGAGTACGGAGCAAGTTCGCTGTCCGATGCCAACACCTGCTTCAGAGAAGCCATGACTTGATCGGTCGTGACGTTATCGGAGGCAAAGATATTTGAGAAGTTATCCTTGGTAGCCTGGAAGAAAGCAGCCTTGTGCTGGTCCTGGATGCCGATCAGTTTGGCCAGAGACTCCAGCGACTCGCCACTGCCGGTGGACATGTCGCGCGCCAGCTTGGATTTGTTTCCGTCGATGAACATCGCGGTCTTCCAGTTGGACTTTACTACTCCATCCTGCGTGCAGCCGGAAGTACCGGAAGAAATACCGAATGTCTGGTTGCCAGAAGTACCGTTGGTCGTCGCCGCGAGAACCTGAGGGGCAATTCCGCGTTGACCATCGAACAGCTTGGCGCCCCAACCGCAGGTTCCAGTATTATTCTCACCGGCAGCCATGGCACCAACAGGGAATGCGACCATCAAAGCAACAATTGCGAGCTTCTTATTCAGCATTAAAATATCCTCCTGATATTAAAAAAGGAATAACGGCGCCTATATACTCTTACAACATTTTACCTTATAGGCGCGGCAAAAGAATGTGTCAAGGGAATAAGCGGTTTTCGGTTCCATCCGTGATGCATTTCTTACACGAACAGATCGTAGAATACTCGCTAATCCGGGTTGATCATTGCATAACGAAACAAACTTTAGGATATCATTGACGAGGATACTATGAAAAAAATCATCGTTCTGCTGGCGTTGACGTTGGCCGGATGCAGTTCTCTTTATCTCGATACCAGCGATCTCTTGAGAGACCAGAACAAGGAAAACCTGAAAAAACTCTCCGTTGGCCAACCCAAGGAACTGGTCATGGATTTGATGGGAAGGGACCCGTCCAAGGGCGTTTTCATGTGGATCGACAATCCCTACCGCAGCGAGGTTCTCAAGGGCAAGGACGGCAGGACCTATGAGGTCCTGTACTACTACACCGATCTGAAGGCGCGTGACGATAAAATCACCGACGATGAACTGACGCCGGTGGTGCTGCAGGACGGCAAGCTCGCTGGTTGGGGCTACCCGTTCCTGGATCAAAGAGTGCCCCCCAAACCGATCTATACCCGCTAGGACAGGAATCCGTGTCCAGCCGCTGGCAGCCGTTGCTACAGTCAGCGGCTAATGCAGCATCGCATGGGCCACGGAAATCACGGTCACACCGAGGGCAATCAGCACGATCTGCTGCACGGTGGCGCTGAATTCTGGGCGCTTGTGCAGGCCGGGGATGAGGTCGGCCACGGCGATATAGATGAAACTCGACGCCGCGACCGCAAGCACATACGGCACGATGCGGTTAGCCAGCGTCAAGGAATAAAAAGCGACTACACCGCCGATCACCGTGGTCAGACTGGTCAGCATGTTGTAGAGCAGTGCCTTGCCGCGGCTGAAACCGCTGTGCAGCAGGACCGCGAAGTCGCCGAGTTCCTGCGGGATTTCATGCGCGATGACCGCGATGCTCGTGACCACGCCGAGATGCACGTCGGTCAGGAACGCCGCCGCGATCAGTACCCCGTCCACCATATTATGAATCCCGTCGCCAATCAGGATCAGATTGCCGGTCGCCGCGTGGCGCGCCTTGTCCACGTCCGGCACGTGCACCTCACAGTCATCCGTGTGGCAATGGCGCCAGATCACCATCTTCTCAAGCAGGAAAAAAACCAGAATGCCGCAGAGCACCGTGAGCGTGACGGAATGCGCATCCACGCCCGGAACCTCGAACGCGTGCGGCAGGATCGCCAGAAACGCCGCGCCGAGCAGTGCACCGATGGCGAAACTGACCATCGGCGAAAGCATCCGCGTACGCACTCTCTCCGGCAACAACAGAAAAGCGCCGGCCGCAAGCACGCTCAGCGCGCCACCGAGAACAGTGAAGACTATGATCCAGAGAATCAGGGAATTCATTTTCGGGAGCCGGCCGGCCGGAAAACCGGCATCATAGCCTAACGCGCGTTTTTATCCAGCCAGATCAGCGAAGCCATGCGCCCACAGTTACCGTCACGCCGATGCGAGAAAAACAGATTGTGTTCTCGCAGCGTGCAGCGCAATCCACCATAAACGGCGTGCACGCCCTGCGCCTGCAATCGTCGACGCGCGATATCGTAAAGATCCGCCAGCCAATGTCCCTTGTGGCTGGGTACAGGGGTGAACGCCTCCCCCAATTCCCGATCAACAAGGATAAAAGCTTGCCGCACTTCGTCGCTGACTTCGTAGGCCGACGGACCGATGGCAGGACCGAGCCAAGCCAGCAAGTTTGCAGTCGGCAACTGGATCTTTCGCAAGCCCTCTTCGACGATACCCCCTGCCAGTCCGCGCCAACCGGCATGCAGCACACCGATGCGCGTGCTGCGCCGGTCGCATAAAAAAATCGGCAGACAATCCGCCGTCAGCACCGCGCAGACCACGCCGGGCGTACCGGTCACGCAACCGTCCGCCTCTTCGCGGGGACCGGCATCGAAAGCATCGATGACACGGGTGCCGTGCACCTGCGTCAGCCAGATCGGGTCAGCAGGAAGTTTCAAGACTTCGCCCAGCAACGCACGATTCCGGCGCACGTTGCCGGGTTCGTCGCCCACGAGGTTGCTGAGATTGAATGACGCATACGGCCCGACACTGAATCCGCCATTGCGCGTCGTCGTTAACGCCTTCACGTGCACCGGTGCCGGCCAGTCGGGGTAGACAAATTCGAGGGTATTGATCGCCGCCATCTTTGGTTTTTCTGTCCTACTGATGGGTGATATTACATTATTGTGTGCGCTCCGCGCACGAATGAAAAGCTAATGGCGGGTGGCTCCGCCCCAGTGCCCCCTCTTCTATCGAATCGCCTTTGGCGATGATGAAGGCTAGTTGAGGGTGGCTGACCCACGGCAGGTGACTTTTCTTTGCTTGTCCAAAGAAAAGTCACCAAAAGAAATGACACCCCGGAGCCGCCGAATACTCCTTGCGCTTCTCGCCAAAATCGGCGCTCGCCTCAACTCGCCGGGTGCCTAATACGCGCCTCGGGCTCAAACACGAGGCTCGCTGCTTCCGATTTTGGCTGTGATGCTCGGCGGCGGCTACGGGGATTTGAAAACACCTCCCGGGCT
>NZ_JBAVEJ010000038.1:0-4169 GCF_049587675.1 Sulfuricaulis sp. | reverse complement strand
GCCGAACGCCGCGCCACGGATGGCGCGGCTGGGGTTGATCGAAGTCATATAAACCTCGCCACGGATGGCATGTAGAGCGGCACAAGTATGAGAGATCAACACTGCAGATGAAAATACGGATTTTGGGAGCCAGCGGCGGCATCGGCGCGCAGGCGCGCACGACGTCGATTCTGGTGGATCATGACATCCTCATCGATGCGGGTACCGGCGTCGGCGATCTCACGCTGGAGGAAATGCGCGCCATCGACCACGTGTTTCTGACCCACTCGCATCTCGACCACGTGACCATGCTGCCGTTCATGCTGGACACCGTGGGCGCCGACCGTCGCGAGCCGGTGCGGATTTATGCGCAGGAGGCGACACTGACCACGTTGCGCACGCATCTTTTCAACGGCGAGCTGTGGCCGGACTTCAGCCGCATCCCGACTCCTGAAGCGCCGTTCATGACGTATCATGTCCTGCCGGCGGGACGCGAGATGACGCTGAATCAACGGCGCGTGCGCAGCATCCCGGTCACTCACGTGGTCCCGGCGGCGGGTTATCTCTTAAGCAGTGCCCGTGGGAGCCTTGCCTTCAGCGGCGACACCACGACGACGGAAGAATTCTGGAAGGTGCTGAACGCGACCCGCGATCTGCGGCACGTGATCGTCGAAACCAGCTTTTTGGACGCCGACGAGAAGCTCAGCCGGATTTCCAAACATCTGTGTCCTTCCCTGCTGGCGGGCGAACTGAAAAAATTGAACCCGGGCCCGCAGGTGCACATCACGCATTTGATGCCGGGCAGCGAGGATGACATCATGCGCGAAATCGCGCGGCATATTCCCAATAACACGCCGCACCGACTCGAACGGGGTCAGGTGTTCGAGATTTGATGGAAAACTACTCAACGCAAAGACACCAAGGCGCGAAAGACAGAATATGAGATTTAATCTTATTTTAATTCTTTGCGCCTTGGCGCCTTCGCGTGGAGTTTTGAGGTTAAGCAATGTTCGATAATTTAAGCCAACGACTGCAAGCCACCCTCAAGCGTCTGCGCGGCGAAGGCCGGCTCACCGAAGAGAACATGCGCGAGGCATTGCGCGAGGTGCGCATGGCACTGCTCGAGGCCGACGTGGCGCTGCCGGTGGTGAAGGATTTCGTCGAGCACGTGCGCGTCAAGGCGGCGGGGCAGGAGGTGCTGACGAGCCTCACGCCGGGGCAGGCGCTGGTCAAGGTGGTCAACGACGAGCTGGTCGCGGTCATGGGCGCGGCGAACGAGCGTCTGAACCTGGCGGTGCGCCCGCCCGCCGTGATCCTGGTGGCGGGTCTGCAAGGTTCCGGCAAGACTACGACCGTCGCCAAGCTCGCCCGTTTCCTGCATGAGCGCGAGAAAAAATCCGTCATGGTGGCGAGCGCCGACGTGTACCGCCCGGCGGCGATCGACCAGTTGCAGAAACTTGCCGCCTCGATCGACGCGGAATTTTTCCCGAGCCGGCCCGATCAGAAGCCGGTGGATATCGCGCACCAGGCCGTGGAAGAAGCGCGCAAGCGGCTCAAGGACGTGCTGATTTTCGACACCGCCGGGCGTCTGCATATCGATGAGACCATGATGCAGGAGATCCGCGCGGTGCATGCAGCGATCCAGCCAGTGGAGACGCTGTTCGTGGTCGACAGCATGACCGGTCAGGATGCCGTGAACAGCGCCAAGGCATTCAACGAAGCTCTGCCGCTGACCGGCGTGATCCTGACCAAGACCGACGGTGACGCGCGCGGCGGCGCGGCTTTGTCGATACGGCAGGTCACCGGCAAGCCGATCAAGTTCCTCGGCGTGGGCGAGAAAACCGACGCCCTCGAGGCGTTTCATCCGGAGCGCGTGGCGGCACGCATCCTTGGCATGGGCGATGTGCTCGGCCTGGTGGAAGAGGCGACCCGCACCGCGGACAAGGAAAAGGCCCAGGAATTCGCCCAGAAGCTGGCGAAGGGCAAGGGATTCGATCTCGAGGATTTCCGCGACCAGATGGCGCAGATGGAAAAGATGGGCGGTGTCGCGAACCTGATGGGCAAGCTGCCGGGCATGGGTGAGGTACCGGAGGCGGCCAAGGCGCAACTGGGCGACAAGCAGGTGAAGCAGCTGGTCGCGATCATCAACTCCATGACACCGCAGGAGCGGCGTTTCCCCGACATCATCCGCGGCTCGCGCAAGCGGCGTATCGCCGCCGGTTCGGGCACGCAGGTGCAGGACGTGAACCGCCTGCTCAAGCAATTCGATCAGATGCAGAAGATGATGAAGCGCATGGGAAAAGGGGGGCTGCAACGGATGTTGCGCGATGTCAAGGGCCGATTACCCGGTCTTCCCGGATGATATTCATCCAAATTATGCAGCGTATTTGTTTGAGTTGACGGAGTTAACAAACCAGCGCCGAGGGCGTATAGTTTTGCCTCCACGAGGGGACACGGGAAACGGAACCATGACAACGGAACATCAGAAACAATCGGCAGTGCATCGAGCCAGAACGGCGGAACGCCGCTCCGTCACGCAGGAGATGGTGCAAAAACTGATTACCGAGCGGACCGAAATGCTGGCGCTGTACTGTCAAATGGCCGGGCTCGAACCGTACAAGAACAGCAAGAATTCGCGCGTCAAGCCGGCGCAGGAAATGCTTCAGAAGTTCTGTCAGGTGCTGGTGGATTACATTGCCGCCGGCCACTTCAGTCTTTACGAACGTATCGTCAACGGCACCGAACGCCGACAGCAGGTTTCCAGCCTGGCTGAAAAACTTTATCCGCAGATCGCCACCTCCACCGAGGCGGCGCTGGATTTCAACGACAAATACGATTGCGGCGATCACTGCGAGATCGGCTTGTCGTTTGGCGACGACCTGTCACGGCTCGGTGAAATGCTCGCCTCCCGCATCGAGCTCGAAGACAAGATGATCAAGCACCTGATAGAAAGTCGTCGCGCTTCCTGAGTGATCCTCTGATTCAAGCAGTTGTTCGCCCTGAGCCAGTCAAAAGGGTGAACGACAAACGCCAAGATTCAGAAATGATGTATCCGTTTGGTCTTTGACAAGCTAAGACCGAACGTGGTGACAAAGGGCTCAGTGGCTTCTAGCCGCCGGTCAGTGACATGAACCGGACGATTTTCTGAGGCTGCTCGCGGAAATCGTGTTTCTCCGGTTTGCGCGCGATTGCCGTCCGGATCGCGGTCTTCAATTCCTCATCGCCGATTCCCTGCCGTAGCAACGGACGCAATTCCACCTTGTCTTCCTGGCCGAGGCAGAGATACAGCGCGCCATCCGCGGACAGGCGCACGCGGTTGCAGCCTGCGCAGAAGTGCTGCGAAATCGGCGTGATGAAGCCGATCCGCAGATTGGTGCCGGCCACGCTCACGTAACGCGCGGGACCGCCGCCCGGCATGACGGTCGGCACCAGCTCGAATCGTTCCGCCAGCCGGCGGCGGACATCTTCGAGACTCATATAATGATTGCTGGCGGAGCGGCCGGTGTCGCCCATGGGCATGGTTTCAATCAGCCGAAGCGTGAAATCCTGTTCGATGCAGAATTGCACCATGTCCTCGATTTCGCCGTCGTTGACGTCCTTCATTACTACCATGTTGATCTTGATCGGACGCAGGCCGGCCTCGCGCGCGGCCGCCAGCCCGTCCAGCACCTTGTTTAGTTTTCCCCCGCGGGTGATGGCGGTGAAGCGTTCGGGTTTGAGCGAATCGAGGCTGACGTTGATGCGCTGCACGCCGGATTGAAACAGCGCCCGGGCGTGTTTTTTCAGTTGCACGGCGTTGGTGCTGAGCGACAGGTCTTCCAGTCGCGGCAGCGCATTCAGTCGCGCGGCCAGGTCGGGCAGATGGTGGCGCGTCAGCGGTTCGCCGCCGGTAAGGCGCACGCGGCGCACGCCCAGCTCCGTGAAGGCGCGTATCGTGCGCTCGATCTCGTCGAACGTGAGCCACTCTTCCGGTTCGGAAAAATCCCGATAGTCCGCCGGCAGGCAATACATGCATCGCAGATCGCAACGATCGGTGACAGACAGACGGACGTATTCGATTGTCCGGTTGAAGGGGTCGATCAGTCTGGGTTCCATCTTGCGTATCACTATAAGAGTACCCGGAGGCGCTGTACACAACGGAAACAGTGTGGGATTTATCTGATGGGCGGTTTTGCCGAATACCATCATGC
>NZ_JBAVEJ010000037.1:0-3203 GCF_049587675.1 Sulfuricaulis sp. | reverse complement strand
GTTCGTGCTCGGGCCGTCATTTGCCGCGCAGTTTGCGGGACAGCAAAAGATCGTTATAGACGGAACATTGAAACTGACCACCCACCCCGATCTGGCCTGCACTCGGGCAAGCGACGGGCAGCGGACGCTCACGCTCGTGGGACACATACTGGATCCGCTGGCGCCTGTAGCGAAAAATATCGATATTTTGAAGAAACTCCTAGCCGGATTTTCTTCGATCAGCGAGTTGGTCAAGGCAACCGGACGCTTCGGTGGGCGCTGGATCATCGTCGCGACAAACGACGAACAGAGATTTCTTTTTAACGACGCATTAGGTCTTCGGCAGGTGTTTTATACGAATCCCGCCGACACCACCAGCGTGTGGGCGATGTCGCAGCCCGGGATCGGCGCGAAGATGCTAGGGTTGCCGCTGGAGCAGGAAGCGGCGGCGTATATGAATTCGCATCCCTTTCGTTCAAATCCTGAGTACCGCTGGCCCGGCGAGGCTTCGCCGTTCAAGGGACTGAAGCATTTGCTGCCAAACCACTGGTTGGACCTCGATACCGGAACGAGCCACCGCTACTGGCCGATGGAACCTCTGGCACGCGTAGAGCCTGAGGTCGCGATTGAGAGACTGGCAGTGCTGTTCACCGGCATGATTCGCGCGGCGGCTCAACGTTTTGACCTTGCCCTGGGCATTACTGCCGGCCTCGATAGTCGTCTGTTGCTGGCGGCGGCCCGGGACATCAAGGACGCGCTTTCTTTCGTAACTGTGTGGCAAGGAAATATGCCGGATGACCACCCTGACATCACGATCCCCGGCCGGCTGCTCGACCGTCTCGGATTGCCGCACGAGGTGATCCGCGCCGCGGAAAGCGTGACGCCAGATTTCAGTCAGGCATTCAAACGCTCCGTGTATCTCGCGCATGACCACTACGGACCGGACGCCGAGGCGATTCTCCGGCGCTTCTCCCGCGCCAAGGCGGTGCTCACGGGCAGCGGGGCGGAGGTCGGGCGCTGTTCCTTTCGCAAGGAGCTGCCTTGGTCCGACCGTAGAACCATCACATCCGCTCATCTCGCGCGACTGCAGCGCATGGATGGTCAGCCATTTGCCATGCAGCACTTCGCAAAATGGTTGGAGGACGCGCATCCGCGCTACAACGTCAAACTACTTGACTTGTTTGAATGGGAACAGGGTCACGGTAATTGGCTTGCTATGACGCAGCTCGAATTCGACATCGCCTGGCGCGAAATCATCACGCCCTATAATTGCCGGGACGTGTTGACGACATTGCTCGCCGTGGACGAGCGTTACCGCCGCGCTCCGGATTACGTGTTTTTTCACCGGCTCATCGAGAAACTCTGGCCGGACGTGCTACAGGAGCCGATCAACCCCCGGCTGCGTCAAAGCCTTCTTCAGCGGCTGAAAGGTGCTGTCCGGTCGCTTCCCAGGTATTGGTCCTAGGAAGTCCATGTCAAACGCCAGCATGAAATATTTGCCAACAGAGCCGAAGCACAAAGGGATGCTGTACCGGCTGCTGCGCACCATCGCGCCACTTCGCGCTGCGGTGCGTTTCGTGCGCGGGCTCCTTGATCGCTATCGTCCCCAAGCATGGCGCCTCGAAGGTCGGGAACGCACGAGCGGCACGCCGCTTGTGATCGTTTTTGCTGGGCAGCTCGAGAACAAGAACTACATCGCACATCTTACTTTTGCCGGTGCTCCCGAGGAGTCGTCGGCTGGCGCGGTGTGGTTGTGGTCCGTGAGATGGCGAGCGGTGAGAGTCGGAGCGGATCTCGCGATACGCCAGGTCGACCGCTTGCATTACCCCGTATTTGCCAGAGGTGGCGGCCGCTTCACTCCGTGCTGGGTGGGTCTCGAAGCCGATCTGGCGGAGGCCACCGCGCGTCTTAATACGTCGGATACGATTCGCAGTGACCGGCGGCGCATCAGGAAGCATGGCCTTCAATACGAGATCACGCGCGACCCGGCGCTGTACGAAGATTTTTATCGTCGCATGTACCTCCCAACCGTCCTCAATCACCACGCCGACCGTTCAATGCCTGTGCCGTGGTCGGAACTCGAAGCTGAGATGGGACGAACCGTGCTCATTCTGGTGACGAAAGATGGCGAAAATATTGGTGGGGGATCATTTTGTGACATGGGAGGCGGTCAAGCGCGCGCCCGCCTCGTTGGGGTGAAGGACGGCGATGAGCAATATGTCCGCATGGGCGCAATGGCCGCAACGTACATTTTCGGGATCGAACATCTAGCGGCAGCGGGATATCGTAGCGTTCACTACGGCGGCACACGCGGGTTTCTGCAAGATGGACTGCTGCAGTACAAGAAGAAGTATGGGGTGCGAATCGTAAACGCCGATACGCGAGGTTTCCAGATAATGGCCACATGCCGATATAGCGCAATCGAGGCGTTCTTGGTCAACAACCCCTACATCGCCGAAGAAAAGAATGGCTCCTTCTTTGCAGACATTTTCGTTCGAGCGGGGAAGGACTCAGACGCCGGTGCGTTGAAGGCGCGGTTGACAAAATTGTATGTTCAGGGTGTCGCTGCCATATGTCTCCATGTTTTCGGGCAGCCACCCGAGCCGGCGGCGCTTGATTTAGATTTCGACGTGCCGGTTGTCGTGCGCTCCTCGGTGCCCGGCACCATCGTTGACGCTGCCGCAGGGCGTTTCGCCGACGCCTCCTTTCATCCATGATATCCGCATCGGGTCTAACGCGTGTCTCATTTCCGCGCCACATTGCGGGGTTTGTTGGCCTAGCGGAGGCGCAACCGAGCGTGCGACGCCTGCTGCGACGCGACGCGACATTCCCGTGGACACTGGACGCGAGCGGATGCGAAGCGAAGCAGGAAGAACAGCTGGAGTTGCATCATGAATGATCGTTTGCAGAAAGCTCGGCAGACTTTGTCGTTTCCTCTCAGGAACTGGCTGACCCGCGCGTATGCGGCGGGTCCGGAGCTTTCGGATGCCGTGCGGATGTGTCGCCGATTCTCGCAACAGGGTGTCGGGGGGGACATCTGTTACTGGGCCGGTGACGACGACACGCCAAGATGCGTCGCGGATGCTTACCTGGCCGCGATTCGCACCATGGCGAGAGAACGACTGGACTGCACCATTTCGATCAAAGCCATGGTGTTGGGGTTCGACCGCGACCTGGTGGCTGAAGTGGTAGGTATGGGAAAGGCGGCCGGCATAGGCATTTAC
>NZ_JBAVEJ010000036.1:0-1542 GCF_049587675.1 Sulfuricaulis sp. | reverse complement strand
CCGCGAAGTATTGATTTGACGTTGTCATCACCGGGCCGGCGCTAAGCGCTGAGTCCCGGTGATCCCGATCGGTAAGGCATTGCCTTTCTAAGGCACGATAGCTTCGTTTGAATCAGGTCTTGCCGCGAACTCGCTTCACCTCTCCCATAGGGAGAGGTCGACCCGCCGAAGCTTTAGCGAAGGCGGGCGGGGTTATAGCCTTTCGAGAGTCACGATCCCCCTCACCCCGACCCTCTCCCCTGGGGAGGCCTTTGCGCAATGGGCGCATTGGGGTGGAGAACGAGATCGGGCTTTTTTCGAAACGCTCGATGGTTGCATTGAGAGCGGGCCGGGGCGCTTCTGTCATGGTCGATAGCCGATGGATGCATGGTCGTCTAGGCCGGTGCCACGGCGCCGAACGCGCGGCGCAGATTGTAACAGCAGCAGGCCAGCACGACCTGCACGCGGTTGCGTTCACCGGTGTAAAAGCGCAGCCGCCGCATGCCGTAACGCTCCTTGAAGACGGCAAACGGCCGCTCGACCGCGGCACGGATGCGGCCGATCAGCCGGTTGCGGTACTTCTTGCGCGGCGGCAGTTCGGGATGGTGCTTGTTGGGCCGGTGCATCAGGCGGTCCTTGATGTTCTTGGCGACCAGCTCGGCATGTCGCTTATGGGTGTAGTAGGCCTGATCGCCATAGACCGCCCTCTCATCGCCGCAGATCAAAGCGTCGGCCGGCTCGGTGTCGGTCACCGAGGCGTCGGTGAAGACGATGCGGCGGATGATGGTGTGCGCAGCGTCGACGCCGATATGGATCTTGTAGCCGAACACGCTCTTCTTGCCCTTGCGGCCCCAGCGGGCGTCCGCATCGGCGGATGGCTTGACCGGCGTGTCGGCGGGCGCGCCGGGACGCGGCTGGCGCGGCGGATTGGCGCGCGCAGCCACCAGCGAGGCGTCGATCAGCGTGCCCTGCTTGAGCACCAGTTTCTTGGCTTCGAGTTGGCGCGTGATCTCGGCGAAGATGCGATCGGCCAGGCCATCGCGGGTCAGTTCCTGACGAAAGCGCCACAGCGTGCTGTGGTCGGGCGTCTTGTCGTGCAGGCTCAGTCCGGCAAAGCGGCGGAAGGAGAGCCGATCGGCCACCGACGTCTCCAGGCCCGGATCGGACAGCCCATGCCACACCCCGAGCAGCAGGCAGCGCAAGAGAACCTCCGCCGGATAGCTGGAATTGCCGGCACCCGAGCTGCCCCGGCGGCCCAGCAGCGCTCGTATCGGCTGCCAATTCAGCGCGGCCTCCAGCCCATCCAGCATGCCGCTCGCCGCCGGCGACACCAGCCCATCCGCCAAGCTCAGTTGTCCGACAATGCGTTCCACCATTCCGCGTCCTCCGAATCCGCCTACCCAATCGAATCATCGGAACGCCAATTATGCAAAGGCCTCCACCGGGGAGAGGGAGCCCGCCGTGCATGTTGCAACGCTTCAACGTCAAACGTCGGAGTCACGCCGCATATTCGCCCGCGCGCAGGCGGCGCGCCAGGGCATCGAGCACGGCATTGACCATGCC
>NZ_JBAVEJ010000035.1:0-1515 GCF_049587675.1 Sulfuricaulis sp. | reverse complement strand
CCCGGCACGTGGGCGAAGAAGCCGATGTGGCGGCGCACGTCGTCGCCCTCGGTCTTCACGTTGGCGCCAAAGACGTACGCGTCGCCCGCCGAGGGCTTCAGGAGCGTGGCCACGATGCGCAGCAGCGTGCTCTTGCCGCCGCCGTTCGGCCCGACCAGGCCCAGGAACTCGCCGTCTTCCACCTCCAGGTTCACGTCCTCGAGCGCGGGTACGCCGTCATAGGCGAACGAGACGTTTTCCAGCACGATGACCGGGGCCGTCATTGCATCGCCTCCGCGAACTCCCGCGCCACACGCTGCAGGTTATTCATGTAATCCTCGGCCAACGGATCCACGGCGACAACGCGTGCGCCAATGGCCTGCGCGATGGTCTCGGCCGCGCGCCGACTGAACTGCGCCTGAACGAAGATCACCTTCACCCGCTCCCGTCTGCCGATGTCGATCACCTGCGCGAGCGTGCGCGCGCCCGGTTCCTTGCCGCCCGCTTCAATCGGGATCTGCTTCAAGCCGTAGGTGTCGGCAAAATAGCCCCAAGCGGGGTGAAACACCATGAAGTTGCGCGTGCTCACATTTTCCAGCAGAACGCGGATATCATGATCCAACCGATCGAGATCCGCCGCGAACGCCTCGTAGTTTGCGCCGTACGCGGCCCGGTGCGTGGGATCGAGTTCCGACAGCGTGTCGCGGATGTTTGCCGCCATGATCTTCACCAGCGGCGGGCTGGTCCAGATATGGGGATCCGCAAGCCCCGGCTGCGCCGCAGGCGCGCGCGTGCCCTCCGATCGCTCCACCTCGCGCGCAGGGATACTGCGGCGCATGTCGATGATGCGCATGCCGGGATTGGCAGCCGCGATGCGCTTCATCCAGACCTGCTCGAATTCCACGCCGATCCCGAAATAGACGCGCCCCCCGGCCAGCCGCGCAAGCTGATTGGGGGTCGGCTCGTAGGTTTCGGGACTCTGACCCGGCCCGACCATCACCGAGACCGCGACGCGTTGTCCGCCGACACGCTCGACGAAATACTTCTGCGGCAGGATGCTCACGAACACCTCGATCGGCGCGGCCGGCGGTTCCGCCGCGCGTGCCACGCCGAGCAACGCAAGAAGCAGCAGCAAGGCGCCGCTCCAAAGCCGCCGCATGCCGTGTCGCCAAATCACAGCAACGCCTCCAGTACGGCGATGAAGCGCGCGTTGTCCTCCGGCAGCGCGGTGGTAACGCGCATGTAACCCGCGCCGAGACGTGGGTCGTTGAGCGGCTTCACCAGGATGTTCTGCGCTTTCAGATGCCCGGCGAGCGCCGCGGCATCGTACGGTGCGAAATCGGCAAGGAAGAAATAGGTCTCGGTCGGATAGGTACGGATGCCGAGTTCGCGCAGCTGCGCGGCAAGTGCTTCGGTCCACAGGCGCAACTGTTTGGCACGTGCCCGGATTTCGTCCTCGTGCTGCAGGGTGGCGATGGCGGCCGCCTCGCTCGGGCGGGCGAGCGGGTAGGCATCGTTGTGCTGGTTCAGGTCATC
>NZ_JBAVEJ010000034.1:0-2825 GCF_049587675.1 Sulfuricaulis sp. | reverse complement strand
ATCCCAACTTCTACATGATCTTCCCGCCCGGGGCGCTCGAAGACTTCCCGGCCACTTACCTCACGAGCTTCCATCTCGCCCCGGAGCATAAATCCCTGCTCACCGCGCTGGTGCGCACCTTCCCGGCGGTGACGGTGCTCGAGATGGACCAGGTGCTGGCGCAGGTGCGGGTAATCCTCGGGCAGGTCACGGCGGCCGTGGAGCTGGTGTTGCTGTTCGTGCTTGCCTCCGGGTTTGCGGTGTTGTTCGCCGCCCTGGCCGCGAGCCTGGACGAACGGTTCCACGAAGGCGCGCTCCTGCGCGTGCTGGGCGCGAGCCGCCACCAGCTGCGCGCCGCGCATTTCACCGAATTCGCCGTGCTCGGTGTGCTCGCCGGTATTCTCGCCGCGATCGGCACGGAACTCATCGCCTACCTGCTCTACACGCGCGCATTCGAGCTCGAGTACAGCTTCAAGTGGCCGGTGTGGCTGGCGGCGCCGCTCGCCGGAGGAGTATTGATCGGGCTGGCCGGCTATTTCGGCACACGCCGTGTGGTCATCCAAAGCCCATTGACCGTGCTGCGCGAGTTGTAGCGCAACGGTTTTGCTTGTGGCGCGGTGCCTTCGTGGGAAACAATGCATTTATGAAAGAAGCGCCCCGCGCTACCGCGATCCCGCTCCGCACCCCCCTGTTCCGCGGCGAACGGCGTTTACGCATCGCCCTCGTGGGCATGCCCAACAGCGGCAAGAGCACGCTATTCCAGGCGGTATCGAGCACGTCGATCCGCACCGGCGAACTCGCCGGCACACGCCGCGCCTACGGCGAATGCGCCGTCCAGATCGGCCTCGACGAGGCGCGCGTTATCGATCTCCCGAGCATCCATTCGCTGCACCACCTCGAACATGACGATCGCGTGACGTTGCAGTATCTGCTGTGGGGCGATGAGTTGCCTCCGGTGTCGGTGCACGAGCCGGGCGGTCCGCCAGCGCCCTTCTCCCCGCCGGATGTCATTATCCAGGTGGTCGATGCCACGAGCCTGGAACGGCATCTGGAACTCACCCTGGAGCTGAGTCAGCTGGGCCGCCCCATAGTGATTGCCCTCAATATGATGGACGAGGCACGCAAGAAAGGTCTGCACATCAGCAGCAACACCCTGAGCAAACTGCTGGGCGTGCCGGTCGTGCCGACAGTGACATTGATGGGACACGGCATCTCGGAACTTTTCGCCACGGCGGTCGAGGCGGTGCGCGCCAAGGCCTGCCCGCTCCCGCAACCGGCGAGCAAGCACATCTGCGAAAAACTCCAGCCCTTGAGCAAGGCCTTGAACATCCCCGAGATTCAAACCGCGTTCCGCGTTCCGCACCCGTTGCTGGTCATGCAGTTCGCGGCGGCGGACGGCTATTTTCTGCAGGAGATGCGGCAACATTTTCCCCGTCTGTTGCCTGATTTGCTGCGCTTGCGCGACGAAGCCGAACAGACGCTCCCGCGACCGCTCGCCGAGGAACTGCATGCCGACCGCCACCACCGCGCGGCGTCCTTGTACGAGGCGGTGACCCGTGTCGGCGCCCCGTACGAAGGCGGCGGCTGGCGCTATTGGCTTGACGAATTATTTCTGCACCCGCAGTGGGGCCTGCTCGGCAGCCTCGTGGTATTCGCCGCCGTGCTGTTCGTGGTCTTCGAAGTCAGCACCTGGCTCGATGCCATGACTTCCGCCAAATTAGTCACCCTGGCTTCAGGCTGGCAACCGCTATCGACCGGCGGTGTCATCGCCCGCGCCGTGCTGGACGGTCTGATCGGTCTCGTCGGCATCGTCGTGCCGTACATGATCCCGCTGGTGTTGCTGCTGGTGGCACTGGAAGAGTCGGGCATCATGCACCGCATTGCCTTCGTCGTGGACCGCGGGTTTCATCATCTCGGCCTGCATGGCGGCGTCGCGGTCCCGTTTCTGCTGGGGCTTGGCTGCAACGTGCCGGCGATCTCCGCCGCCGCCACCGTCACCAAAGGCCGTGAGCGCGTCATCGCCTCGCTGTTGATCACTTTCGTGCCCTGCTCGGCACGCTCCGCCATCATCCTCGCGCTGGCCGGGAAATATCTGGGCGGACTGGGCGTGTTCACGATCTTCATGCTGACCATGGTGGTGATCGCGCTATTGGGGGGTCTGCTCGCGCGCCGCTTTCCCGACAGCGGTCCCGGACAGGTGCAGGAGATTCCCTCCTACGCACTGCCTGCCTGGGGCTCACTGATTTACAACACCTGGATGCGGACCAAAGACGTATTGACGATTGTCACTCCCTTGCTGGTGGGCGGCAGCGTGGTGCTGGCGCTGCTCAATCACTTCGGCGCCGACGAGCTCATCAACACCGTGTTCACGCCGGTGACCCACTGGTGGTTAGGCCTGCCGGTGGCGCTGGGCGTGCCAATCCTGTTTGGAATCCTGCGCAAGGAACTGTCGCTGCTGATGATTTATCAGGCTCTCGGCACCTTCGACATCGGTGCACATCTGGACTGGGTGCAGATCATGACGTTCCTGCTGTTCCTGACATTCTACTTCCCGTGCGTATCGACATTTGCAGTAATGTTGAAAACCATCGGCCGCAAGGAGGCGTTGTTTTCGGTATCACTGTCCGTGGGCGTGGCGCTGCTGGTTAGCGGGATTGTTCGGTTATTGCTGGAAGGGGCGCAATACCTTTCCGCCTGAAGTAATGGCTGGTGGCGCTGCTGGCTGGGATGGAACGACTGCTTCGGGAAAGCGTCGCCTGATAGTCAAGCCGCCGCGGAATATTCCTTTAGCGCCTTGGCATCGTACTCATAATAGCCGTCGGTGCGCGGACGCAGAATATTCTGGC
>NZ_JBAVEJ010000033.1:0-1536 GCF_049587675.1 Sulfuricaulis sp. | reverse complement strand
GGCGCCGGCCTCGTTGCCTTATCGTGTCCAACACCGGCCGCTCCTGCAGGAGCTTCAACGTTGCGTACGCGGCCGCCACGCCCGGCTTATTGTTGGTGAAAGTCCCGCCCTGAGCTACACCGTGGCCGATGATAGACATGATATCGCGTTTCCCGCCGAAGGCGGCCACCGGATAACCGTTCCCCAACGCCTTGGCATACGTGGACAGGTCAGGTCGGATCTTCAAGTGCTCCTGGGCACCGCCGTTGGCGATTCGGAATCCGGTCTTGACCTCATCCAGGATGAAGACCGCGCCATGCCGATCGCACTCGCTGCGGATGAGTTCCAGGAAGCCAGGTTGCGGCTCGATCGCACCGCAGTTGCCCTGACAAGGTTCGGTGATGACCGCTGCAATCGTATCGCCAGCCGAGCGCATGACTCGCTCAAACCCCTCGAAATCGTTGAACGGTAGTGTGATCACGAGTTCGCGCAGGCCGTGCGGGATCCCGGACGAGGCCGGCACGGGTATGGGATTGCGCCGGTTGCCGTAAGCCTCGACCGGCGCGTACGTGGACCAGAGCGTGTGGTCTTGAAAGCCGTGGTAGTTGCCTTCGAATTTGACGATGACCTCGCGCCCCGTGTACGCCCGCGCCACGCGCAGGGCGTGCATGGTCGCCTCGGTGCCGGAACACGCCAGGCGCACCATCTCGACTGCAGGCACCATCTCAACGATCATCTCGGCAACGGCGACCTCCAATTCGCCGGTCATGGCAAACAGCACGCCTTTTCGAATCTCGTCGATGACGACCGAGTCAACTTCGTCGTAGGCGTGGCCGAGGATCACGGGCCCAAATGCCAGGCGGTAGTCGATGTATCGCCGGCCATCCACGTCCCATAGGTAAGCGCCTTTGGCCCTTTCCACGTAGGGCGTGATCCCCTGCCCCCAAAAACGGAAGTTCGAATTCACCCCCAATGGAAGCACACGTTGCGCACGGACTTGAAGAGCCTGGGTCTTGGGACCGAATAGGTTCATATCGCCTCGGTGTCAGCTGTGAATCGAAGGTTTCTCCGAGCGGCGGGATTTGACCGCGCGTTCCGGTACCCGCCATTGGTAGACGTCCTTTAGCACGAGCGGCACGATGGATGTCGTTGTCTTTCGCACACCGGGCACCTTCCGGATCACCTCGGTGACGAAATGGTAGATATCCGCCGTATCCTTGGCAACCACTTGGACACTGATGTCGTTCTGTCCGATGCTGCACGCCACATAAGTGATGCTGTCAAAGGTCGTCAGCTTTTTTGCGACCTCGAGGATTCGGTCTGATTCGACCTCGACCCACACATCGGCCTTGATATCCCACCCGAAGGCCGAGGGGTTCACGATGGCGCTAATCTTGAGCACCCCGCTCGTCACCATCCGGTCAATGCGGTAGCGGACGGCGCGCTCCGAGATGCCCCCTATGCGGTGCGCAATCGCGGATGCAGCTGCGCGGCCATCCTCCAGTAGGGAATTGACAATACGTATATCGATTTTGTCGAATTCGTACATATTTCTCT
>NZ_JBAVEJ010000032.1:0-26058 GCF_049587675.1 Sulfuricaulis sp. | reverse complement strand
TGGAAGTCAAAATCCCCGACATCGGCGACTTCGCGGAAGTCTCCGTCATCGAGGTCATGGTCAAACCCGGCGATACCATCAAGCCGGAAGACCCGCTCATCACGCTCGAGTCCGACAAGGCGACCATGGACGTCCCGTCCCCGGCCGGAGGCCAGGTCAAGGACGTCAAGCTCAAGGTCGGCGACAAGGTCGCGCAGGGAACACTGATCCTGCTGCTGGAGACGGCGGAAGCCGCCCCAACTCCCGCTGCACCCGCCAAGCCCGCGCCGAAGGCGGAGCCGGCCGCCACGCCGAAGTTCGAGGTACACGCGGCGGAACCCGCACCGCCGCCACGCACCGGGCCGCTTCCGGGCGCGGCGAGGTATACCGGCAAGATCGATGGTGAATGCGAAGTGCTGGTGCTCGGTGCCGGCCCCGGCGGCTACTCGGCGGCGTTTCGCGCCGCCGATCTCGGCAAGAAGACGGTGCTCGTCGAGCGATATGCCACGCTCGGCGGGGTGTGCCTCAACGTCGGCTGCATTCCCTCGAAGGCGCTGCTGCATGTCGCGGCCGTGACCGAGGAGGCGCAAAAACTCGCCGAACACGGCGTGAGTTTCGGCGTGCCCAAATTCGATCTCACCAAGCTGCGCGGCTGGAAAGACAAAGTGGTCGGTAAACTGGTCGGCGGCATTGGCATGATGGCCAAGGGTCGCCAAGTCGAGGTGATACGCGGCATCGGGCGCTTTCTCGATCCGCACCACATGGAGATTTCGCTGACGGCGGGCGACGGCAAGGCACCGACAGGCGAGAAAAAAATCATCCGTTTCGCCAACGCCATCATCGCCGCCGGTTCGCAGGCCGTGAAGCTTCCGTTCATCCCCGAGGATCCGCGTATTGTCGATTCCACCGGCGCGCTCGAACTCCAGGGCGTTCCGAAGAAGATGCTGGTCATCGGCGGCGGCATTATCGGGCTCGAGATGGCGACCGTGTATTCAACGCTGGGTTGCCGCATCGACGTGGTCGAAATGCTGGACGGGCTCATGCCCGGCACTGACCGCGATCTCGTGCGCGTATGGGAGAAGATGAACAGCCAGCGCTTCGATCACGTCATGCTGAAGACCAGGACGACCAAGGTCGAGGCGTTGAAGACCGGCATCAAAGTCACGTTCGAGGGCGAGCAGGCGCCCGACAAGCCTCAGGTGTATGACTTCGTTCTGGTCGCCGCCGGCCGCGCACCGAATGGAAAGAACATTTCCGCCGAGAATGCCGGTATCGCCGTAACCGATCGTGGTTTTATCGAAGTCGACAAACAAATGCGCACCAACGTGCCGCACATCTACGCGATCGGCGACATCGTCGGTCAACCGATGCTGGCGCACAAGGCGGTGCACGAGGGCCACGTGGCGGCGGAGGCGGCTGCCGGGCGGAAGTCCTTCTTCGATGCCACGGTCATTCCGTCGGTCGCCTACACCGACCCCGAAATCGCCTGGGTGGGCGTGACCGAGGACGAGGCCAGGAAGCAGGGCCGAGCGATCGGCAAGGCCAGGTTCCCGTGGTCCGCCTCGGGCCGTGCCATTGCCAACGGCCGCGAGGAAGGCTTCACGAAGATCATTGTGGATGAGGAGACCCATCGCGTCATCGGCGGCGGCATCGTGGGCACCCACGCCGGTGATCTGATCAGCGAGCTTGCGCTCGCCATCGAAATGGGCTGCGACCCCGAAGATATCGGCAAGACCATCCACCCGCATCCCACGCTCGGCGAGTCGGTCGGCATGGTCGCGGAAGTCTACGAAGGTGTCTGCACCGACCTCATGCCGGCGCGGAAGAAATGATCTTGAGCCTCCAGGGACGCCAAGCGTAAAGATCACTATAATTTGATCTCTCTGGCGCTCCTCGCGTCTTGGCGGTTCAAGGGTTTCATTGGGGTTTTATGAATAAGATCAAGAAAGTCGTCCTGGCGTACTCCGGCGGTCTCGACACCTCCGTCATCCTCCAGTGGTTGGTGGAAACCTATGATTGCGAGGTCGTCACGTTCACCGCCGACATCGGCCAGGGCGAGGAACTGGAGCCCGCGCGCGCCAAGGCGAAGAAGATGGGCGTGAAGGAAATCTTTATCGACGATCTCAAGGAAGAGTTCGTGCGCGATTTCGTGTTTCCCATGTTCCGCGCCAACACCCTGTACGAAGGTGAATACCTGCTCGGTACCTCGATCGCGCGACCGCTGATCGCCAAACGCCAGATCGAGATCGCGAACAAGGTCGGCGCCGACGCCGTGGCGCACGGCGCTACCGGCAAGGGCAACGACCAGGTGCGCTTCGAGATGGGCTATTACGCCCTCAAGCCCGACGTGAAGGTAATCGCTCCGTGGCGTGAGTGGGACCTGTCCTCGCGCGAGAAGCTCATGAGCTACGCCGCCAAGCACGGCATCCCGGTCGAGATGAAGCGCGGCAAGAAATCGCCGTATTCGATGGACGCGAACCTGCTGCACATCTCCTATGAAGGCGGCATACTCGAGGACCCGTGGAAGGAGCCGGAAGCCTCCATGTGGCGCTGGTCGGTCGCGCCCGAGAAGGCGCCTAACAAGCCGACATATCTCGAACTGACCTACAAGAGGGGTGATGTTGTTGCCATCAATAGCAAGGCCATGTCGCCGGCCACGGTTCTCGCCGCACTCAATAAAATTGGCGGCGCGAACGGTATCGGTCGCACGGATATCGTCGAGAACCGCTATGTCGGTATGAAATCGCGCGGCGCCTACGAAACCCCGGGCGGTACCATCATGCTCAAGGCGCACCGCGCCATCGAATCCATCACGCTCGACCGGGAAGTCGCACATCTGAAAGACGATCTGATGCCGCGCTACGCCTCGCTCATCTACAACGGCTACTGGTGGAGTCCGGAGCGCAAAATGCTTCAGGCCATGATCGATGCCTCACAGGAAACCGTGAACGGCGTGGTGCGCCTCAAGCTCTACAAGGGCAATGTCATTGTGGTCGGCCGCAAGTCGGATTCCGACAGCCTGTTCGATGCGACCATCGCGACCTTCGAAGAGGACCGGGGCGCGTACGACCAGAAAGATGCCGAGGGTTTCATAAAGCTGAATGCGCTGCGCATGCGCATTGCCGCGAAGCGGCGGAGGAAGAAATGAGCTTCAAGAACGTCGAGATCAAGAAAAAGGCCAACGTCTATCACGACGGCCGTGTCACCAGCCGGACCATCATCACGCCCGATGGCGAGATGAAGACGCTCGGCGTGATGCTGCCGGGCACCTACCGTTTCAGTACCCAGGCGCCGGAAAAGATCGATATCACCCAGGGCCACTGCCGCGTGAAACTCGCCGACCAGCAGAGCTGGAGCGAGTACCAGGCGGGGCAGAGCTTCTCGGTGCCCGGGAATTCGCACTTCGAAATCGAAGTCACCGATCTATTCGATTACGTCTGCCACTTCAGCTGACAGACGGCGAGGAGGTCTGATATGCGCGTCCTGCACACCATGATCCGGGTCGGCGATCTCGATCGCTCGATCAAGTTCTATACCGACGTGCTGGGAATGAAACTGCTGCGCCGGAAGGATTACCCCGACGGTAAGTTCACGCTCGCCTTCGTCGGTTACGGCCCAGAAACCGAACACGCGGTTGTCGAACTGACCTACAACTGGGGCACCGAGACATACGATCTTGGCAACGGATTTGGCCACATAGCGCTCGAGGTAGACGACGTTCATGCCGCTTGTGAAGAGATCAAAAACCGCGGTGGCAAAGTTACGCGCGAAGCCGGGCCCATGAAACACGGCAGCACGGTCATCGCCTTCGTCGAAGATCCGGACGGCTACAAGATCGAGCTGATCCAACGGGGCACGCAGGGCGCGAAATAGCTACTCTTATGACAAGACGAACGGAGCGAAGCGAAGTAGGGCTACTGCTCTGGCTGGATAGAATTCCACTCACGGCGCTGGCCGTTGCGGCGCTGGCGCTGGGCTTGGCGCCATTCGTGCCGGAGCCGCATCTGTGGCAGAAGCTCAAGATGCTGGCGAATGGCACGCTCTCGCGGCCCATCGATATTTTCGATCTCATCATGCATGCCTCCCTGCCATTGTTGCTGGCAGCCAAGTTGATACGCATGACGCTGCCGGGAAAGAAACCGCCGCGTTCCGCCTGACGGCGCATTGTCATGACCGCCTCACCAATATCTCCTGCGCCCGGGTCCGGGAATGGCGTATCGCCGCCCACGGTCGCGGTCATCCTGCCGATATTCAACGAAGCCAGGCATCTGGAAAAAAACCTGTCAGATCTTCTCGCGGGTCATCCCTTTGACGAGGTGATCGTGGTGGACGGCGGCAGCACCGATGCGAGCGTCGAGATCGTGTGCAAGCTCATGTCGGCGGACACGACCGGATCGCAGCCGGTTCCCTATCTGATCCAGGCACCGCGCGGACGCGCCCGCCAGATGGATGCAGGCGCACAGGTCGCCACCTCGGACGCGTTGCTGTTCCTGCATGCCGACACAGTGCCGCCCGCGGATGCCATCGCGCGTATCCGCGACGTTGTCCGTCGCGGCCATCTGTGGGGACGCTTTGACGTGCGTCTTTCCGGACGCCACTTCCTGTTTCGCGTCATCGAACGTTTGATGAACTGGCGCTCGCGCGTAAGCGGAATCGCCACCGGCGACCAGGGGCTGTTCGTGCGACGCGATGTCTATCGCATGCTGGGAGGGTTTGCGCCGATCGCACTGATGGAAGACATTGAATTTTCCACGCGGCTGAAATGGGTCGGCAAGCCGGCGCGTTTGCGCGGGCCGGTCATCTCCTCCTCGCGGCGCTGGGAGGAGCGGGGTATCACACGCACCATTCTGTTGATGTGGGCGCTGCGATTCCTGTATTGGCTGGGTGTTTCGCCTGAACGTCTCGCTCGTTGGTATGATCGTCTACCATGATGACAGGACGACCGCAGCGAAGCGGAGTAGGGCTACTGCTTTTATGGCAAGACGAACGGAGCGAAGCGGAGTAGGGCTACATATATGAGCCAGCCGAAACTCATTCTTTTTGCCAAACAACCTGTACCCGGCGAGGTCAAGACCCGCCTGCAACCGGATTACAGTCCGGAGCGAGCCGCGGAGATCGCGGCGTTTCTGATTCGCGCCACGGTCGAGCTGGTGGTTTCCGCCTGGCCGGGCGACATCGCATTGCATGTCTGGCCCGATGTTGACCATCCGCTGTTTCAGGAGCTCGCGCGCGAATTTCACATCCGCCTTGCACCGCAGTCCGGCGGCGATGTGGGCGCCAGGATGCTGAGCGCGCTGCACGAAGGTGTGGAACGCCACGGATGTGCCGCGGTGATGGGTTGCGATGTGCCGCACTGCGGTTGGGATGTCCTCGATCAGGCCAATGACTGGCTCGCGCGTGGTAAAAATGTCCTCGGGCCGACCGAAGACGGCGGTTATTATTTTATCGGCTTGCAAGAGGCGCGACCCGAACTTTTCGAGAACATGCCATGGGGCAGCAAGCAAGTGTTGCCAATGACGCTCGCCCGCGCTGAAGCGTTGGACATGGAGTTCGATCTGTTGGCGAAACTCAGAGACATCGACACAGCACGCGATCTGTGGCTGATCGCGCAGAAGTACGAGCCGTTAAAACAGTTTCTGTAAGGTCAGGCCAGCGCGCCGCCGCAACTGCTGCCGGCGCCGGCGGTGCAGCCGAAACAGTGGGAACCCACCGCGACCGGAGTGGCCTCGAGGTCCTGTGTTGCTATGTTCCATAAATACCGTGGCGGCTGGTCGCCGAGCGGAAGGTCGAGCATCTGGTTGAAGTCACAATCGTACACCCGTCCGCGCCAGTCCACGCTGACGAGATGCCGGCACATGAGACCCGGCACGGTCGCGGGGTTGAAATTTTCCTCCAGTAATTGCATGTATTTTTCATACTGGCCCGTGCGCTTGAGGAAGTGCGCGAAGCGATTGATCGGCAGGTTGGTGAGCGTCCTCAGGCGCGAGAAGACGATGCCATGATCCTGTTGTAACCGTTGCTTGTAGTCCGACTCGAGTTTTTCCTGGGCACCCGGGAGAAACGCGCCGCCGGGGTTGTAAACCAGGTCCAGCACCAGGGCCGCCTCGCGTCCGTAACCGGTGTCATTCAGCCGTTTCAATGCCTCGATGCTTTTTTCGAAAGCGCCGTCGCCACGCTGGGCGTCCACGTTTAATTGCGTGTAACAGGGCAGGGAACAGACCAGACGGATTTTCCGCTGCGCATACCACGACGCCAGATCGTTTTGCCCGGGTTCGAGCAGCACAGTGAGGTTGCAGCGCGAGGTGACCAGCGTGCCGAGCGTCAGGAAGCCGTCCACCAGGCGGCGAAAATGCGGATTGACTTCCGGCGCCCCGCCGGTGATGTCGACTGCCGTGATGCCGGCGGCTTTCGCCCAGGCGAGAATCTTCTCCATGGTTTCCCATGTCATGATCTCGGTGCGCTTGGGACCGGCGTCCACGTGGCAGTGGTTGCAGGCCTGGTTGCACAAGCGCCCGATATTGATCTGCAACTCACGCAGCCGCTCGCGGTGCAGCGGGCCGAGGCCGTGGGCGCCGAGAGCGCGGGCGAACGAAGGCGCGGCGGCGGGCTGGAGTTTGACGGCAATCCGGTTCATGGTGGGGATTATTTTCCCATCCAATGACGGCGGATGAAATAGTCGATGGAGATTTTTCCCGGCCCGTGCAGCAGCGGGATCAACAACAGAATCCCCCAATAGACATGATCCTTGAGGCCGACTTCGTTGAGGGCGGGATAGGAAATCACCGCCATGATGTTGAATATGAACAACACCCCGGCGCTGAAACGTCCAGCGAGCCCGAGCGCCAGGAACACGGGAAAGATCAATTCCACGCCGGTGCCCAAAACAGCGGCCGCGTACGGCGCGAGCAGCGGGACATGAAATTCATGGGTGAACAGATCGACCGTCATTTCCCAGTCTTTCAGGGACTCGACGCCCGATTTCCAGAATACGTCGGCGACCCACAGACGCACGCCGAGATGTATAAGCGGTTGCAGGGAATCGAGTCCCTTGATAACCGGCGCAAGCCATCGCGCGGTTCTTTGAACCAGTGTCATGACTCCTCCGTGCGGCAAGACGTGATTAATGGAGAACCATTCGCCGGATAGCGACCGATTTCATAACTTGGTTGTCCCGACCACAAATGAGACCCGACCACCTTGCGAAAGTTTCACACCGGGTGCGTCCGGGACGAGGCGATCAGACTTTTGAGGGACTACCCAGCAACCGCTGCAGGCAATCGAGATAAACCGATTCCTGGGGTGCTGTCGCCTGCCGGCTTGCCTGCCACAGCATCTCGCCCAGGCATTCCATCATATGATGCTGCGCCGCGTGCTCGTCGGGAAGGCGCATGAGTATCTTCTGGTAATAACCGCGGATACCCCGGGGCTGGTCGATCGACAGCTGCTCCTCGATGGCGATGTGCATGCCGAGATGCAGGAACGGATTGGTCTGGCCCGATTCCGGAAAATAATCGCGCTCGCGCGCCGGCTCGGGATGTTCGAGAAGAGCATGATATTCAGGGTGCCGCAGGACCACCTGCACGATGAGCTTTTCCACGCCCTCCAGCGGTTGTTCCTCGCGGTGCGCGCGCCAGGCGCGGAAAAATACTTCGCGCGTCTGTCCGCGATCCTGCTCCGCGAACATGTTCAGGCGGCTCTGGCCCGAAACAGGCCGAGCACGACGGAATACTGGTAGAGGTGATTGATGCCGTCGAGCGGGCCGATCTCGCCGTTGCCGTACATGCCGACGACGGGCAGGCCGGGGAGCTGCGACCGCAGTGCATCCAGATCGCGATCGCGGTTGCCGAAGAAATTCGGGCCGCGTCCTATGCATGGGAACAGCAGAGCAAAGTCAGGCGCCCCCGGAAGCGCCTGAACGCTGCGCGTCACGCAGACGTGCATGTCGCGCTCGGCGGTGAGGGTGTCGCGCATCGCCCAGAACAAGCGCTCACCACGGGAGGGCCGTTCCGACAGCGTGATGGATTGGTCGCGCAGGTTGGCGGCCACGATGTGGTTAAGGCGATAGCGGCCGTCGCGAATCGCCGTTTCCGGATCGCCGATCGCCACGCCGCCCATGATGAGATGCAAGGGCACGCGCTCCATCTCGCGCACGTTCGGTGGAAGCGACTGGACGAGCACGCTCAGGGCCGGGTAATTGCCGAGGCGCTTGATGTCGTAACCCTGCACTTCCGCCACTTCGATGGGCGAGGTCAGCGCGCGCACGCCCTGCGAGGCGTCGATCACGCTGTCCACGCCGCTCAGGATGGCATCCACCTGTTCGGATTCCGACACGCGCGCGCCGCTCCAGACTTTGAACGGGCCGTGGCCGAAGAGATCGCCCGACACCGCGCCGAAGCGCCTGGCGGCTACGTCGATCCATTCCGCTGTGAGCCCGGCGGGGGTGCACAGGCTCAGCACGGTATCTTCATCGCTCAGTTTCCCCTGGGGAGCGATACTCAGATGAACATTCCCGCCCAGCACCATGGCCGCGGCACCGGGACTGTCGAGCACCCACTCGTCTTCGGTTAGGATGCCGGCGCCGGTGCAGCCCACCACTTGCATGCAACCGCCGGCGCGCGCCGCCGCGCGCAGCGCCGGTTCCGGATTGGCGGCGTACTCTGGAGTGAGGAACAGTAATATGGCATTGGCACGCTCAAGTCCCGCCTTCGCGAGCGCCTGTTTGACCGCTTGTTCCGCGTGCTCCGGCAGGGCGCGGTGGCCGTGGCTCAATCCGGAAGCGGCAGATTTCAAAATCATCACGCCGCCTCCGAAAGATCGGAGTTGAATTGTCTTGTCATGCTGTCGGCGGCCTGTGTCATTCGGGCGCCGCGGAGCGTTGCCCGAAGGACCCGCGTAGCGGGATCGAGCAGCGGAGCGGATGCCAGCGACCGTTTAGCGACGCCCGCATCCCGCGCAACGGTCGCACCTGCCGCTTCGCGGCAGGCACTGCTCTGCGCTGCGCGGTCGCGCCGCATCCCTTCAATAAGATGGCCCCTGCTCTGCGGCTCATGCCACTACTTTAGCCCGGTACTCGCACAAATCATAGATGACGCATTCAGCGCAACGCGGTTTGCGTGCCGTACAGGTGTAGCGCCCGTGCAGGATCAGCCAGTGATGCGCATCGTGGCGGTATGCCTCGGGGACCGCCTTGAGCAGATTTTTCTCCACGATGAGCACGTTTTTCCCCGGCGCCAGTCCCGTACGATTGGCCACACGGAAGATATGCGTATCCACGGCGATGGTCGGCTGACCGAATGCGGTATTGAGAATCACGTTGGCGGTTTTGCGCCCCACGCCCGGCAGCGCCTGCAGTTCCTCGCGCGTCGCCGGCACCTGTCCGCCATGTTTTTCGAGAAGGATTTTGCAGGTCTTCAGGATATTGGCGGCCTTGGTGTTGTAGAGGCCGATCGTTTTGATGTAGCGCTTGAGTCCCCGCAGACCGAGGTTGAGGATTTGGCGCGGTGTGCGGGCAACCTTGAAGAGTTCCGCCGTGGCCTTGTTGACGCTTTTGTCCGTAGCCTGCGCCGAGAGAATCACCGATACCAGCAGCTCGAAAGGATTCCGGTACTGGAGCTCGGTGGTCGGGCTCGGATTGGCCCGCTTGAGCCGTGCGAAAATTTCGTGACGCTTGTGCGCATTCATGTGCGGATCAGGGTTTCTGACCGGTGGTGCGTGCTTTGAGCGCCTTGACCCGTGCCACCGCGGCGCGTATTTCGGCGCGGATACGCTCGCGATCGGGCGGGAGCGGCGCCGCCGATTCGGTGGAGTGCGGCGTCCCGTGCCGTGTGCGCTTGCGGAGTGCCAGACGACGCAGACGATTCTCGGTCCGCACGCGCCAGTGATCCGCTTCTGCGCGTGTGTACTCCGGCCAAGGTTCAGCCGCTTCATCCGAATCGACGGGGACCATCACGATGCAATCCACCGGGCAGGGCGGCAAGCACAGCTCGCAGCCGTTGCACTCGCGCGCGATGACGGTATGCATCAGCTTGCGCGCGCCGACGATGGCGTCCACTGGACAGACATCGAGACATTTGCGACAGCCGATGCAGACGGCTTCATCGATAACGGCACGCGCGCGCGGCTTGTGAATGCCAAAGCGCGGGTCCAGCGGTGCGGGTGATGCGTGCAGCAGCTTGGCGAGCGCGGCGATCGTGACCTCGCCGCCCGGCGGACATTGGTTGATGCCGGCCTCGCCATGCGCGACAGCCTCGGCGTACGCGCGGCAGCGCGGATAACCGCATTGCGTGCATTGCGTTTGCGGCAGCCACGCATCGATCCGATCGGCGGAAACGGCTTGTCGGGCACGTGTGGACATGGCCGGAGAGTATGGCCGCGCTTTACGACTCAGGCAACAAGCGCTACCGTGCGTTGGTAAACCGGAGCTTCAGCCGCATGCCGCAGAATAATTCATTCGTGTCCCGTGGCGGAATATGGGTATTGGCCCAGGTACCGGTGATGCTGCTCGCGTTCGCTATTCCGGTGTGGCAGGGCCGCGGACATCTTACCCCTGACGGTTTGGTGCCAATGGGAGGTGTGGCGGTCACCCTGCTGGGCGTGCTGCTGGCCGTCTGGGGGTTTGCGAGTCTGGGCAAAGCCCTCACGCCTTTCCCCAAGCCGCTCGCCGACGCCACGCTGTGTCGACAAGGCGCCTACCGGTTTATGCGTCACCCGATGTATACGTCAGTGATGTTGGTGAGCCTGGGATGGGCCTTGTGGTGGCTGTGTGAGATCGGTGTTTTGTATGTGCTGGGTCTTGCGTTCTTCTTCGATCGCAAGGCCGTGCACGAGGAAATCTGGCTGCGGGAAAAATATCGTGACTATGCCGATTACCAGGAAAAGGTGAAAAAATTCATCCCCGGGCTGTACTGACCCGGGGATGATGGGCACCCCCCGCAAAATGAAATCGCTGACTACTTTAAGGACGCCTGATTTACGCGGCTTGTTTCCGGCGCCGCACCGTGACTCCCAGTACCGCCAGACCGGAACCCAGCAGCCACGAAGCTCCGGGGAGCGATACCGCCATCGGCCCCGGCATCATGCCGTCGTATTTGTTATTCGTGATTTTAAGCACCACGCGCGCATCCACGAGACCGTCGAGATTCAGGTCCCAGCCCAGGCGCAAGATCTGATAATAGGGTTCCGTCACCACCGGATGACGCGACTTGGCCGGATCGATGGCCGCAAAATAATATTGCGAGGCATAGCCGGCACTGTCGGAGAGGCGATAGATCACGTCATCGGAGGTGCCGAATAAACCGTCACTGCCATTGCTGCGCAGCGCAAAATCGACGATGGAACCGCCCGTGAACGTGTAATTACTCTTCTTGCGCGATTTGCCGGTAATGGAGAGAAAGTTGTCGTTACTGATGAATCCGAAATCTAACGCTGACCGCTTCGGCGTGTCGAGCCAGACCCGAATCGAGACATTGGAATCGCGGTCCTTGCCGTCGACCATCAACACTTGTGCCGGGTCGTTGATGAACAGTTCGGAAGGCGAAACCGAGGACGCCTGGACAGCGTGGGTTGAAAATCCGCTGCTGATGGCAACGGTAATAATTAACGACGGAAGAAATTTCTTGTTATGCATATTCTACATCTCGCTTGGTATTAGCTTGTCCACACCTCCTTATGAATTTTGATCGATGTTCTGTTTGCCAAAATAAAAGCGGGATGCAAAATTTGCATCCCGCTGTCCCTGCTGTCCCTTCCCTCACTACTAGTTTTAAGTATAGTGGGGAATTTCCGGTTATCCATGCATCGGATAAGCCCGTTTTTCAGGGATTTTGTTTACATATAAACGTTACTTAACGCGCATGCCCGGTTGCGCGCCTTCATCCGGCGAAAGAATCCACAAATCTTTTTTGCCGGGACCGGCGGCGAGCACCATGCCCTCGGACAGGCCGAATTTCATCTTGCGCGGCGCGAGATTGGCCACCACGACCGTGAGCCGCCCTTCGAGGTCTTCCGGTTTGTAGGCTTCCTTGATGCCGGCGAACACGGTGCGCGTGATGCCATCGAGGTCGACGGTCAATTCCAGCAACTTGTCCGCGCCTTCCACGTGCGTTGCCTTAATGATGCGGGCGATGCGCAAATCCACCTTGGCGAAGTCCTCGTAACTGATCTCGGGCAGGATCGGATGCCGTGCGAGGTCGCTGGTTTCGGTAATAGTTCCGGAAGTTTTCTCGGCCATGGTCTTCATGTCCTTTTGCGAATCATCGAGCAGCGCGGGGATGCTCTTCGGGTCCACGCGCGTGGCCAGATGCTGGTACGGGTTGATGGTGTGATCGGTGAGCAGCGTTTTGGCATCCGCCCAGGTGAGCGGCGGGATATTAAGGAATGTGGCGATGTCCTCCGCGATTTTCGGGAGGATCGGTTTGAGGTAAATCGTCAGCAGACGGAACAGGTTGAGGCTGGTCGTGCAGACCTGCTGGAGATGCTCGTTCTGCGCCGGATCCTTGGCCAGGAGCCATGGCTTGCGGTCGTCCACGAAGGCATTGGCCTTGTCCGCGAGCGCCATGATGAGACGCACCGCCTCGGCGTAGTCACGGTTTTCATAATGTTCCGCGATGGTTTCCGCCGCCTTCTGGGTTTCATGCAGCAATTCCTTGTTGACGGGCTCTTTGCTTAACTTCCCGCCGAAGCGCTCGGTGACGAAACCGGCGGCGCGCGAGGCGATGTTGACGTACTTGCCGATGAGGTTGCTGTTGATACGTGCCGTGAAGTCGTCGAAATTGAGGTCGATGTCCTCGACCCGGCCGTTGAGCTTGGCCGCGAAATAATAACGCAGATAGCGCGGATGAAGGTGGTTGAGGTACGAGCGCGCGGTGATGAAGGTGCCGCGCGATTTGGACATCTTGGTGCCGTTGACGGTGAGGAATCCGTGCGCGAACACAGACGTCGGCTTGCGAAATCCCGCGCCTTCCAGCATCGCCGGCCAGAACAGCGTGTGGAAATAGAGAATGTCCTTGCCGATGAAATGATAGAGCTCGGCACTGCTGTCCTTGCCCCAGAAATCGTCGAACTTGAGGCCTCGCATCGCGCACAAGTTTTTGAAGCTCGCCATGTAGCCCACGGGCGCGTCGAGCCAGACGTAGAAATATTTCCCCGGCGCGTCCGGAATCTCGAAGCCGAAATAGGGTGCATCACGCGAGATGTCCCAGTCCTTGAGTCCGGCATCGAACCATTCGGAGAGTTTGTTCGCCACTTCCGGTTGCACATGCCGTACTTTGGTAATGTCCGGGTGCAGCCATTCGCGCAGCCAGGCTTCGAAGTCGCCCAGTTTGAAGAAATAATGTTCCGAGTCCTTTTCCACCGGCGGCACGCCGGAGAGCGCGGAGACGGCGTTTTTCAATTCGGTCGGAGAATAGGTCGCGCCACAGTTCTCGCACGAATCGCCGTACTGATCCGGCGTGTTGCAGCGCGGGCAGGTGCCCTTGATGAAGCGGTCGGGCAGGAACATATTTTTGACCGGATCGTAGGCCTGCTTGATGGTGCGTTTGGAAATATGTCCGGCTTTGGACAGCCGCCGATAGATTTCCGACACCAGCTCGCGGTTTTCGTCCGAGTGCGTGGAGTAATAGTTATCGAAACCGATGCCGAAGTCGGCGAAGTCGCGTTGGTGTTCCGCGCTCATGCGGGCGATCAGGCTCTCCGGGCTGATGCCCTCCTGCTGGGCACGCAGCATCACCGGCGTGCCGTGGGTGTCGTCGGCACAGACATACCAGCACTCGTGACCGCGCATTTTCTGGAAGCGTACCCAGATGTCGGTCTGGATGTATTCCACGAGATGCCCGAGGTGGAGCGGGCCGTTGGCGTAGGGCAGGGCGCTGGTGACGAGGATTTTGCGTTTCTTCTCAGGCATAAAATCGCCGCCACGATAACACGGCGGACGGTTCTCTTTGGTTTGACCCCGATATCATAAGGGAATTCGCGTCTTTATGCCGCCCCGATCATGACTTTTTTCGGTCCCCGGTGTAGCATGTGCGCCCCCTGACAGACCGAATCTGGAGTGAGCTTCATGGCGGACGTCTCCCAGCAGCAAGTTGAAACAGCGCTCAAAGAGGTGATCGATCCCTACCTCGAGCAGGACATGGTCGCGGCCAAGGCCGTGAAAAAAATCACCGTTGACGGCGGCAAAGTGACTGTGGATGTCGTTCTCGGTTACCCGGCCAAGGGATATGTGGCGACTCTTGCCTCCAAGCTAAAAGAGAAGGTGTCCGCCATTGCCGGCGTCAAGGATGCCACGGTTAATGTTTCATTCAGCATTGCGGCGCATGGTGTGCAGAAGGGCGTAAAGCCCATTGAAGGCGTGAAAAACATCATCGCCATAGCCTCCGGCAAGGGCGGCGTGGGCAAATCCACCGTAGCCGTGAACCTGGCGCTGGCGCTGTCCGCGGAAGGCGCGACCGTCGGTATTCTTGATGCGGATATTTACGGCCCGAGCCAGCCGACCATGCTCGGCGCGAAGATGAAGCCCGAATCCAAAGACGGCAAGTCGCTCGAGCCCATCATGAGTTATCACCTGCAGTCCATGTCCATCGGTTATCTCGTTGACGAAGAGACGCCGATGATCTGGCGCGGTCCGATGGTGACGCAGGCGCTGGAGCAGCTGCTGCGCGACACTAATTGGAAGGACCTTGATTACCTGATCGTGGATCTGCCGCCGGGCACCGGCGACGTGCAACTGACGCTGGCGCAGAAGGTTCCGGTCACCGGCGCCGTCATCGTCACGACGCCGCAGGACATCGCGCTGCTGGACGCGCGCAAGGGCCTCAAGATGTTCGAGAAGGTGGACATCCCCGTGATTGGCGTGATCGAGAACATGAGCACGCACATCTGCAGCAAATGCGGGCACGAGGAGCACATCTTCGGCCAGGGCGGCGGCGAACGCATGTCCGAGCAGAATGACGTCGATTTCCTCGGCGCGCTCCCGCTCGACATGCGTATCCGCGTGGAAACCGATTCCGGCAAGCCCACGGTGGTGGCCGATCCCGAGTGCCGCATTTCGCAGATCTACCGCGACATTGCCCGGCGCGTGGCCGCCAAGTTGTCGCTGCGCAAGAAGGACTTCTCGGCCAAGTTCCCGAGCATCGTTATTCAAAATACTTAAAAGAAATTCACCGCAAAGACGCGAAGAGCGCAAAGAAAGGCAAGATTAGCTACGTAGGGTGTGCTGAGCGTTAGCGAAGCACACCGAATAAGTCTCTAGAACATAAAAACCTTTGCGTCCTTTGCGTCTTTGCGGTGAAATAGCGCCTTCTTATGGGAATCAAATCAGACAAATGGATCCGCCGTATGGCGGCGAGCCACGGCATGATCGAGCCATTCGAGCCGAACCAGGTCAAGCGCGCGAATAACGGCCCCATCGTTTCCTACGGTACCTCGAGCTACGGCTACGACGTCCGCTGTTCGGACGAATTCAAGATCTTCACCAACATCAATTCCACGATTGTCGATCCCAAGAAGTTCGACCCGAGCAGCTTCGTGGACTTCAAGGGAGACGTGTGCATCATCCCGCCGAATTCGTTCGCGCTCGCGCGCACCGTGGAATTTTTCCGCATCCCGCGCAACGTGCTCACCATCTGTCTCGGTAAAAGCACTTATGCCCGCTGCGGCATCATTGTGAATGTGACGCCGCTGGAGCCGGAATGGGAAGGGCACGTCACGCTCGAATTCTCCAACACCACGCCGCTGCCCGCCAAAATTTACGCCAACGAAGGCGTGGCGCAGGTGATTTTCATCGAGGGCGACGAGATCTGCGAGACTTCGTATAAGGATCGCGGCGGGAAGTATCAGGGTCAGCAGGGCGTGACGTTGCCGAAGATATGACGTCCCCGGTTCGCACCGCTTCCCACGCGAGCAGGGCCTTCTTTCGAGTTTCTCCCCAACGGTAACCGCCCAACGCGCCGCTCTTGCGGATCACGCGGTGGCAGGGAATGAGCCACGCCACCGGGTTGTGCGCCACGGCGTTGGCCACGGCCCGTACCGTGCGCGGCGCTTGAATATGCCGTGCGAGATCTTCATAAGACACAACGCCTCCCGGTGGAATACGCAACAGCGCCTCCCATACCTTTATCTGGAAATTTGTCCCACGCACATGCAAATCGATGCCGGGTGCATGCCCGTTGATTCGCTTGAACAGCCGGCGTGCTAACGGGGCGGTCACACGCGGCGCTTCCTTGAATTGTGCCTGCGGCCATTCGGCTGTCAGTTCTGCGAACGCGGTACGCCGATCCTCCGGCGACACGAATCCGAGATGGCAGACGCCGCGCGCGGTCACGGCGATCAGGCATTCTCCGAACGGGCTCGGGTGAAAACCATATTGAATCGTAAGACCCACGCCGGCGCGTTTCAGTTCGCCGGGCGTTACCGCATGCAGATTGATGAACAGGTCGTGCAGACGTCCGCCACTGGAGAGCCCCGCGTCGTAGGCCGCGTCGAGATTCGTGCGTGATTCCCGTAACATCCGGACGGCATGCCCGGCGGTGAGATATTGCACAAAGCGCTTGGGGCTGATGCCGGCCCAGCGCCGGAACAGCCGCTGAAAATGAAATTCGCTCAGACCCGCGCCGCGCGCCAATGCCTTCAGGTCTGGTTGCTGCCGATAATTCTCTTCCAGATAGTGGATCGTACGCTCGATACGCGCGTAATCTGTGGTGCGTCGTGAATGATCGTTAACCCTGTCCATGGGCGCAGAATAAGTCAGGCTTGCCACCGATAACAACCCGATTCTTGCGGTGTAACGTCCAGGGGCAAGATCATGTTTTGGTGGGGGTTCCCCGAGTCGCATCAGTGGTATATCGTAATATTCAGTCAATAAGTCGCTTAATCCATCTACATGGACTCCCCCCACTGTCAAGCAACTGTAACCTCTTCCAGTCAGGCGTCAGACTGCAGCTCTACATTCGGCCTGTTGGTGAGTCGTTATGACTCTGGCCATGATGATGTTGCGCTGGGTGAATGCCTGATTCGTTAGACGGTCTCAACCCGGACCATTGAGTTAAACAGGCTCTTTCACCGGGGTCTTACCCTTTCTGTCATCGATTGCCGTTGCAGTGACTCGGTTGGTTGCTCCTTTCCGTGACGCGCCGCTTACAGCGCCGCTCGCGACGTCACGCGGTTTTCCGTTGGTACGTCTCGCCCCGCGCCATCAATGCCCAGAGAATGCGCGCGTTCTTCGCGGCGAGCGCGACCGCGGCGCGCTTGTAACCACGCCGCTCGAGGAGCGCGCGCACCCACACGCTCAGACGGTCTTGCTTGTCCTTGAGCGTGGCCAACACCGCCCGCGTGCCGTGAATCAGCAGGGTGCGCAGATATACGTCGCCCTTCTTCGTGATTCTTCCCAACCGGATCTTGCCGCCGGTGGTGTATTGCCGGGGCGTTAAGCCGAGCCAGGCGGCGAACTGCCGACCGTTCCTGAACTGCTTCGGGTCACCAACGCTGGCGATCAGCGCCGTCGCGGTGACGGCGCCGATGCCCGGGATCGTCATGAGCCGCTGCGCGATCTCGCTCTCCTGGGAGAGATGTTCGAGTTCGCGGTCGTAGGCCAGGACCTGCTCGTTCATGCCCCGCAGACGAAGATAGACATCGTTGAGAAGACGGCGGGCGAGCATCGGTAGACCATTCTCGGCGTCTTCCAGGATGCGCGGTAGGTGGTGCTGCGCCGGGTAACGGCCCTTGGGCATGATGAGCCCGAATTCACTCAACAGGCCGCGCAGTTGGTTAATGGTGGCGGTGCGTTCCTTGATCAGCCCCTGACGAATGCGGTGCAGACTGAGTAGCGCCTGCTGTTCATCACTCTTGATCGGCACAAAGCGCATGCCGGGCCGAGCCACCGCCTCACAGATGGCCTCGGCATCGTTGCCGTCGTTCTTGCCACCCTTGCGGTAGGGGGCGACAAAGCGGGATGCCATGATCCCGACCCGGTGGCCCAGGGCCTGAAGCTGCCGGCCCCAATGGTGGGCGCCGCTACAGGCCTCCATGCCGATGAGGCTTGGCGGCTGTTGGGCCAGGAATGACAACAACTTCCCACGGCTTAAGGTTTTATGGAACACCATCTTGCCCCGGCTATCTACCCCGTGCAGACTGAAGGTATTCTTTGCCAAATCGATTCCGATCGATGTAACGTTCATGATGACTCCTCCTGTTCCGTTGATTGAGATGAACCGTCTTCAATCTGGCACATCTGATGCCGCAGGAGCAGGGGGAGTCCATATCATTCGTTAGGGAGTCAAGACGATACCCATTTTTTGGAACAGGAAGGAGGAATGACAATGGTTACAGCAATCGTGGCTCTGAAGGTGGACAGGAAGAAGGTGAATGAGATTGCGTCGCAACTTTCCAGCATGAAAGGCATTACCGAGGTTTACTCGGTGAGCGGGCGATATGATCTGATTGCCATTGTCAGAACCAAAGACAACGAAACTCTGTCAGATATTGTGACCGGGGCGATGCTCAAGCTCGATGGCATCGTGGGCAGCGAAACGATGCTCGCATTCCGCACATACTCGAAGCATGACTTGGAGTCCATGTTCTCTATTGGCTCGGGATAGAAGGCCCGGCTGATTCCAGGAGCGAATCAATGATTTACAAGGGTAGCTGCAACTGCGGGCAGATTGCATTCGAAGTCAATGGCAATCTTGAAAAAGTCATGGAGTGCAATTGCTCGATTTGCAGCAAACGCGGTTCGCTTCATTGGTTTGTTTCCCGCGAGAATTTTCGTTTTCTCACACCCGAACATAACTTTGCCACCTACACATTTAACAAACATCGAATTAAACATCGCTTCTGCCCCAAGTGCGGGTGCGCGCCGTTTGGCGAAGGCCTTGCCCCTACTGGTAAATACATGGTGGCGATCAACGCTCGCTGCCTGGATGGTGTTGACTTGTCACTCTTGAAGGTGGGGCACTTTGATGGTCGCAGCCTTTGAGCGCCAGACCATGCAGCGTTCCTTATAAGCGTCGTACTAATACTTTGCGTAATTCTTCGAGCAGCAGCATGGCGAGCGCGAATGGCACGACATAGAGCCAAACGTCCAGTGCTATGGGCGCGGTGCCGAACAGCCTGTTTCCCCAGGGCGTATAGTCGAAGAGAAGAATAAGCGCGATCTCGACCGCGATGCCCAGCAGGATCATTCGATTGAGAAAAAGCCCTCGGGTGAATGTCGAACTGCGCTCGCTGCGACAAAGAAATATGTTTACGACCTGCATCACGATGATGGCGGAGAGGCAGGCGGTGGTGGCCTGGAGATAAATCCGATCGTTGGCCGGGAGAATTTCGCCATAATTCCATCCCGCGGCACGCAGCACGAAAAAAAATGCCGCCATCGCCGCGGCCGCTTCAAGCAGGCCGAGCCACAGGTAAGCGCGCGCGAGCACGGGCCAGCTCAGCAGACGTTCCTTGGGAGAACGCGGCGGGCGTTGCATGACTTCCGGCTCCGGCAATTCGGCGCCAAGGGCAAGCGCCGGAAGCACGTCAGTGCCGAGGTCAATCGCAAGTATTTGAATGACGGTAAGTGGCAGGGGGATCCGGAACAGCGCGAAGGCGAGGTAGGGCACCAGCTCCGCCACATTGTGGGTGAGGATGTAGGTCAGGAACTTGCGCATGTTGTCGTACACTGCGCGGCCCTCCTCGATAGCGGCCACGATGCTGGCGAAGTTGTCATCCATGAGCACCATATGCGCGGATTCGCGCGCCACGTCGGTACCGCTTACGCCCATGGCAATGCCGATATCCGCGTGCTTGAGGGCGGGCGCGTCGTTGACACCATCGCCGGTGGCGGCCACGGTTTCGCCTTTCTGCTTCAGCGCCCGCACAATGCGCAGCTTCTGATCGGCGCCCACACGCGCGAAGATAATCTCCGGTGCATCAAGTGCCAGCTGCAATTCGGCCTCCGACAGCCGCCGCAGTTGCTCGCCAGTGATTACCGCGGCGTTGGATGCAAGCACGAGTCCGATCTCGCGCGCGATGGCAACCGCCGTCTGTGGATGATCGCCGGTGACCATGATGACTTTGATGCCGGCCTCGCGGCATTGGCGGATAGCGGCCGGCACTTCCGGGCGCGGCGGGTCGCGGAAGCCCACGAGTCCGACCAGGATCAGATCGCGCTCAAGCTCCTCCGGCGGTCCTTCGACCGCGTCCGGCCGGTACGCCAGCGCCAGGACGCGCAAGCCTTGCTCAGCCATTGCTACTTCCGTTTTGTGCAAGGACTCGGTGAGGTCGGGCGTGAGTGTTTCGGTATTCTCGCTTCGCTGTATCTGCCGGCACAAGGGCAGCACCGATTCGAGCGCGCCCTTGGTGTAGAGCACGAAGCCACCGCCTGTTGCATGAAGCGTGGACAGACGCCACCGTTCGGAATCGAAGGGGATCTCATCACGTTTGGGGTGCGGTTTAGCGTGTGGCTGCGCGCGTTGCGCCAGACGCACGAGCGCGACTTCCATCGGATCCCCCAGGAACTCCGTGTTGTTGGATGTCCTGAGGTTGTGGCAATGGAGCGCGACCTCGAAGAATGGCGCCGGAATTCCCATCAGTTCTTTTGCCTCACCATCCCAGAAACGTCCGGCGGCATAGAGTTGCTTCAGCTTCATGCGGTTCATCGTCAGCGTACCGGTCTTGTCGGTGCAGATGACCGTTGCGCAGCCCAGCGTCTCGACCGAGGGCAAATGGCGGATGAGCACGTTGCGCCGCGCCATGCGCTGGCTGGCCAGAGCGAGTGCCAGGGTCACCGTCGGCAGCAGTCCCTCCGGGACATTGGCGACAATGATGCCGATGGCAAACAACAGGCTGCCCCAGAAGGAAAGCCCCAGGCTGTGGCCGATCAAGAAGAACAGCGCGCCGAGTGCCGCGGCGATCAAGGCAATCACCCGCGACAGGCGCGCAATCTCACGCTGCAAGGGCGAGAGCACGGCGCCGGTCGCCTGTGTCAAATGCGCAATCTTGCCGAACTCGGTGTGCATGCCGGTGGCGAACACTACGGCGCGCGCTTCACCCGCTACGAGCGAAGTGCCGGCCAGCAGAATGTTGCGCGCGTTCAGCAGTTCCTCGGCGGTGGAAGCCTGCGCTTCGCGCGGCAGTGGTACAGATTCACCAGTGATGGTGGCATTATCGACACGCGTCCCGAACGCCTCCAGCACGCGGCAGTCGGCGGGGATGTCGTCGCCGCCTTCGAGCCAGAGAATATCACCGGGCACGAGCTCAGCCGCCGGAAGCGTGAGCGGCGCGTTCTCACGCGTGACTTTCACCTGATGCGGCAACAACCGTTGCAGCGCCGCGAGAGATTGTTCCGCGCGATGCTCCTGCCAGAAGGAAAAAAGCCCGTTAATCAGAATCACGCCGAGGATCGCCACGCCGAGCACACCCATGCCCTGACCGGGTTCCCGGTATTCGGCAAAGAAGGCGAGCGCTGCTGCAAACCAGAGGATTAGAGCGAGAAAGTGAGTGAAGCTGTGCAGCAGGCGTCGCCACCCGTGCTCCACGCGCACACGCTCGATGCGGTTTGGCCCGAACTCCCGAAGCCGTCGTCCTGCTTCCGCCGCGGATAATCCTTCGGGACGGGTGCGAAGGTTCGCAAGCGCTTCGGTCACCTTCAGGTGGTGGATTTTCATGAGGGCATTCTACGCCTGCGGACCATTCGAGAAAGATCGCAGGTGGGAGTGCTAAAAAACCAAGGGCGCCCAGAGGGCGCCCTTGGTTATCGCTACTCTTGAGCAGAGTTTACGGTTTGATATAGGCCCAGCCTTCTCTCTGTTTGTTCATGATCTCGATCACGCCGGCGGGAACAACCTTGATATTTCCATACAGGTCTTTTTCGGTCAGTTTCTGTTTTCTCATGGTGGTGCCGCATGCGATCAGTGCGACACCGTCGGCGCTGGCCTTTTTGAGGCGCGGCGCGGCTTCGGAGTCGAACTTGAGCATATTGATACCCGGACCGTAGGCGACGATCTCGACGTTGACGTTATCTTTGCCCAGCGCCTCCTGGATATTTTCCGCGTTGTTCAAGGCAAGGCCCCAGATCGCCGGATTGTTTTCGCTGATTTGGATGACAACACTGGACTTGCTTGTCTTATCGGCGGCTTCGACCGTTGTGGCAAGACCGGCCAGGCCGATCAAAAACAAAACAGCAGTGACGAAGCGGGTGAATGACGCAGCAATGGACATAGGGCTCTCCTTGTTGAAATTCGGGTTTGGATCCGCGGGCAATTTTAATGCCGAGCTGGTTGTTTGAGGATGGACCAAAAAAACGAGTGTGGCAATATCTGAAAATTAAAAAACCTACTGCCGGCATGGCATAAAATCACAGGCTCATGCGTCATGCGGCGCCGGCGCGCGACTATGTCGGCAGCAGGCGCGCGAAGAACGCCTTGAGATAGCCGGTTTCCGGAATCGCCGGGTGCATGGGGTGGTCCGGCCCCTGATGGCCTTCCTCGATGATTTCGAGAAACCGATCGATATGCCGGCTGTTCTTGAGGAGGATGTCGCGCAGGACATCGCGGTGCAGGTGATACGAGCAGGAACAGGACACCAGAATGCCGTCCTTGGACAGCACTTGCATCGCCATCTGGTTCAAGCGCTGGTAGGCCTGGGTTCCTTCCTTGATGTCTTTCTTGCGCTTGATGAAGGCGGGTGGGTCGAGCACCACGACGTCGTAGCGCTCGCGCGCCGCGCGCAAGCGCCGCAGGATATCGAAGGCATCTTCGCGTTCCACCGCGACCTTCGCGCCCACGCCATTCAGTTCGGCGTTGTGGCCTATGCCTTCGACGGACTTGGGTGAACTGTCCACACACAGCACCGCCTCGGCGCCGGCCGCCGCCGCCTGCACGCCCCATGCGCCGAGGTAGCTGAACACATCCAGCACGCGCAGCCCTTTGACGTAGTGACGGAAGCGCGCGCGGTTCGGACGCTGGTCGTAGAACCAGCCGGTTTTCTGGCCGGTGTGCAGCGGCACGGCGAATTTCACGCCGTTTTCCTCGAGCGTGATGGATTCCGGGATTTTGCCCAGCGCGGTTTCGACGTAGCTCGTCAGGCCCTCGAGTTCGCGGCTGGAAGTGTCGTTGCGGAACAGGATGGCGCTCGGGCGGATAACTTTCGTGAGCGCTGCGACAATTTCATTTTTGAGCCGTTCCATGCCTGCGGTGGTGATCTGGACCACGGCGATGTCGCCGTAGCGGTCTACCACCAGGCCGGGTAGGCCGTCGCTGTCGCCGAAGGCCAGCCGGTAATAAGGAGTGTCGAACAGCCGCTCGCGCAGCGACAGGGCGACATTGAGCCGGTGGGTGAGCAGCGACTGATCGAGCGCGTATTTCGGGTCGCGCGACACCAGCCGCGCGCAAATGAGCGCATGCGGGTTGACGTAGCCCGAGCCGAGCACGTGGCCCGCTGTGTCCTCGATCAGCACCGGCTGGCCGGGTTCGAACGCCGTGAGCGGCGTAAGCTTCGTATCCACCTCGTTGCTGAACACCCAGACGTGGCCGGCGCGCAGGCGGCGTTCTTCGTTCTTGTTAAGGCGCAGAGAAGCGAGGGTCATGGCGGTGTTCCTTGTGGGGCGGCAAGCATATGGGAATTCCCGGAAAATGGGAATTGTGGAATGTTCCCGCTTCGAAGCCGGCAAAGGCTGCGCGATGCGGACAATTTTGCTAAGATGCCGCCCGCCACAATTACAAAAAACAATCCCGAACCCAATGCCCGCACTGATTTCTTATTACTGGAATTTCATCACCGACGGCGCGATTTTCCTGGTCTGCGCCGTCGTGCTCGGCGGTTATCAATGGCGCCTTAACCGGCGCAGTCGCCGCAGCCCCACGCGCACGGTGCAGGGCATGAATGCGCTGGCGCGTACCGCCTGGGTAGAACAGGCGATGAACAAGGGCTGGGACGTGGTGTCGGTGCAGACGCTGCGCAATTCCACCATGGCCGCTACCCTCATGGCCTCCACCGCGATCATCCTGATCCTCGGTATCATGAACATGCTCGCAAACGCCGACAAGATCGGCCCGACGCTTCACATCCTGAACCTGACCGGCACCCACGAGTCCAGCATCTGGATCTTCAAGCTGATGCTGATCCTGGTGGACTTCTTCGTCGCCTTTTTCGCGTTCTCGCTCGCGGTACGCGGCTACAACCAGGTCGGTTATCTGATTAACGTTCCGGTGGACAAGAGCGGGAAGAGCCACGGCGTCACGCCGGTCACGGTAGCGCTGCATCTCAATCGCGCGGCGGCTTATTATGGCATCGGCATGCGCACCTATTATTTTTCCGTGCCGCTGCTGCTCTGGGTATTCGGCGCGACCTGGATGGTTATTTCGACCTTCGGCGTGTTGCTGGTGCTCAATCACCTCGATCACCTGCCGCAGCAGGACTGATTATTTTTTACTTCGCGCGTTCGCGCCACTTGGCGGCGAGCTTTGGGTCCGGTTTCACTCCGAGCAGACCTTTCTCGTAGATGTCCGCGAGGCTGTGCATCGCCGGCTTGTAACCTTTCTCCGCCGCCTTGTTGAACCAGTAGAGCGCCTGGTCGGAATGCTGGCGTACGCCCCAGGCCCCGGTTTCGTAGCGGATCGCGAGCTGGTATTGCGCCTCAACGTCGCCCTGATCCGCGCGTTTTTTCAGTTGCTCGCGCGATGCTTCATAACCGACCATGGTGTCTTCGCCGACATCTGTGAAAAAGTGCAGCAGCTTGATTGCCTCTGAATGACCCTGGGCGGCGGCACGGGTTAGCCAATGCTTGCCGCGTTCCAGGTCTTGCGGCACGCCATGGCCCTGTTGGTACATTTTCCCCAGTAGATACTGCGCCTGCGCCACACCCTGATCGGCGGCTTTGGCGAGCCAATACTCGGCCTCGTGGTAATCCTGCTTGGTTTCTTTTCCGTAAAAATACGCTTCACCCAGCGCCAGTTGGGCCTGAGCCTGGTTCTGTTCCGCCGCCTTTTGCCACCAGTCGAGTGCCTGTTTCGTATCACGCGCGGTGCCTTCTCCCGTGGCATACATCTGACCGAGCACAAACTGGGAGTAGGGCTGACGCTCATGAGCCGATTTGTCGATCCAATAAAATGCCTTGTGCGCATCGCGCGGCACGCCGCGACCTTCGCGGTAGATGAGCCCGAGCAGAAGCTGCGCGCCCTGATTGCCGCGCTCGGCGGCATTGGTGATCGCGGCAATTTCCTCGGGGGTCTCCGACAGTGCCGGGGCGATGCTGACCAGCACGACCAGCGGCAGGGTAATGAGTATGAAGAATGAGCGTGGCGACATAAGTTCCTTCGTGGTGTTTATTGATATATTAAGGATCAACTCCTGGGGCTGCCAGCTGGTGGTTTGATTTCCACCCATTGCCAGAATCCGGCTGTGGCAAGAACAGCCAGTCCGCTGGAAACCAGAAACGCGGTTTTGACGCCGTAAGTCGCCCACAGTCCTCCCAGTAGCAACCCGGCTGGTATGGCCGCGGCTCCCACGAGCATGTGAAACCAGCCGAACGCTGTGCCGCGCTCGGCGGGCACGGCGAGGTCGCGCACCAGCGCGCGCTCCGCGCCTTCGGTCAGCCCGAAATAGAAACCCAGCGCAAGGCTCCAGGCCCAGAGCATCAGCGGCTGGATCACGAAGGCCAGGGCAAATAAAGTGATGGCATAGACCATCCAGCCGGTGAGAATCAGCGGCCGGCGCCCGACGCGGTCGGTCTGCTGTCCCGCCTGTCCGGACACGGTGGCCTTCACCACGTGCATCGCCGCCCACAGCAGCAGCAGTTCCACCACCGTCATGCCCAGTTCGTGGCCGCGGAGCAGCAGGAAGGTTTCGGGAATTTTGCCGAGTGTGAAAAACGCGATAACCGCGAGATAGCGGCGCGTGACCGGGCTCAGGCGCGACCAGCTCAGCGGCGCCAGCTCGGCGTTGACGCCATCCGGCTGCACCTGTTCCTTGATGCCGAAGACAACGAGACTCACGGCCAGCAGCCCGGGGATGGCAGACAGCGCGATCACGACATCGAGCCGCGACGTGCCCCAGTACACGATGGCCGCGGCCGCCAGCGCGCCGAGCACGGCGCCGGTGTGATCG
>NZ_JBAVEJ010000031.1:0-8502 GCF_049587675.1 Sulfuricaulis sp. | reverse complement strand
AAACTAAACATGACACCTATTCGGGTGTCTACTTTTAATTGGGCCGCAAATATAAGCGTATGACCGAACCGATTGAAATTTTCTTTTCATACTCTCACGAAGACGAGCAGTTGATGGATGAAGTGCGGCAACACCTCGTTATCCTTGAGCGCCAAGGCCTAATTCTCAAGTGGCATGATCGCAAGATTCCGCCTGGGTCTGAGTGGAAGTTAGAAATCGACGCGAGGTTAATGAAGGCGGCGATTTTTCTTCTTTTCATAAGCTCACGATTCATGGATTCCGATTATTGCTACGAACAAGAAATGAAGGAGGCTCTTCGTCGGCACGATGCCGGCGAAGCGCACGTAATTCCCGTGATTCTCTCACCTTGCCTTTGGCAAACGAGTCCGCTGGGCAGACTGCAGGTCCTACCGAGAGACGGTCGCCCCGTGACCAGTTGGGAGAATCGAGACGAAGCGTGTTTGGATGTTGCGCAAGGCGTGCTTCAGGTAGTTCGCAGACTACGTCACGATTCAGCGGACAGCCCATCAGGGAAGACATTCAGCCGCTCTTCGGGCGCGCCCTCGACTAAAACGCTGATATATTGTTCCAGGTGTGGATGTGTCGCCGGAACCCAAAGCGTTTGCACTGGTGCATATACTCACCACGACTTCCGCACGGGCGTGCATGCCACATACTGTCGACGCTGTGGGTTGAAGGTCGGCACCCAAGGTGTTTGTACGGGTGCCTATACCCATCACGAGTTCGTAAATATGGCAGATGCCAGTTACTGTAGAAGATGCGGAGCTCGTGCTGGTATTCAGAGCATCTGCACTGGAGCATATACTCACCATGACTTCATATCTGGGTGACCTCTTTCGGCCCAACCTCCCACTTGCAGCCGCCGCGCCGGATTTCACGGCAGAGCGGATCGCCGCGGCTGAAGCGAAAAGCCTTTAGCTAAAAATCTCTTTCAGTCTTCGAGCCAGGAATGCTCGCCAGTAGACTTAGCCGAATAGGCCCTTGATCTTATCCAGCCACGAGTGCTCACGGGGATTATGGCGCGCCCCGCCCTCTTTCACCGAGAGCTCGAATTCCTGCAATAGCTCCTTCTGCTTCGCAGTCAGGTTCACCGGGGTTTCGACGCTGATGCGGCAGTAGAGGTCGCCGGTCTGGCCGCTGCGCACGTTGCGCACGCCCTTGCCGCGCAGGCGGAAGAGTTTTTCGCTCTGGGTGCCGGCCGGAACTTTGATCGAGGCGCGGCCGTCGAGCGTCGGCACTTCGAGATCACCGCCGAGCACCGACGTGGCGAAGCTCACCGGCATTTCGCAATAGAGATTGTCCTGTTCGCGCTTGAACAGCGCATGCGGCTTGAGCCGCACCTGCACGTACAGATCGCCCGGCGGTCCGCCGTTCTCGCCGGCTTCGCCCTCGCCCGCGAGCCGGATCTGGTCGCCCTCGTCCACGCCGGCGGGAACTTTCACGGACAACGTCTTGGTGTGTTGCACGCGGCCTGCGCCGTGGCAGGTCGGACAGGGATCGGTGATGGTTTTGCCGCTGCCGTGGCAGTTGGGACAGGTTTGCTGGATCGAAAAGAAACCCTGCTGCATTCGCACCTGGCCGTGACCGGCGCAGGTACGGCAGATCGTGGACGAGGTGCCGGGCTTGGAACCGCTGCCCTTGCAGGTTTCACACTGCTCCATTGCCGGCACGCGGATCCGTACTTCCGTGCCCTTGACCGCATCTTCGAGCGAGAGTTCGAGGCTGTAGCGCAGATCGGCGCCGCGGAACACCTGCGCGCCGCCGCGGCCACGCCCGCCGCCGCCGAAGATATCGCCGAACACGTCGCCGAAAATATCGGCAAAGTTACCGCCGCCGCGCGCTGAATAAAATCCACCCGCCCCGCCAGCGGCCGCGGGATCGACGCCGGCGTGCCCGAACTGGTCGTAGGCGGCGCGCTTCTGCGCGTCGGAAAGAATCTCGTAGGCCTCCTTGGCCTCCTTGAACTTGGCCTCGGCGGTTTTGTCCGGATTGCGGTCCGGATGATGTTTCATCGCCAAACGCCGGTAGGCCTTCTTGATATCGGCCTCCGAGGCGTTGCGTTCCACGCCGAGTATCTTGTAGTAATCTTCTTTTCCCATTCGTGCTACCTGTCCCGCATGAATGTCCGGCCTTCAAACAGCAAAGGCACAGTGGTCAATCGCGACGCCCACTGTGCCCTCGTTTCCCGAGCAAGCTGTGTTTACTTCTTGCCCTTGTTCTCTTTCACTTCCTCGAATTCGGCGTCGACCACGTGTTCCTTTTCCTTGGCCTCGGCCGTTTCGGCGCCGGCGGTTTCCGTGGCACCCGCCGATTCCGCGGCCTTGGCTTGGGCGTACATCTGTTCGGCCATCTTGTGCGAGGCTTCCATCAGCGCGTCGGTCTTTTTCTTGATGTCGTCCTTGTCGTCGCCGCGCGTGGCTTCCTCGAGCTCCTTGATCGCGGCCTCGATCTTTTCCTTCTCCGCGGCCTCGAGCTTCTCGCCCATTTCCTTCACGGACTTGCGCACGCTGTGCACCAGGCTGTCGCCATGGTTGCGCGCCTCGGCAAGCTCGCGCGCCTTGTGGTCTTCCTCGGCGTGCGCCTCGGCGTCCTTCACCATCTGCTGGATTTCGGCCTCGCTCAGGCCTGATCCGGCCTTGATGGTGATCTTGTTTTCCTTGTTGGTGGCCTTGTCCTTGGCCGACACGTGCAGGATGCCGTTGGCGTCGATGTCGAACACGACCTCGATCTGCGGTATGCCGCGCGGCGCCGGCGGAATGTCACCGAGGTCGAAACGGCCAAGCGACTTGTTGCCCGCGGCCATCTCGCGCTCGCCCTGCAACACGTGCACCGTCACCGCCGTCTGGCTGTCGTCGGCGGTGGAGAACACCTGCGAGGCCTTGGTCGGGATGGTTGTATTCTTCTGAATCAGTTTGGTCATGACGCCGCCCAGCGTCTCGATGCCGAGCGACAGCGGCGTGACGTCGAGCAACAACACGTCCTTCACCTGTCCACCCAGCACGCCACCCTGGATCGCGGCGCCGACGGCGACCGCTTCGTCCGGGTTCACGTCCTTGCGCGGTTCCTTGCCGAAGAAATCCTTCACCAGCTGCTGCACCTTGGGCATGCGCGTCTGGCCGCCGACCAGGATCACGTCGTCGATCTCGGAAGCCTTGAGTCCGGCGTCCTTGAGCGCGACCTTGCACGGCTCGATGGTCTTCTGGATCAGGTCCTCGACCAGCGCTTCGAGCTTGGCGCGCGTCATCTTGATATTAAGATGCTTCGGGCCGCTGGCGTCGGCTGTGATGTACGGCAGGTTCACTTCGGTCTGCTGGCTCGAGGACAATTCGATCTTGGCTTTTTCCGCGGCGTCTTTCAGGCGTTGCAGCGCTAGCGGGTCCCTGTGCAGGTCCACGCCGGCGTCCTTTTTGAATTCGTCCGCGAGGTAATCGATGATGCGTTTGTCGAAGTCCTCGCCACCGAGAAACGTGTCGCCGTTGGTGGACAACACTTCGAACTGATGTTCCTTGTCGACTTCGGCAATCTCGATGATGGAGATGTCGAACGTGCCGCCGCCTAGGTCATAGACCGCGATCTTGGAATCGCCCGGCTTCTTGTCCATGCCGTAGGCGAGCGCCGCGGCGGTCGGTTCGTTGATAATGCGTTTGACGTCGAGACCGGCGATGCGCCCGGCGTCCTTGGTCGCCTGGCGCTGGGAATCGTTGAAGTAGGCCGGCACGGTGATGACCGCCTCCTTCACTTCCTCGCCGAGATAATCCTCGGCAGTCTTTTTCATTTTCTGCAGCACGCGCGCGGAAATTTCCTGCGCGGCCATGGCCTTATCCTTGATCTGTACCCAGGCGTCGCCGTTCTTGGCCTTGACGATCTTGTACGGGACCATTTTGATGTCGCGCTGCACGACTTCGTCTTCGTACTTGCGTCCGATCAAGCGCTTAATGGCATAAAGCGTGTTGGCGGGGTTGGTGATCGCCTGACGCTTGGCCACCTGGCCCACCAGCACTTCGGCGTCGTCGGTGTACGCCACGATCGACGGCGTGGTGCGGTCACCCTCGCTGTTTTCGATCACGCGCACCTTGTCGCCTTCCATGATCGCGACACAGGAGTTGGTTGTGCCCAGGTCTATACCGATGATTTTCGCCATGTGTTATTGCCTCAAAGTTCCAGTATTAGGTGTATTTCTAGCTTTCAAAATGGGGTTGGCCCGGGGCTTTTCAAGCCTCGCCGGCCGGTTTGGCCGTGGCCGGGGCAGCCCGGGATACCACCACCATGGCCGGGCGCAGCAGCCGGTCGTTCAGGAGATAGCCTTTTTGCACCACATTGACTACATGGCCCGGCGGTACCTCCGCTGAATCCACCATGCTGATGGCCTGATGCCGCTCGGGGTCGAACTTCTGCCCCTTCGGGTCCAGCAGTGTCACGCCGAATTTCTGGAAAACACTGTCCAGGAGTTTCAGGGTCAGGTCCAGGCCTTCATGCATCTTTTGCACCGCCGGGCTTGTGTCTTTCGGCAGTTCCACCATCCGCGCTAGGTCCAGACTGTCACGGACGGAAATGATTTCGGCGGCGAAACGATCCAGGGCATATTTGTGCGCGGCTGTCACGTCCGCCTCGGCGCGCCGGCGGATATTTTCCGCTTCGGCCTTGGCGCGCAGAAACCGGTCCAGGTTTTCCCCGGCCTCGGTGCGGGCCTGTTCCAGCTCGGCGCGCAGTTGATCGATCTCCGGGACCGTCTCCAGATCGTGCGACGCGCCTGCCTCCGGGCCCGGTGTCGCGGTTTTGTCCGCCGCCGGGTCGCTCGGGGCTTCCTTATACTGACTCATTACATTACCTCCACGCTGAATACGCTCATAATGAATGGGGCTAACGGTTCGTGGATTCAAGCCGGTTGGCGCGCTCGCCGCTGCTCAGCGCGCCGCTCAGGAGCCGCGCGGTAATGTCGACCATGGCAATCACCTGCTCATAGGCCATGCGGGTGGGGCCGACCACCCCGAGGGTTCCGACGATGCGGCCATCCGCGCTATAGGGTGCCGTGACCACGCTGCAGTCGGCCAGCACCTCGTAACCCGATTCCGAGCCGATGAAAATCTTCACGCCGCCGGCGCGCATGCTCTGGTCCAGCAGATGCAGCAGGTCGCTCTTGGCGGTGAAAGCGTCGAACAGCTTGCGCAGCTTGCGCACATCGCCGAGTTCCGGGAAATCCATCAGCTTGGATTCGCCGCTGACCACCAGTTCCTCGGGCTCTTCCTCGGTGCTCAGGGCCGCGCGCGCCATGCGCACCGCGACCTGCATGATCCGTTGCATGTCGTCGCTGGCCTGCTGGATTTCGTTCAGCAGCGCGCGCTTCACGTCGTTCATCGACACACCGGAGTAGGTTTCGTTGAAGTAGTTGGCGGCCTGCACCAGTTCTGACGGCGAATATTCGCGCTCCGCCTGGATGATCCGGTTGTGCACCTGGCCGTCCTGGGTTACGAGGATCACCAGGATGCGCTGGCCCGAAAGGCTCATGAAATCGATGTGGCGGAAGGCCAGTTGCTCCTCGCGCCGCGGCGCCGTCACGATGCCGGCGAGATTGCAGATCTCGGACAGGATATGGGAAGCGTTTTCGATCAGGTGATGGGGATCGTGATTGGCGAGAAGTTCATGCTCGAGCTTGTACAGCTCGCCGGCATTCAGGGGCTTGACCTTGAGCAGGGTATCCACGAACACGCGATAGCCGCGCTCCGTGGGCACGCGCCCGGCCGAGGTATGCGGCGAGCGCACCAGCCCCATGTCCTCGAGGTCGGACATCACGTTGCGCACCGTGGCCGGCGACAGCTCGAGTCCCGCCTGGCGTGCCAGGGTGCGTGAACCCACTGGCTGGCCATCGGCGATATATCGCTCGATCAGCGTTTTCAGCAGGATTTCCGCGCGTGCGTCCAGCGTCATGTCGATTTCTCTATATGATAGTGGCGACTTTAGCACTCTCCCCTGTAGAGTGCCAAGCCCGATGCATCTGTCTCCCGGCACTTTTTCCATTGGAAAACGTGGGGGCTGTCACAACGATGCCTGCCACGCATCGGGAATCGTGCGGAATGCAGCGCGAGTCGCCGGCGACAGCGACTTTTCCGGATAGTCGCCGTGTACGATTGGCCCAAGATCGCGTGCGTGCTAGCTTTAACCCAATCCTGCCGGCCAACACCTTTGATGGAGAATTCATGAAAAAACTTTCATCTGGCATTCTCACCGCCCTTTTCCTCTGCGTCTCATTCGCTTACGGCAGCGATTCCTTCAGATTAGAGAATGGAAAACTGCTGGAAAACGGGATGACCAAAGGGGATGTCATCGATACCGCGGGCGAACCAAAAATGAAAGATCCATTCCGCAAGGGCGAGGGCGATACGGAAAAAAAGGAAGTGTGGACCTATTTTGTGAATAATACGTTCGGAACTCCTTCAATCGTATCGGTCACCTTTGAAGGGAACTCAGTCGTAAAAGTCGAAGTGAAACAGAAAACATCGATATAGATATAGCTCATGGATAAAAAAATCAAAACCGTTGGGCTGTTCGGCAAGTACCAGGACCGGACCGTGGCCGAACATATCCTCCGGCTCGAGGAGTTTCTGCTCGGGCGGAAGCTCAAGGTGCTGTTCGATCAGGCCACGGCGGAGCATATCGCCGGCGCCAAGTCCCCGGCACGCCCGCGCGAAACGATCGGCGGCGAAATCGAACTGGCTATCGTCGTCGGCGGCGACGGCACCTTGCTCAACGTGGCGCGCGACCTCGCGCCGCATCACGTCCCCATCATCGGCGTCAACCTCGGCCGGCTCGGTTTTCTCACCGACGTCCAGGCCGATCATATGACCGTGGAGATCGGCAAGATTCTGGACGGCGACTACCAGACCGAAAGCCGGCTGCTGTTGCATGCCGAGATCATGCGCAAGGGCCGAATCGTGCATACCGCCATCGCGCTCAACGACGTCATTGTCAGCAAGGGCGAACTGGCGCGCATGATCGAATTCGAGACTTACCTCGACGGCGAGTTCGTCCACAGCATCCGCGGCGACGGCATCATCATCACCAGCCCGACGGGCTCCACCGCTTACGCATTGTCCGCGGGCGGTCCGATCCTGCATCCCGCGCTCGAAGCCATCGCCGTGGTGCCGGTCTGCCCGCACACGCTCTCCAACCGCCCGATCGTGTTTTCCAGCGACAGTATCGTGGAGATTCTGGTGGCCCGGATCGCCGACCAGCATGCGCACGCCACCTTCGACGGTCAGTCCACCTTCTCGCTCGAAGACAACGACCGCGTTTACGTGCGCCGCGCGGAAGCCGAGGTCGAGCTGCTGCATCCCTCGGGCCGCAGCCACTTCGAGGTGATGCGTATCAAGCTGCATTGGGGCCGGAAAATCTGATGCTCACGATCCTGCACATCCGCGATTTCGCCATCGTCCGCGAGCTGGAACTGGATTTCGAACCGGGCTTCACGGTACTCACCGGCGAAACCGGCGCCGGCAAGTCCATCCTTATCGACGCCCTGGCGCTGGTGCTGGGCGACCGCGCCGACAGCGACGTGATCCGCCACGGTTGTGCGCGCGCCGAGATTTCCGCCGGCTTCGCGCTGAAGCCATCGCACGACGCCGCCAAATGGCTGAAGGAACACGACCTGTTCGAGGACCGGGAGTGTCTGCTGCGGCGCGTGGTCGAGGTCGACAAGCCTTCGCGTGGTTTCATCAACGGCCGGCCGATGCCGATCCAGATGCTGCGCGAGCTCGGCGAACACCTCGTCGACATCCACGGCCAGCACGAACATCAGTCGCTGCTGCGACGCGACGCGCAACGCCAGATCCTCGACGATTTTGCCGGGCTGGAAGATTCCGTTCTCGCCCTCAACGGTCAGTATCGCGAAATGCAGTCGTTGCACGAACGTCTCGAATCGCTGAAGCAACAGACCGCGGACCGCGAGGCCCGCACCGAATTGCTGCGCTTTCAGGTGCGCGAACTGGACGCGCTGGGGCTGGCCGCCGACGAGATCCCCGCGCTCGAGGAGGAGCACGCGCGGCTGGCCAACGGCGCCGAACTCATCGAGGGCGTGCAGGCTGTGGCCCAGGCGGTGCAGGAAGACGAAGAGCTGGCCGTGTCGCGGCAACTGGCACGCGCGCTCAACCGGCTGGAAACCCTGGCGCATTACGATCCCAAGCTCGGCGAGATCGTCGCACTGCTCAACGAAGCCGCGATCCAGGTCGACGAGGCCGGCGGACGTCTCAACCATTATCTCGACAGTCTGGAGCTCGACCCGGCGCGCCTGCAAACCGTCGAGCGCCGCCTGTCCACCGTTCACGACCTGGCGCGCAAGCACAAGATAAAACCCGAAGAGCTGCCCGCGGTGCACGCGCGGCTGCGCGCGGAACTGGATGACATCGAAAATTACGACGTCAATCTCGGTAAGCTGGAGGAAAATCTGGCCACGGCGCGTGCCGCCTATTTCAAGGACGCGAAGGACAT
>NZ_JBAVEJ010000030.1:0-12401 GCF_049587675.1 Sulfuricaulis sp. | reverse complement strand
CAAGAAACAGATCGCGCGGCATGAGAGCGTGGTCGCAGAGAAGCACAAGGAACAGGAAGCCTTGCGCAAACAATACGCCGACGAAATGGAACGCTACCGCGAAATCAAGAAAAGCCAGGCCGCCAAGTCGCCTGCGACCGCGAAAAAACCGTGAAATATCTGCTTCGAAATAATTTCTGATTCAAAAACCACAAGCCGCGTCGAACCGCTTTTACTTGGCTTTTGGTTCCGACGCCACCCAACGCCGCCCCTCCTTCGTCATCTCCTGTTTCCAGAACGGCGCGCGCGTTTTCAGTTCGTCAATCACATAACGGCACGCGGCGAACGCCGACTCGCGGTGCGCCGCCCACACCGCCACGCACACGATCGGGTCGTTGGGGTGCAACTCGCCGTAACGGTGAATCACCAGCAGGTCGTCAATCGGCCAGCGCTCCGCCGCCTCGCGGGCCACACGCTCGAGATGCTTCTCGGTCATGGGCTCGTAATGCTCGAGGGTCATGGCCTGCACCGCGCTGCCCTGATTGAAATCGCGCAGCGTGCCGACGAACACGGTCGTGGCGCCGAACTTCCCGGCCAAGTTCGGCTGCCCCGATTGGTAGCGCACGATCTCCTGCCAGGGATCGAAGGCCGCGGCCAGTAAACGTACAGTCATGGCGCGCCCCCGGTTACGGGCGGAAAGAACGCCACCTCGTCGCCGTCGCGTACCGGCTGGTCGGGCCGGGCGTATTCCATATTCACCGCCGCCAGCAGGTTGTCTGGCAAGGCAGTTCGCGCGCTCTGCTTCCAGACATCGGCAACATTATAAATGCCCGCGCTATCGATGATCTCCTGTGCCTTACCCAAACGCTCGCGCACGCTGGCGAAAAACCTGACCGTAATACTCATGAATTAAATCCCCTGCATTTAATAAGGTGGACGACAGGGTAATCTGCGATAGAATGATCGCCCTCCTGAGGGTTCGCGGCAAGCCTGTCTCACAGACATCCTGCGTTGCCATGAACGATCTCCGTTTCCAGGGGTCAATGTGTCACCACCGCAAATAAGTGAAACTTATGAGCGGCACCAGTATTTCTAATTAGTTTTGGAGTCGGTGACGCTATACAGTTTCGCGCCTCAGGTGCAGCGACACCGTCTTTTCAGTTTTTCTGGCATAAAGGGGAAAAGGTTCTCTATGTCTAAACTGGTCAATCCACACGGCGGCGGGGAGCTCAAAACCCTGCTCCTCCAAGGCGCAGCGCTCACTGAAGAAAAGAAACGCGCTCAAAATCTACCCAAGGTTAACATCAGCTCGCGCGAGTCCGGCGATCTCATCATGCTCGGCATCGGCGGGTTCACCCCGCTCGACGGGTTCATGACCAAGGCCGACTGGCAGGGCGTCTGCGACGGAATGAAAATGGCCAACGGCCTGTTCTGGCCGATCCCGATCACTCTCTCCACCGACAAAGCCACCGCCGACGGCATCAAGACCGGCACCGACGTGGCGCTCGTGGACAGCGAGTCCGGCGAGATCATGGCCACGATGAAGGTCACCGAGAAGTACACCATAGATAAGGCGCATGAGTGCATGATGGTGTACAAGACGGCCGACCTGGAACACCCCGGCGTCAAGATGGTCATGGAACAGGGCGAGGTCAATCTCGCCGGCCCGGTAAAAGTTCTTTCGCAGGGCGGTTTCCCCGAAAAATACGGCGACGAATTCCTCACCCCCGCCCAAACCCGCGAGATGTTCAAAAAGAATGGCTGGTCCACGGTCGCCGCGTTTCAGACCCGCAACCCGATGCACCGCTCCCACGAATACCTCGCCAAAGTTGCGGTCGAAACCTGCGACGGCGTGCTCATCCACTCCCTGCTCGGCAAGCTCAAGCCCGGCGACATCCCCGCCGATGTTCGTTCCAAGGCCATCGGCGTGCTGATCGAAAAATACTTCGTCAAGAACACCGTGATCCAGGCCGGCTATCCGCTCGACATGCGTTACGCCGGTCCGCGCGAAGCGCTGCTGCACGCGCTGTTCCGTCAGAACTACGGTTGCTCGCACTTGATCGTCGGCCGCGACCACGCCGGTGTCGGCAGCTACTACGGCCCGTTCGACGCGCATCACATCTTCGATCAGATTCCGAAAGACGCGCTCGAAACCAAGCCGCTCAAGATCGATTGGACCTTCTGGTGCTACAAGTGCGGCGGCATGGCGTCGGCCCGCACTTGTCCGCATGACGAGAAGGATCGCCTGCTGCTGTCCGGCACCAAGCTGCGCAAGATGCTGTCCGAGGGCGGCGATGTCCCGGCCGAGTTCTCGCGCCCCGAGGTGCTGACGGTGCTGCGCGCGTATTACGGCAGCCTGACCGAGAAAGTCGAAGTCAAGCTTTCCGGCCATTCGGCCCGATAAGAATCAAAAGTTTAGTGTTCGTTAATGGCTTTACCGTTTTTAACTGCAACCTTTAGATAGATGGAGTGACACCATGCCTACATTCGTACGTACCGACAAATGCGATGGCTGCAAGGGTCAGGACAAGACCGCTTGCATGTACATCTGCCCCCATGACCTGATGAAACTCGACAAGGACGGTTCCGAAACCGGCCATGCGATGAAGGCATGGAACCAGGAACCCGAGCAGTGCTGGGAATGCTATTCCTGCGTGAAGATCTGCCCGCAACAGGCCATCGAGTGCCGTCACTATGCCGACGTCGTCCCCCTCGGCGGTTCCGTACAGCCGCTGCGCGGCACCGACTCGATCATGTGGACCATCAAGTTCCGCAACGGCACCATCAAGCGCTTCAAGTTCCCGATTCGCACCACACCGGAAGGCTCGATCAAGCCGTATGAAGGCAAGCCCAAAGCCGATGTGGCGAAGATCGATGCCATCGAGTTCTATTCGGCCGACAGCATTCACAAGACCGACCGCAGCCAGTTGATCAGCGGTTAAACATTTCAACAACCACCGGCGAATCTGCCGCGAGGGGCCGTGTGCCCCGGCGGATCGCCGTCACAGAAGGTGAACAATCATGGCAGAAGGTACTTTTGGTAATCCGCAGATAATCGAGGAAGAAGTCGACATCCTCATTATCGGCGGCGGTATGGCCGCGTGTGGCGCCGCGTACGAAATCGGACAATGGACCGAGGCCGCCAAGGCCAAGGGCCAGAACATCAAGGTGAAGCTCGTCGACAAGGCCGCCATGGACCGCTCCGGCGCCGTGGCCATGGGCCTGTCCGCGATCAACACTTATTGCGGCGAGAACGATCCGGCCGACTACGTGCGCTACGTGCGTAACGACCTGATGGGCATCATCCGCGAAGACCTGGTGTACGACGTCGGCCGTCACGTGGACGACTCGGTGCATCATTTCGAGGAATGGGGCCTGCCGGTATGGAAGCAGCCTGGTGACGAAAGCAAGAAGCTCACCCAGGGCGGCAAACCGGTGCGTTCCGGCAAATGGCAGATCATGATCAACGGCGAGTCCTACAAGTGGATCGTCGCCGAGGCCGCGAAGAAGGCGCTGGGGATGGAAAACATCCGCGAGCGCGTGTTCATCGTGCGTCTGGTCAATGACAAGAACGACCCGAACCGCGTCGCCGGCGCCGCCGGTTTCTCGGTGCGTGAAAACACCCTCTACGTCTACAAGTTCAAGGCCTGCCTGCTGGTGTGCGGCGGTGCGGTGAACGTGTTCCGTCCCCGCTCCATCGGTGAAGGCGGCGGCCGCGCCTGGTACCCGGTGTGGAATGCCGGTTCAACCTACGCGATGGCGGCCGAATGCGGCGCCGAGATGACCATGATGGAAAACCGCTTCGTGCCCGCCCGCTTCAAGGACGGTTACGGTCCGGTGGGCGCCTGGTTCCTGCTGTTCAAGGCCAAGGTCATGAACGGCATGGGCGAGGACTACAACGCCATCCACGGCCATATCATCAAAGACGAGAAACGCTTCGGCAAATACGGCCAGGGCGTACCGGGCACCTGCCTGCGCAACCACATCATGCTCGAAGAGATGCGCGCCGGCCGCGGCCCGATCATCATGGACACCCCGACGGCGCTCGCCAATCTGGCGAAGAACATGACGCCCAAGGAAGTGCAGCACCTGCTGGCGGAAGCCTGGGAAGACTTCCTCGACATGACCATCAGCCAGTGCGGCATCTGGGCCGGCGAGAACATCGAGCCGGACAAGAAGCCGTCCGAACTCATGCCGACCGAGCCGTACCTGCTGGGTTCGCATTCCGGCTGCGCCGGTATCTGGGTCTCGGGCCCGACCGACGTCGGTGCGCCGAAGGAGTGGAGCTGGGGCTATCGCTCGATGACGACCGTCAAGGGTCTGTTCACCGCCGGCGACGGCGTGGGCGCCTCCGGTCACAAGTTCTCCTCCGGTTCGCATGCCGAAGGCCGCATCGCCGCCAAGGGCATGGTCAAGTTCGTCATGGACAACAAGGACTGGAAGCCCGAGATGGAGCACACGGTCGCGGAGCTGGTCGAGGAGATCTACCGTCCGGTAAAAACCTTCCTCGAGCACAAGAACTACACCACGGCGATCGACGTCAACCCGAACTACATCACGCCCAAGATGCTGCAGTTCCGTCTGCAGAAGATCATGGACGAGTACTGTGCGGGTGTGGCGACCTACTACCAGACCAACGCGAAGTTGCTTGAGATCTGCGAAGCCAAGCTCGAGATGCTGAAGGAAGACTCCCTGAAGATGCGCGCCAAGGACCTGCACGAGTTGCTGCGCGCGTGGGAGAACTACCACCGCATCCTCACCGCCGAAGCGCACATGAAGCACATCCAGTTCCGTGAAGAGACTCGTTACCCGGGCTTCTACTACCGCGCGGACTACAACTTTATCGATGACACAAACTGGAAGGTGTTCGTGAACTCGACGTACGACCGCAACACTCACAAGTGGGCACTGAAGAAAGTCCCGTACGTGCAGCTGGTCAAGTAATCGAGCCGTAACGCTGTAAATGTGGGGGTCCGGGGCAACCCGGACCCCTTTTGTTTTAAGGTGTAAAATTGCCGGCCCGGTATCCGCCGGCCGTATTCAGAGGTGATCCCATGAGCCAGGACTTCAACGATCCGAACATCAAGGACCCGCGTCCGTCGAGCCCGGTCGTGCCGGTGAAGCTCGGCCTGGACGACAAAATCCAGTTCCGTTGCCGCAAGGGCATCGCCTGCTTCAACAAGTGCTGCGAGAACATCAACATCATGCTCACGCCCTACGACATCCTGCGGCTCAAGAACCGCCTGGGCGTTACGTCACAGGAATTTCTCGACAAACACGCCGTCGTTTTCGAGATGGATGGCCACGGCATTCCGGGCATCCGCATGAAGACCAAGCCTGGCAGCGCGGCTTGCCAGTTCCTGACCCCCGAAGGCTGCGGCGTGTACGAAGACCGCCCCACCGCCTGCCGCTATTATGCCCTCGGCGCCACCACCATGCGCTCCAAGGACTCCTCCAAGCCGGAAGATTTCTATTTTGTGGTGAAGGAAGAGCACTGCCTCGGCCACGACGAGCCGCGCACGCTGACCGTGCGCGAATATCGCCAGGAGCAAGGCGTCGAACAGTACGACGAATTGACCCGCGAATGGCGCGACATCATTCTGAAGAAACGCTCCAGCGGTCCGACCGTCGGCGCGCCGTCGCAGAGGAGCCTGGACCTCTTCTATCTCGCGAGCTACGACCTCGACAACTTCCGCGTGTTCGTCGCCAGCCCCTTCTTCCACGACGTCTACGACATCGAACCGGCGTATTTCCAGAAGCTGCTGTCCGATGAAGAGGAGCTACTGAAATTCGCGTCGCGTTATCTCAAGCAGGTGCTGTTCGGCGAGAAAACCATCCCCGAGAAACCCGATGCCGTCGAGAAGCGCATAAAGCGCCGCGAAGAGATCAACGCGAAACAGCGCGAGCAGATGCAGCAGGATATGGAAAAGGAAATGGGCTCGCCGGAATAGTCTCCTCTACCCTTGATGCAAAAAAAAGACCCCGCCACTCGGCGGGGTCTTCGTTTCAAACGCTGCTTTCGCAGTGCCTGGCGTTAAGCCGGCTGAACGTTCGATGCCGACGGACCTTTCGGGCCCTGTTCCAGCTCGAATTTCACCTGCTGTCCCTCGGTCAGGCTCTTGAAGCCCGAACCCTGGACAGCGGAATGATGCACGAAGACATCCTTGCTGCCGTCAGACGGGGTGATGAAACCAAAACCTTTGGCGTCGTTGAACCACTTTACTGTTCCTGTAATCACGAAAATACCTCTATTTGGTTGAATTGCGATGGTTTGCAGTTCATTCCTGAAAGCGAACGCGGGAGTAACTGCCGAAGAAATCTGGGAGGAACTACCGAACTGACTGTAAGAAGTGCGCTGCAACCCGGGCACTATACACGAGCCTCACTCAATAGCTACAACTATTATCGGTTGCGGGGTCGAGCCGCCTGCGGCGGCGCATTAATTGCGGTTCCCCGCACCGCAGGCGGGTTTCTTTCTCTTGTCCGGCCAAGAGAAAGAAACCAAAGAGAAGACCGCCCGATCGCTTCGCCGCACACAGACAACGCGTGCGGTACGTACCCTGCGCTCCTCACGAAGCTGGGCACACGCCTAACTCGCCGTGCGAGCCGGATTGGAAAAATAGAATGTTGGCCCCCCACAACCAATAACCTTAAGCCCTGCCGATGCGCCTGAACTGATTAGATTAAACGAGGGGCTTTCGATGCGCATGACATTGGTGAGATTAGCGCTTACACTAGCCGGGCTGCTGTCGTGCATGGCTTCAATCGCCATGGCCACCGAGAACGTGTTATCGAGTTTTTTCATCACCCCGCTAACCTCCGATCTGGATCGGTCAACCGACAATCGGGACGAGTTGGAACCATCGTCGACAGTCTGTTATCAAATGTGCTGCTTCTTTTTTAGGAAGCAGTTTTTATCATTCACACGACAAAGGAGGTTGTTATGAAGAAGAAGCACTTACTCGCCGCACTGACGCTAATCACGGTCTCTGGTTTCGCTTGGGCCGGCGCTGGCACTGCCGCGTTCCAGGAATTGGATGCGAACCATGATGGTCAAATCAGCCGTGATGAAGCGAAGAAATCGTCCGACGTGAACAATAAGTTCAATCAGGCCGATGCAAACAAGAACGGCAAGCTCGATGCGGCAGAGTTCTCCGCGTTGGAAGCCACGCCAAAAGAAGCCATGCCGAAGGAAACCAAATAACGACGATACCCTCGCCCGCGTGAGGGTCTAAGCCCCATTCCCCGCGTCGCGGGGAATGGGGCTTTTTTTGTCCCTATCATAAACAGTGCTCGCGGTGCAGTACGAGTTTCTTCACAGTCGGCATCTAGTAGATCGAAGCATATAACCACCGGAAATGCAGCTCCCGTGAACAGGACAGGCGCAGTTCGCCCCCCACGCTCTTGATCTTTATGCTGGCGTCAACTATTTCATAAAGATAAGTGTTGAGATGTCACAACACGACACGCCGAAGGTTGACAACCGGCGTGGCTTACGTGGGAGAAGCATGCCCTTGTCTGCAATACACTGTTCCTGGCTGGCTGTTGCAGTGACGCTCGTCTCAAGCCCTGTTCTGGGGGATGAGTTCGACGTTACGGTACCCATGCATGACAAGGGGATGGCGACCTATTACGTGAATGCCCAGATCGCCGATCTGGGCATCAGCGAATTCATGGTCGATACCGGTTCGGGTTATTTGACCATCAACGAACAAACACTGAGTGCCCTGCAGAAACGAAAACAGGTGCAGTACGTGAAAGAGTTGCGCGCCATCCTGGCCAACGGGACCGAGCTCGTGATCCCGGTCTACTCGATCACCGAATTGCGCATCGGTACCTGCACTCTCCGCAACGTCGAGGCGGCTGTCTTCCCGGCCCACACGCGCCAGATTCTGGGGCTCTCCGCCCTCAACAAGGCCGCCCCCTTCACCTTCTCCGTCGACCCGCCCGAGCTGGTGCTGAGCAACTGTGCCGGGAGCAAGGACGCGCTTTTGGTGTCGCCCGCCCTGGCTGAGGCCGCCGAACCCAAAGGACCTTCGGGAAACGGTGGCGGCACCCCGCTTCGCCCATAGCGCTCCAATTATTGACCGGCATGAAGCCAGAAGCCCCCTGATAGGCGGCTTTCTTATTTCCGGTCGGTTATCACCCTCGCAACCATTGACCCAAAGACGGGTCATAAAGCCCACGAGCTAAATCGATAAGGGGCTTTCGATGCGTATAAACCTATCAGGATTCATGGCGGCACTGGCCGGGCTGGTGCTGGGCGTGGCGTTGGCAGCCTCGGCGGCGGAACCGGTAACCAAGGGCAAGGCGACGGCAACGGCCATCTTCGCCGGCGGGTGCTTCTGGTGCATGGTGCATCCGTTCGATGAACTCCCGGGCGTGATGTCGGTCACCTCGGGTTATACCGGTGGGCAGAAGGTGAACCCGACCTACGAGCAGGTTTCGGCGGGCGATACCGGGCACGTCGAGGCAGTGCAGGTCATCTTCGACCCGAAGCAGATCAGTTACGAAAAACTGCTGGAGGTGTTCTGGCGCAACGTCGATCCGCTCGACAAGGGCGGACAATTCTGCGACCGCGGCAGCACCTACACATCCGCAGTCTTTTACCAGAACGACGAGCAGAAAAAACTGGCGGAACAATCGAAGGCCGCGATTGAAAAGAAACTAGGCAAGCAGGTCGTGACTACGATCCGTCCGGCCGCGACGTTCTATGCGGCCGAAGACTACCATCAGGATTACTACAAGAAGAATCCGCTGCGCTACAAGTACTACCGCTACAGCTGCGGGCGCGATCAGCGCCTTGAGGAACTCTGGGGCAAGAAAAGTTAGAAGCATTCGAATGGGTTCGGCGCTTTCCCCGTCAGCTCGTGACGTACCTCGTGAGCTGGCGGATGAGTTCCTCTTTCTCCTCGAGCAGCACCAGCAGCAGGTCGCGCAGCGAAATGATGCCGACGAAGGCATCGCCGTCGAACACCAGCAGATGCCGGCACTGGTGCGTTTTCATGAGTTCGATGCAGCGCTCACTGCGTTCCGCCGGTGATACCCGCACGAACTCCGGGCGCATCACTTCCCTGATTTTGACCGTTATCGGATCGCGGCGTTTCTGCGCCATGTCGCGTATCAGATCGCGCTCGGTGAAGAGGCCGATGACGCGGGATTCGCGGGTCACAACCACCGAACCGATATGCTTTTCAGACATGAGCACGGCGGCCTCGTACGTGGTCCGGTTCTCGTCCAGCAGCACCACGTGGCGTTCGATCTTGGCGGTAATCGTGGCCATATAGTTACACCTCCCTTGTGCAATGCCGGCAGGAGATACAGGCTGCGCGCCGCGGTCGATTTTCCCGGCTGACGGCACTCCGGATTCGGTCCTCATTACGCTACGCTTCTTGCCGGGCACATACAATTGGCGCCGACAACGCCATGAGAAAACGGCAAATTGCCCGGACCGCGTTGCTTGGCGGGCAAGGCGGCGACGTCAGGATTTTCCGAGAGATTAGCAGCAAAAATAGGGTGCCCCGGATCAGCTCGGCCCAATTAATTCCTGAGCCGTCGATAGTCCGGTCACGTAGCGTCTACATGAAATCAAAGTCGAGAAACTGCAAACCCATCCCTTCATCGGTCACGCGCACGACCCGGGCGGAAACCGTGGATAGTTTTTCGCCCCATAACACACCCGACATGCGCAGCGATACAATGCGTCCCACGGGCAGACATTTCTCCTTGGCTAACTGAACAAACGCGCCGTGCTTGCTGATGTTCTTGGTGACAAGAGAGACCTTGCCGAGATGGGGCGGGTCAAGAATTTCAACGGTAATCGAGACCTCCTGACGTTCGTGAATACGCTTTTCCAAGCGGTCCCCTTAATTTTCTATTTACGGTTGTTGTTATGATGCTTCATGTATTTTTAGCACGTTATAAGGGGATATCCAGTAAAAGCCTTCCCCGGTTCGGAGAATTATGCGAGTGATTCATCCCACGCGTCGCGCCTACCTGCTAGTCCTGCTGCCGATCATGGCACTGGCCGCGGTTATGGCGCTGCCACCGATCGCACAGGACCCGATGTATCATGTCTTTGCCGATCGCCGCGGCCTGCTCGGCATCTCCAGTTTCCTCAATGTCGTCACCAATCTCGTGTTCCTTGCCGTGGGCATAGCGGGGATTGGTTTGTGCGCGCGCAGGCAGCACGGGCACGGGGCGCGCTGGGCATGGATGGCCTGCTTCACCGGCGTAGCGCTGGTGTCCCTGGGCTCCGGCTACTATCACCTCGCGCCGAACAACGGCACACTGGTGTGGGACCGGCTACCCATGAGCGTCGGCTTCATGGCGCTATCGGTGGCGGTGCTGTCCGAACACGTGAATCCGCGGCTGGAAAAATATCTGCTAGCACCCGCGATCTTTCTCGGCCTCGCAAGCGTGATCACCTGGCACTACACCGACGATCTGCGGCTGTACGTGCTGGTACAGTTCCTGCCCTTGCTCCTGCTTCCGGTGGTGCTGCTCCTGTACAACCATCCGGGGCAAGACCGCGGCTATCTGCTGGCGGCGCTTGCGATCTACCTGGTCTCGAAGCTGGCAGAGTATTACGACCGGGCGGTGTTCGGGTGGACCCGAGAAATCATCAGCGGTCATTCGCTCAAGCACCTGCTGGCGGCGACGGCACTATTGGTCGTGTATGGGATGCTCCGGCGACGCACTATCCCGTAGAATCGGCCATCGGCACAAGGGAGGATCGGCATGTCGGCTCTGCCCGCCGCGATCCGTATGTCCATGGTCGCACGAATCATGGTCATGGACGCGACGAAATAAAACGATTACCGCCGCATCCACGTGGCCGCCCTGTTGCAGTTCGTGAATCTTTCGCGCTGCCCGACGTGAGCTGGGAACATCCGCGTGGCTGGCTGCAAGCTCTCGTTTATTTCGCATTGCTGATTGCAGGCAGCAGCGGCATAAGTGGTTATTTTGTGGCCCTTGGATCTTCCCGCTAACTCGGCACTGAAGCGGAAAACAGAGGCTTTCTACCGCAGACAATCTCACAGGGCCGAGGTAGCTCGTGCCCAGTCTGTAAAGCGCCGTTTTGCATACCAAAAATATCATGAGTGGAATTGCTATGCTTACCATAAGGGGCATGACCGCCATCAATAATGTCGATTTGCCAATAATGGTTTGATGGCGTGGGACTTCATGAATTGAATTCAATATAACCGTGAAATTCAAAAAAATTGTGATGCTCAGCTATTCTCAGAGTGATTTTAGCGAGCAAGCATATCGGCGTTTGGTACCAGTGTGCGAAGAGAACAGGGTTCTTTCCGAATATAGCCCTGAAGTCACCCGTCACCTGGCCGAGACAGATTGTCTGCTGGTGGAAACCGGGATTGCAGTCGATAAGACAATGATTAACGCCGCCCCGAATTTGAAATACATAGGCGTGTTCGGGACAGGATGCGGTCGAATCGATGTTAAATATTCAGCCAGCAGAGGCATCACTGTATGTAACACACCCGGTTACAGCACGGAGGGCGTAGCTGAGTTTGCTTTTGGATTGATATTGGAACATATAAGAGAAATTGAAAGAGCCAAGTCCCAGGCGCGCGGTGGTAATTATTCAGGATTCGGATATCGAGGACACGAAATAAAAAACAAGAAATTTGGAGTGATAGGATTGGGTCGAATTGGCAGAAGAATTGCGGAGATTGCCAGCGATGGGTTTGGTGCCGACGTTTCCTATTGGTCGAGGAACCGAAAACCGGACGCCGAAAAGACTGGCTTTCGTTACGCGGATATCAGCGCCGTACTGAGCAGCAGCGATTTTCTCTCAATCAATCTGACTCATGTTCCGGCGACGGAAAAATTCATCAATGCCGATCGGATAAATCTGATCAAACCAGGCGCTGTCGTCGTGCACCTGGCACCGATCGAGGTTATCGACCTGGACGAACTGGAGAAAAGGCTAAAACTCGATGACATAACATTTATCCTGGACCATTCAGACGAACTGTCGCCTGAACAGGCGCTACGCCTTGCTCGATACAGGAATTGTGTCATATACCCTTCTATCGCGTGTATCACGCAAGAAGCCAAGCAAACAAAGTTAGGGTTGTTAATCGAAAATGTTGAAAACTATCTCAATGGAAAACCCTCGAATACGGTCGATTAGCGCTGGAAGCTCTCTGGGGAGGCACCGGTAACTAATTGCATATGCCCCCTTCGTTACGCTAAGTATCCCTTGGGCTGAAGAAAACACGAACTAATACTCACTACCATGAGCGCAATCTTCAATGAGTGAGAAAAATCCTGACGCTGAGCGGTCACGCCCCGCACCGCATCCGACGAACGAAACGAATCTGGGATCGCTTCTGTATTGCGGTCAATTTGTCCTCGGGCCGTCGTTCGTCGAAAACCTGACCGGATGGCAAAGA
>NZ_JBAVEJ010000029.1:0-4697 GCF_049587675.1 Sulfuricaulis sp. | reverse complement strand
CCTGCAGCAGAATCTGTTCACACCGTCATCGGTGTTCAATTATTTCCCTCCGAGCTACGTGATCCCGGGCACAACGTCGCTGGGACCGGAGTTTGGGATTCAGGACACAATAAGCGTCCTGAATCGCGCCAATTTCGTCCATCAGCTGGTCTACGGCGGCGGTGCGGGGGCAGACGCCAACGTCACCGGGAGCACCGGAACCAGCCTCGACTTGTCTTCGTATCAATCCAGCGCCACCAACGCAGACAAGCTGGTTGAACAACTGAACCAGCGGATGATGCACGGCACGCTGTCACCGGTCGCCAGCGCGACGATCGCACAAGCGGTCAATGCCGTGGCGGCGACCGATACGATCAACCGCGTGCGCATGGCGGTTTACCTGCTGGCGAGCTCGCAACAATATCAGGTGAAGCGCTGACATGAATCGACGCAGCTTTCTTCGCCACATGGGCGGCATCGGGGCCGGTGCCGCGCTGGCGCAGCTCGGGCTGCTGAGCAGCCGCACGCTGGCCGCGCCCGGGGACTACAAGGCGCTGGTATGCATTTTTCTCGGGGGGGGTAACGACGGCAACAACACCATCGTTCCGATCGACACTGCGGGCTACGCCAACTATTCCAGCATCCGGGGTACGCTCACGCTGCCGCAGGCGAATCTGGTACCGCTGTCGGAAGTGGGCGGCGCGCTGCGCTTCGGGTTGCACCCGGGACTGACCGCCTGGCAGTCGATCTGGAACGCCGGACAGATGGCGGTGCTGCTCAACACGGGCACGCTGCTGCAGCCGCTGACGCTGGCCCAGTATCAGGCCTCGACCAGCGTCAGGCCGCTCAATCTTTTTTCGCATATCGACCAGCAACACCAGTGGCAGACCGCGATATCGGACACCCCGAGCAGCACCGGCTGGGGCGGTCGGATTGCCGACCAACTCGCCGCCGCAAATGCCGGCTCCAGCGTGCCGACGATGATAACGACCTCGGGCAACAATCTTTTCGTCACCGGAAAGGCCTCGCGCGCGCTCGCCGTTCCGGTCTCCGGTTCGTTCGGGCTGAGCGGCACCGGCACCAGCGGCGCGAACCTGGCACGTACCAATGCATTAAAGCAGTTGCTCGGTGTCGACAAGGACGCGCAACTCGTCGACGCGGCGCAGGACATCGTCACCAACGCCTTGAATTATTCCACCATGCTCAGCCCCCTCCTTGCCAGCAACACAACTCCAGCAGCGGTGCCGTTCGCGACATTGACCTCTGGCATCTCGAAGCAATTACTCGCCATCGCCAAGATCATCGAGGCGCGCACCACGCTCAACGCGACACGCCAGATATTTCTCGTCTCACTGGACGGCTTCGATACCCACACCAACGAGCTTAATTCCCAGGCGAACCTCTTCGGTCAGCTTGGTCCAGCGGTCAAGGCATTCTACGACGCGATGGTGGCGATCGGCGAGAACACCAACGTGACCACGTTCACGCTCTCCGATTTTTCGCGCACGTTCAAGCCGAATACCGGCGGCGGCACCGATCATGCCTGGGGCAACAATCATTTCATCATCGGCGGCGCGGTGCACGGCCAGCGCTTTTATGGCACGCAGCCGGCCCTGATCCTGGGCGGGCCGGACGACACCAGCCAGGAAGGCCGCTGGATTCCGACCACAGCGGTGGATCAATACGCGGCGACGCTCGCGACCTGGTTCGGGGTGTCGCCGGCCGGTCTTGCCAGCGTTTTGCCCAACTTGTCGCAGTTTCCGACCGCCAACCTCGGCTTCGTCTAGTTCCGCAGCTGGCTCCGCCTCCGCTATTAGCCGGGGCGGCGGTTCACATTCGCAGGACGCTTCAATAAGGACGGTAGCTGTAGTATTACTTCTCACCATGCTTTTCAACTGGCTCGGCATCAAGCGACACAAACCCGAAGCGGCAACGCTCAAGGCTATCTTTGTCGCCGCGTCGGCGGGGGACCCGATGAAGTCGGTGAACGCGATCGAGGCCATTGCCAATCGCGGCCTGGAAGGTGATCGCTACAGCGAAGACCGAGGCCACTGGAAATCGATTGACGGCTGCCAGGTCACCCTCATTACCGAACATGATCTGACACAGGCAAAAAAAGGAACCGAGACCGAGTTCCAGCAGAGTCTCGATAACGGCGGCCATCGGCGCAACCTGGTCTTCGCGGGAATCAAAACGAAAGATCTGGAAGGGAAAGATTTTCGCATCGGCACAACCGTGTTCCGTTACGACAAACCCCGCCCGCCCTGCGCTTACTTGGACAAGATTACCGGCAAGAGCATGTGCCGTGCCTTAAGCCACAATAGCGGTGTTTGTCTCCGCGTCGTCACCGGCGGCAAGCTGACTGTGGGGGATACGGTGGAGATAATCGATCAGACGTAAAATTAATTCACTCCGATACATTTAACCGCGGAATAACCAACGCTGGCGCCTTTATTGTTCATTTTGGCAAATACCGTTCGCAACTAGGTCCAGATTGCCAAAAACGGGGTTACCTCACTCCGACCACTTAACTCTCTCTTCGTCCCATCATCTGCTCCAGCACGAGCAGCAGCGAGCTCGTGTCCTGCTCGCCGAAACCACTGCCCATCAGCGCATTGAGTTGTTGCATCACTTGCGCGGTCACGGGAAGCGGCAAGCCGGCGTCGTGTGCGAGTTCAAGCGCGACACCGATATCTTTGTGATGCAGCGCGGCGACAATACCGGCGGTAAAATCGCGCTCGACCATCTTCTTGCCCAGCACGTCGAGCATGCGGCTGGCGCCCAGCCCCGTCATCACCGCCTCGCGCACCTTGGCCGCGTCCGCGCCCTGCTCGCGCGCGAACAGCAGCGCCTCGGCGGCACCTTGCAGGTTGGCCAGCAGGGCAATCTGGTTGGCGAGTTTGGTCACCTGTCCCGTTCCGAGCGGGCCCATGTGAAAGATCGTCTTGCCCAGGCATTCCAGCAGCGGCCGCGCGCGTTCGAAAGTGGCCTTTTCTCCGCCGACAAAGAACGTGAGCGACGCCGTCCTGGCTCCCGCCACGCCGCCCGAAACCGGTGCATCCAACATGGTAATGCCACGCTCGCTTAACCGCCGGGCTACGTCCCGCGCGACCGTGGGCGAGATCGTGCTCATGTCCACGTGAATCAAACCGGGCGAGACGCCATGCACCAGCCCCTGCGGCCCGAGCGCAACCGATTCGACGTCGCTTCCGGCGGTGACCATGGTGAATACCACTTCGCTTGCTTGCGCGACCTCGGCGGGCGAGGCAAGCAGGCTCAAGCCAAGACGGCTGGCATGGGCGCGCGAGCGTTCGCCGCGCGCGTAAGTGGCAAGTGTGTGACCGGCGGCGAGCAGATGCCGTGTCATCTCGCTGCCCATGTTGCCGAGGCCGATAAAACCGAGTCGCATGGGTTTCACCTTCTGTTGACGGAGACGGAGAAACTGAACATTACCTTATTTGCAAGGGATCGTGTGACGCGGTTCGGGGTGTGAGGCCAAATAAAAAGGCCCGGCATTGGCTGGGCCTTGGGTCATTCATCGCGACATGTGATGCGCGGGTGGGGCGCAAACTTAAATCGCTCCGATACCCTTAACTCTTTAGCTCACGCGTCGCGATCAGTCCATTCACTGAGATTTCTTCCACGTCTTGTCGGGGTTGAAGTGCACCATCTTGCCGGCCTCGGCCTGGGTGGCGTTACCCAGGTCCTTCTCGTAAATCGTGCCATCGTGGTTGATGATGAAGGTCATGACGCCGGAGACGCCGTGTTTCGCGGGGTAGGCCACGACGGCGAATCCACCGATCAGCCGGCCGTTCACAAGGTAGTCGTAAGCACCGCCGTGTGCATCCTTGCCCTGCACCGTGAGCATGCGGTAGTAGTAACCGTGGTAGGGCACCGGTGCGCCCGCCGCCGTCTTCTTGGCATATCCCTCCCGGGTTGCCTCGCCCACCAACTGCCCCAATGGACTCGGTGCTGCGCCGGGTTGCGTCGGCCAGTACAGGCCGTCTTTCTTGCCCGCCGAAGATATGAACTTGCGCGCATAAGCGTCGAAACCGGTACGGTCCGGGTCCGCCGCGGCGTATTCGCGTTGCGCATCGACGATGGCCAGCAGCGTCTGCAGGGTATCGAGTTCGTTGCGTCCGATGCGCCGGTTGGTGATCTCCTCGCGTCCCGCCGCCGCGTCGAACGCCCACTTGTCGCCCTTCTTCTTGAGCGGCGCGGGGAAGGACCAGTTGTCGTCACCGACGATGAGCACCGCGTGAGTATCGCCTTCCCTTACGATCCCGTTCTTCTTGTCATAGGCGGCGAGGAATTTCGCCCAGTCGGCACGATCGGCCACCGGGTCGCCGGTGAAGAGCCAGTCCTTGGAAGCCGGTCCCACGACCGCGAGCAGTGCTTGCGCGTCCTGGGCACGAACCGCATCGGCAAGCGCCTTGGACGCCGCCTCCGGCGAGGCGAAGGATTTCTGCGCGGTGGCATTTGCGGCTGGGGCCTTGGTGGCCGGGACCTTAGCGGCGGGAGGGTTCTGCGCCAGTGCGGCGATCGGGGCGAGCACGATGAAGAACATCGCGATCAGGGAATAGATCTTGTGTTGGAGGGTCATGTTTCTCTCGCAGGGATTCAATGCTGAACGATCTAGCGACGGCCACCGCCGCCGCGACCGCCTCCACGACTCATGCCGCCTCCACCGCGGCTGGCGCTGCCGCGCGCACTGGCAG
>NZ_JBAVEJ010000028.1:0-3328 GCF_049587675.1 Sulfuricaulis sp. | reverse complement strand
GCCATGGTCCAGCGGAACCCGATGACAACAAGGCCGATCACCACTGCATGCACCAATACGGCATAAACAATGGCCCGGATTCTTCCCGGATTGCGACGCAATGATCTGGCAAACACGTTATTTTCCCGGCGGCTCGGTCAGTAGCCCCACGCTCGGCGCACCGGCCGACTGCAGCACAGTCATCGCCTTGACCACTTCACCGTAATTGGCCTGCCGGTCGCCCCGGATCAGCACCGGGGTCTGCGGGCGTGCTCGCAGGATCGCCGCCACTTTCCTGGTCAATTCCTCAGGCGTGATACGGCGGTCATCGAGAAAGTACCGGCCCTCGTGATCCACCACCAGCACCAGCGTTTCGCGGTCCTGGTTTTCCACCGGCCGTGCCGCGGCCTTGGGCAGGTCCACCTTCACGCCCTGCGAAAGCAACGGTGCCGTGATCATGAAGATCACGAGCAGCACCAACATGACGTCGATATAAGGCACGACGTTGATTTCGCTCATCAGCTTCTTGCGGCGCTTGCGATAAGCCTCCATGCTCAGGCCCTCGAGGCAAACGCCTGGCGCTGGAGAATACTGGCAAATTCCTCCATGAAGATTTCGTAGCGTGTCACCAGCCGTTCGACATTATTGGAATAGCGGTTATAGGCGATAACCGCCGGGATCGCGGCGAACAGACCAATGGCAGTGGCGATCAACGCCTCGGCGATGCCCGGAGCAACATGCGCGATGGTGGCCTGCTGGACCATGCCGAGCGAGCGGAAGGAATTCATGATGCCCCAGACCGTGCCGAACAGTCCGACATAGGGGCTGGTCGAACCGACCGTGGCGAGGAACGAAAGATGCGTCTCGAGATAATCGATCTCGCGCGAAAGCCCCACGCGCATGGCGCGCTGCACGCCCACGAGGATGTCCATGGGCTGGATATTGGCCTGCTGATGGAGGCGCTTGTACTCGCGAAACCCTTCGACAAAAATGCCGGCCATGCCGGTGACGTTCGTGTCATTGCGCGACTGTTCGGAGAACATCTGATTGAGATTCGTGCCGGACCAGAATTTGGCCTCGAAGCGGTCGGCCGCGAGCTTGGCGCTCTTCAGCGCGAACCATTTGCGGAAAATCATGGTCCAGGAAAGCACCGACGCGGCCAGCAGCAGAAGCATCACCAGCTGCACCGGCAGGGAGGCGTGCTGGACCAGCGACCACATGGCGATGCCTTCGGTGGCGGTGACGTTCACGGTGACCCTCCGGCATCCAGCTGCGCGCGGACACGCGGCGGAATGGGACAAGGCGCGAACGTGGCGACATCGAGGCAGGCCACCTTCACTTCGCCCTCGCACAGCGTGAGGCCTTCGCGACGTACCTGCTGCGCAAAGGTAATACTCGCATTCCCGCATTTCGCGACCTGCGCTGTCGCCTGGAGCAAATCATTGAAACGGGCGGGTTTCAGGAAGTCGAGCTTGACGGAGCGCACGGCAAATAGGACGCCGTCACGGTGGGAAAGTTCATCCTGTTCGAAGCCCAGGGCGCGCAACCATTCGGTGCGTGCCCGCTCCATGAATTTCAAATAGTTAGCGTAATAGACCACGTTGCCGGTGTCCGTATCCTCGTAATAAACCCTGATGGGAATGGAAAAAACGGATTTCATTTTATCCGTGATATCGCAGATAAGAGCAGATCGCGGTTCCAAAATGATTATATTGATTCATTCCTCGAAAATGCCGCGCTGCACCTGATCGGGGGTTTGCGGAGCCCTCAGGCCAAAATGCTTCCACGCCGTGGCGGTGGCCATGCGCCCGCGTGGCGTGCGCATGAGGAAGCCCTGCTGAATCAGAAACGGCTCGATCACGTCCTCAATGGTATCACGCTCTTCGCTGATCGCGGCGGCGAGATTGTCCACCCCCACCGGGCCACCGGAGAATTTTTCGATCACCGCCAGCAGCAGCTTGCGGTCGAGCATATCGAACCCGCATTGGTCCACTTCTAGCATGTTGAGCGCCAGCTCGGCGATGTCACCCGTCAGGCGTCCATCGCCTTTGATCTGGGCAAAATCGCGCGCGCGCCGCAACAGACGGTTGACGATGCGCGGCGTGCCGCGCGAACGGCGTGCAATCGCCGTCACCGCCTCGGGCTCGATGTGCACGTCCAGGATCCCGGCGGAGCGCTCGACGATCCGGGCCAGTTCCGCCGGGGCGTAAAATTCCAACCGCTGGACGATACCGAAGCGGTCACGCAGCGGCGAGGTCAGCAGTCCCGCGCGCGTGGTCGCCCCCACCAGCGTGAACGGCGGCAGATCGAGCTTGATGGAGCGGGCCGCCGGACCCTCGCCGATAAGAATGTCGAGCTGGTAGTCCTCCATCGCCGGATAGAGGATTTCTTCGACGATGGGGCTCAGGCGGTGAATCTCGTCGATGAACAGGACGTCGTTCGGCTGCAGGTTGGTCAGGATGGCCGCCAGATCGCCGGGGCGCTCCAGCACCGGCCCCGAGGTCTGGCGCAGGCCCACGCCCATTTCATTGGCGATGATATGGGCCAGCGTGGTCTTGCCGAGGCCCGGCGGGCCGAACAGCAGCACATGGTCCAGCGCCTCATGCCGCCCGCGGGCGGCGGCGATGAAAATCTCCATCTGCCGCCGGATCGGTTCCTGACCGACGTATTCCGCCAGACGCGCCGGACGCAGCCGGCGCATATCGACGGTTTCGTCGGTCGCCTCCACCGCATGCGCGGATATCAGTCGGTCGGTCTCGATCATTATTAATCTATACTGCCATGCCCTTTAGGGCCTGACGAATGATTTCTTCCGCGCTCAGCCCCTTGGTGGAAGCACTGCGCACCGCGCGGCTTGCCTCGTTGGGCTTGTAACCGAGCGCCACCAGCGCGCTCACCGCTTCGCTTACCGGATCGCCCGGCGCCACCGGACCGGCGGTGGTAGTGGACGCCGGCATCGGAATATCCTTGGGCAACTTGTCGCGCATCTCGATCACCAGGCGTTCGGCGGTCTTGCGTCCGATGCCCGGCACTTTGGTCAGTCGCGCGATATCCTCCTCCGCCACGCAACGGCTGAACTCCTCGTCCGAGAGTCCCGAGAGCACCGCGAGTGCCACGCGCGGGCCCACGCCGTTGACCTTGAGCAGCTCGCGGAACAGCCGCCGCTGCGCCTCGCGGACGAAACCATATAATAGGTGCGCGTCCTCGCGCACCACCAGATGGGTATAAAGCGTGACCCTCTCGCCCACGGCAGGAAGTTCGTAAAAGGTGGTCATGGGCGCTTCCAGTTCGTAACCCACGCCGCCCACGTCCAGCATCAGCGCCGGCGGCTCCTTGCGCAACAGCACGC
>NZ_JBAVEJ010000027.1:0-1916 GCF_049587675.1 Sulfuricaulis sp. | reverse complement strand
TGAACACACTGCTCTTATGACAGGACGAGCGAAGCAGGGCTACGTTATCGTGTTCACGCCGCCGAACGGGTGCAACGGTATTTGTTGCACCCTGGGCTGGAAGCGAAGTGAATCCCAACGAAACATTTCATTGACACGATGTCACTTGATATCGGTCATTTGCGGAACACGCCGGGCCTGTGTATGATGCGCGCCGTTTTTGAACGGAAGTCGCGCATCATGTCCATCGAACAGTTCGAATCCTGGTCTCTCGTCATCGGCATCGGCGGCCTGATCGCGTGGATGCTGCTCATCATCTGGAAGATGGGACAGGAATCGCAGGCCGGCAAATACGGCTTCTTCGTTTTGTTCCTGGTGCTGGGCCTCGGCCTCGTCGGCTTTGTCGCTAAAACCGTTCTCATCGAGCTGCTCAAGCTCTAGCCGTCGCGATTCCACTCCGCGCTACACCGGCGGGTGGACAAGCTCCACCCGCGGGCATCGCGAAACGCCGTTCGGCGCTTACTTCGTCTTGCAGGTCTTGATGCCGAACGGGAGATAAGCCGGGCAGAAACCGAGCAGGCCGGTCAGGAGCGGCACCGCGCCGATCCAGCCCCAGGCGGTCTGCGGACCGACGAACACCAGACTCAGCAGTCCGATACCCACGACAACGCGCAATACGCGATCAACACCACCTACGTTGCAATTCATACGACACACCTCCAAAAGTCAGGGTTGGTAAAAATCCGGCCGGCCTGTAGCGCCGCGGATAGGTGCCACCCTACCCCGATACCACGCGCGGTTCAGTGACAAAATCACATCGTCAGCGATTCGCCAGCCGTGCCAGCGCCGCCGGGTCGAGAATCGCGATTTCACCGCGTTCGAGGGCGATGCAGCCGTGGCGCTCGAATTCCTTGAGCAGACGGCTGATGACTTCGCGCGCGCTGCCGAGCTCCGCCGCCAACTGCTGGTGGGTAATCGTCACGCGTGAAGCGGACTGGCCCAACGCCAGCAAGCGTTGCGCAAGGCGGTTGTCCATACGGCCGAAGGCGATGGCTTCCACCAGTGTCATGAGCTCGGCGATGCGCTCGCCGAAGGAGGCAAACACAAAGCGACGGAATGCCTCGCTGCGCGCCAGCGCCTCCTGAAACCGCGCCAGCGGCAGGCCCGCTGCCGTCACCGGCGACTCGGTCACGCCCTCCGCCGGGTAACGTTCGCTGGCCAGCAGGCAGGAAGTCGTGAGCACGCAGGTTTCGCCGGCCGCGACGCGATACAGCACGATCTCGCGGCCATTCTCCGCCAGCTTCTGCACGCGCACGGAGCCTTCCAGCACCATGAGGTAACGCTCGCAAGCATCGCCGGCGCGGAACACGGTAACGCCCGCGGGCACTTGCATCAGCGGCATGTCGGCAACGAGGCGTTGCAACTCGGGATCACGCGACGCCGCGAGCGCCGGGAAGCGGCCGAGCCAGTCCTGAGAAGTGATGTTATTCATCGCGGCTAGCTTGTGCGCCGGCGAACCGCGGTAATGTTCGGAATCTGATCGAGCAATGCAAGAATCCGGCTTAAGATTTCTAAATTCGGGATTTCTAGCGTGAAGGTCATGTGCGCGGCTCGGTTCTTGTCGGTCACCGTGCTCACGCCGAGCACGTTGATTTTCTCGTTGGCAAGCAGCGACGTGATATCCCGCAACAGACCGGCACGGTCATAGGCGGTAATCTCCACCTCGACCGGATAGGTCTGGCCGGCTTTCGCACCCCAACTGACCTCGATCAGGCGCTCATCATGCTCGTCATGATGCCGCAGCGCATTGGGGCAGTTCTGCCGATGAATTGTCACGCCCTGCCCGCGAGTGATGAATCCTACGATGGGATCGCCCGGCAATGGATTGCAGCATTTGGCCGTGCGCGTGAGAAGATTTCCCACGCCCTGAATGGTCA
>NZ_JBAVEJ010000026.1:0-2591 GCF_049587675.1 Sulfuricaulis sp. | reverse complement strand
GCCCAGGCTCACACCTTCGGCGCTGGGAATGATGACGGGCCGCCCGCCGCGCAGCACGGCCGCGGCAGAATTGGATGTGCCCAGATCGATGCCGACAATTGCCATTTACTTTCTCCTTTTTCCTCTTTAGACCGAACTTTGACCCTCCGAAATAGCTGAGATCTTTGCGTGGTGCGGATTTCAGCTGTTTTTTTCGAGTACTTATGTAGCCATGTAAGTAGTTGATTGATTCTTGATTTTTCCTTGCGGATATGGCAATCTACGGACCATGTATGTTGAGGCCGTCCCCAATCGCAATTCACCCCCAGCCGTTTTGCTGCGCGAGTCCTATCGTGAAGATGGCAAGATCAAGAAGCGTACCCTCGCCAACATCTCTTGCCTTCCCACTGAGGTCATCGAAGGGCTCAAAGTCCTCCTCAAGGGTGGCGTCGCCGTACCCAGTGCGGATGACATCTTCACCGTCGAACGCAGTCTTCCACACGGTCACGTTGCCGCTGCGCTCGGTAGTGCGATGACGTGTGGAGCAGAAGGCTGGTTCGCCGCCGCGCCGGCATCGCTGCGACGGGTCTTGTTGGCGATGCTCGTGGCCCGTGTGGTGTCGCCTGGCTCTAAGCTCGCGACCCACCGCATGCTGCGTGACGAGACCGCGGCGCACTCTCTTGGTCGTGTTCTGGGCGTGGGTAACATTGAAGCCGCTGATCTTTACCGCGCCCTGGATTGGCTGCACCAGGCGCAGCCCGCGATCGAGAAGCGTCTGGCGCGTCAGCACCTGGCAGGCAGCACCTTGGTGCTCTACGATCTGACCTCCACTTGGCTGACCGGAAGGTGCTGTCCCCTGGCAGCGCGCGGTCATTCGCGTGATGGCAAGCGGGACGATCCGCAAATAGTCTTCGGCTTGATCTGCAATGCCGATGGATGCCCGATTGCAGTGGAGGTGTTTGACGGCAACCGCGCGGATCCGGCGACGGTGTCGGCTCAGGTCGCCAAGCTGAAGGACCGCTTCGGCATTGCCCAGATCGCCTGGGTGGGAGACCGCGGCATGATCACCTCGGCTCGGATTGAGAAGGATCTGAAGCCCAACGGCATGGATTGGATCAGCAGTCTGCGGGCGCCGCAGATCGCTTTGCTGGCTCAGGAACGAGGGCCTTTCCAGCCTTCACTGTTCGACGAGCGCAACCTGCTCGAAGTGGATAGCGAGCACTTCCCGGGCGAGCGTCTGATCGTCTGCCGCAATCCCTTGCTCGCCGAAGAGCGAGCCCGCAAGCGCGCTGAGTTATTGGCGGCCACCGAAACCGACCTCGCGGCCATTGCCACCGCCGTGGTGCGCCCGCGCAACCCGCTACGTGGCGAGCAAGAGATCGCTCTGCGCGTCGGTCGCGTGATCGACCGCTACCGCATGGCCAAGCACTTTGATCTGACGATTGCGGATGCGCGCTTTACCTGGAAGCGCAAGCAAGCGCAGATCGATGCCGAAGCCGCCCTGGACGGTCTGTACGTCATCCGCACGAGTCTGCTCCCGGAACAACTCGACACCAATGCGGCGGTCGCCGCCTACAAGAGCCTGTCTCGTGTGGAGCGGGCGTTCCGCTCGATCAAGACCGTCGACCTCCAGGTCAGACCGGTCTTCCACTACAGCACCGGGCGCGTTCGCGCCCACGTCTTCCTGTGCATGCTTGCCTACTACGTGGAATGGCACATGCGTGAGCGCCTGAAGCCCATGCTGTTCGACGACGAGTTCATCGAAGAGGCGCAGGCCAGTAAGGTCTCCGCCGTCGCAAAGGCGCGGCGCTCAGACCATGCGAAGGATAAAGACGCAAGCAAGCACGCCGACGACGGCACGCCCTTGCACAGCTTCCGCACCCTGATGCAGGACCTCGGCACGCTGGCCTACAACATCACCTACACGGCGCTCAATCCCAAGGCTAAGATCATCCTCACGACTCGCCCCACGCCATTGCAGGACAAGGCCCTCAAGCTCCTCGGAGTCAACCCGGCGCGTACCCAGTAAACGATCAGCCCGTCGTGATAAATCTCATAGCAAACAAGCAACTACTTAGCGCTAAGAGCAAAAGTTCGGTTTAAAGTAGATCAACGGACAAGGAGAATGACGATGGCTGTCGTGAATATTGGTCACTACTACGCCGAGTGGATGCCCTCCGGCTCCCCCAAAGAATCCGGCCGCGGCCGCATCATCCTGCGCAGTGCAACGCGCCTCACCGAATTGTTCCGCCTGACCAACCTCGGCTCGGAAGACTACCGTAACCTGCTCCACATGCTGCAAACCGAAAAACCCGTGTTCTGGGACAGCGAGGCGAAATGGCTGCGCACCGCGCATCCGCAGATGCACGATGCCGAGCCGGTTGGAGAACAGGAAGGGCACTAGGGCGTATTCCCGGATTCACAACGTGCGCCTGTCACTTGCAGCAGCCAAACGGCCGCAGTCACGTGAGGAAGAACTTGCGAATAGCCTCAGTCACGGATTCGGGCTGGTCGCGGCCATGGTGGCCACCCCCTTCCTGATCCTGCATGCGGTGCGACTGGGCGATACGGGATTCATGGTCGGCGCCAGTATCTTTGCCGCAACCATGCTG
>NZ_JBAVEJ010000025.1:0-1591 GCF_049587675.1 Sulfuricaulis sp. | reverse complement strand
CTGCCCTGGACCAGCAAGCGGAGCGGGAAGCGTAGCGCCGCTGGGTCGGGCTGGGGTAACTCGAAGCATCTCACGCTGCGCCATGGACGGCATGCACGATTCACGCCTTTGCGGTGAGCGACAGATTTCAGAGTGGGAAAGAGCGTAGTTATGGCTGGGCATTCGAAGTGGGCGAACATCAAGCACCGCAAAGGCGTGCAGGATGCCAGGCGCGGCAAGATTTTCACCAAGGTAATCCGCGAAATCACCGTGGCGGCGCGCGCCGGTGGCGGGGGCGATCCGAAGCTTAACCCGCGTCTGCGCACCGCCATCGACAAGGCCCTGGATCAGAACATGACCCGGGACACCATCGACCGCGCCATTAAACGCGGCACCGGCGAACTCGAAGGTGCGCATTACGATGAAGTGCACTATGAGGGCTACGGTCCGGCCGGAGTCGCGATCATGGTCGAGTGCACCACCGACAACCGCACGCGCACGGTGGGCGAGGTACGTCACGCTTTCACCAAGCATGGGGGCAATCTGGGTCAGGACGGCTCGGTGGCGTTTCTCTTCAAGAAGAACGGTGTGCTCAACTATCCGCCGGGCACGAGCGAAGACAAGATCATGGAGGCGGCGCTGGAGACGGGTGCCGACGATGTCGTGTCCGACAAGGACGGCTCGATCGAGGTGTTGACTGCGCCCGAGGCATTTCATGCGGTGGTCGAGGCCATGAGCAAACGCGGACTCAAACCCGAGCATGCCGAGATTCAGCTGCGCGCCTCGACCTCGGCACCGGTGAGTGGTACGGACGCGGAACAACTGCTCAATCTTCTCGATGCGCTGGAGGATCTGGAGGATGTGCAGAATGTATTCTCGAATGCGGATGTTCCGGATGAACTTCTCAGGCAGGCGAGTTGATGCATATCGTTTTCAGAATGTTTATGCCAACACCGATTTTGATGCGCGCCATCCATGGCGCGCACCCTGACGGGCGCGCTGCGCGCGTCCACAAAATTGCCGGGAGCAATTTTGGACAGCCGAAGGCTGGCCCGAGCTGCTGTGCAGCAAGCGGCGAGCCCCAGGGACGGGGCGAGCAATTCTGCTCCTGGCAGAATTGTCCCGAAGAATTACTCAAGCTGGCCGGCTGATGCGGGTACTTGGCATCGATCCGGGTTCTCGTGTTACCGGCTTCGGCGTGGTGCAGGTATTGCGCAATGGCCGAATCGAATATATTGCCAGTGGCTGCGTGCGCGTGCCCAAGGGCGAACTCGCCGACCGGCTGAAGACTGTCTATGACGGCGTGACCGAGATCATCAAAACCTACCAACCGACGATGCTGGCCATCGAAAAGGTCTTCATGGCAAAAAACGCCGACTCCGCGATCAAGTTGGGGCAGGCACGCGGCGCGGCGATTCTCGCCGGCGCCAACCAGATGCTCGATATCGCCGAGTATACCGCCCTGCAGATCAAGCGCGCCGCCGTGGGCAAGGGCCATGCCGGCAAGCAGCAAGTTCAGCACATGGTGAAGGCCCTGCTCGGGCTCAGCGCCGCGCCGCAGGCCGATGCCGCCGATGCGCTCGCCTGCGCCATTTGCCACGCGCACCATGCT
>NZ_JBAVEJ010000024.1:0-10840 GCF_049587675.1 Sulfuricaulis sp. | reverse complement strand
GTCATCGCCCGGGGTGAGCAAATAACCGTCGCCAATTTGGGCGATGACGCCGGCGCGTTTGCCGGTGCGGCCGAGGTTGGTGATTTTTTTCATCAGTTCAATGCGTTTGCCGCTGTTCACACCGCTCAACACGAACAGAGCGCCGTGCCGATCCACCTTGGGCGGCGGTGCGTTCTTATTCAGCGTCTCCACCGTGATTGCCGGTGATTCGCCTGTCTCCGGCGTTGCGGGCGTGGGTGCGGGTCGGGGTTCAACGGGTTCGCGTGCGGCGGGACTGATGATGACGGTCTTGGCGAAATCTTCCGGATCCCTGGCGCGCGCCGAATCGGTCAGATAAATCAGCGTGTGTTTACCAATAACGACGGCATCGCCGTTTTTCAGGTGATGCTTGGTGATCTTCTTGTTATTGATGAACGTTCCGTTGGTGCTGCCCATGTCCTGGATGAACGAGTCTTCGCCCACGGTGAAGATGTTGGCGTGTTCGCCGCTGATGGCCAGATTGTCGATCATGATTTCGCAACCCGGTTTGCGGCCGATTTTCATGTCGCCCTGTCTGAGGTCGATATGGTCGATGACCTCGTTGTTGAACTTGATGATGATCTTGGCCATTTTATTTCCCCGGTCCCGTTATCGTCAGCAAAAAAATAACAGTAATTCGTATGTTAAACCTGAGCACGCAGTTTCTGTAAAGTTTCCTGGTCGCGCGCGAAACCATGATTGGCGCGCACCAGGATCACCGATATATTGTCCGGCCCGCCGCGTTCGTTGGCGATGTCCACCATGCGGCGCGCCGCGGCTTCGAGATTGCGCCCATACTCGATGAGCATCATTTCAATGTCGCCGTCGGCCAGGACGTCGTTCAGGCCGTCCGAGCAGAGCAGATAGATGTCTTCGTCGTTCAGCGTTTGCTCGGCGACGTCGGGCACCACGGCGGCATCCACGCCCAAGGCGCGCGTCACCAGGTTCTTGTTTACCGACAGCCGTGCTTCCTCGACGGTCACCAGACCGCGGCTGACCAGCTCCTGTACGACTGAATGATCCATGGTGATCTGCTCCAGCAAGCCGCCGCGAAAGCGGTAGAGACGCGAGTCACCCACGTGGCCGACCCACAGTTTCCCGCCATGAAAAACCGTGACGACCACGGTCGAGCCCATGCCCGCGTATTCCGGCTGCTGACGGGCGAGCTCATAGATAGCGCGATTCGCGAGCTGAATGGCATCGCCGATCATCTTGCTTTCGAAGGTGCCATTGCCGATTGTGCCAGCCTCGGCCAGGGTGCCGATGATATGGCGGGTAATCACGTCCACCGCCAGCTTGCTGGCTACCTCACCCGCCTGATGGCCGCCCATGCCGTCGGCAACCACCACCAAACCCGCCTCGGGAATATGAGCGATGCTGTCCTCGTTCTGGTTGCGCACCCGGCCGGGATCGGTCAGGCCGACCATCTGCAGGTCATTCATGCGTTCGTTCCCTGATGTTCCGGGTAAGGGCGCGGGCAGTTCGAGGTATCGAGCCGATGACAGCAAGGGCGGCGTTAAAAATCATTACGTCATGCATGGGTACAACCCAATCCTTGTCTGTGTCGGTCGCCGATTCGTGGCACTTTGGTTTTTTCAAAGTATAGCGTTCTTCGCCTGTGTGAACGGTCTCAGGGAGCAAGCAAAATACACCGGACATAACCTAGAATATAGACCAGAAAATACATTTATAGCTATGATTCTCAAGGTATATATTTATTCTGCTCAGACGAGGAGATTTTCTAATATTCGGCGGTATACGCGCGACAGGCGGCTCAGATCGTCCACCGCGATGCACTCATCGATCTGATGGATGGTTCGGTTGAGGGGGCCGAGTTCAACCACCTCGGTCCCCGTGGGCGCGATAAAACGACCATCCGAGGTCCCGCCAGACGTTGACGGGTTGGCTTCCACACCCAGCTCCTCCTTCACGGCCCGGCGCACGGAATCGATCAATGCGGTGCCCCGGGTCAGGAACGGATGCCCGGACAGGATCCACTGGGTCTGGTGATTTATCCCGTGGCGCTGGAGGATTTCCTCGACCCGGTGACGCAGATCGGCGTCGGTCACCGCAGTTGAGAAGCGGAAATTGAACACCAGCTCGAGCCGGCCCGGGATGACGTTCTCGGCACCGGTCCCGCCGTGGATATTCGAGATCTGGAAGCTGGTCGGGGGGAAATCGGCGTTGCCCTGGTCCCATTCGGTCGCGGTCAGTTCCGCTAGCGCCGGTGCCAGCCGGTGAATGGGATTATTCGCCAGCTGTGGATAAGCAACATGCCCTTGCTTGCCATGCACAAACATGCGCCCGGTGAGCGAGCCGCGCCGCCCGATCTTGATGGTATCGCCCAAAGCCTCGACACAAGACGGTTCGCCGACGACGCAGTGGTCGATCTTGATCCCATGTTTGCCAAGCCATTCCATGACCTTGACCGTGCCATGGAGCGCGGGGCCTTCCTCATCGGAGGTGATGAGCAGGCCAATGGAACCCTTGTGGCGGGGGTGCTTGACCAGAAAATCCTCGATGGCGGTGATAAACGCTGCCAGCGAGGATTTCATGTCGGCGGCGCCGCGCCCGTATAGATGGCCGTCACGGACCTCGGGCTTGAAAGGGTCGCTCTTCCAAGCCTCGCGCGGGCCGGAGGGTACGACATCAGTATGGCCGGCAAACACTACCAGCGGCTTGGCCGTGCCGCGAGTCGCCCACAAGTTGTCCACGTCGCCGAAGCGCAGCCGTTCGGCCGTGAAGCCTAGCGGTGTGAGGCGCGCGATCATGAGTTCCTGGCAACCTTCGTCTCGCGGCGTCTGCGACGGTCGTTCGATCAGCTGCTTGGCAAGCTCCAGCGTTTTGTCAGACATTCTTTATAACTAATTGAAAAAATATTGAAAAGTTTCGCAGTTATTTCGGCACTCAAATGTCACGCAAAAGTTCATTGATGCCGACCTTGGAGCGCGTCTTCTCATCCACCTGTTTCACGATCACGGCGCAGTAGAGGCTGTACTTGCCATCCGAAGACGGCAGATTTCCTGAAACCACCACCGAGCCCTTGGGGATGCGCCCGTAGCTGACTTCGCCAGTCAGTCGGTTATAGATCTTGGTGCTCTGGCCGATATAGACGCCCATGGAGATCACCGAACCTTCCTCCACGATAACGCCCTCGACCACCTCCGAACGCGCGCCGATGAAGCAGTTGTCCTCGATTATGGTGGGCGCCGCCTGCACTGGCTCGAGCACGCCGCCGATGCCGACACCGCCTGAGAGGTGCACGTTTTTGCCGATCTGGGCGCAGGAGCCGACCGTGGCCCAGGTGTCCACCATGGTGCCTTCGTCCACGTAGCCGCCAATATTCACGTACGAGGGCATTAGCACCACGCTCGGCGCGATATAGGCGCCCTTGCGCACCGCCGCCAGTGGCACCACGCGGAAGCCGCCTTCGCGGAAGCTCTTGGAGTTGTAGTCCGCGAACTTGGACGGTACCTTGTCGTAATAGTTTGTATAGCCGCCCTTGATGAAACTGTTGTCCTCGATGCGGAAATAGAGCAGCACTGCCTTTTTCAGCCATTCATTCACGACCCATCGGCCGCTTTGCTTCTCGGCCACGCGCGCCTTGCCGGTATCCAGCAAGTTGATCGCCTCGTGCACTGCGTCCTTGACGTGAGTGTCGACGTTACGCGGGGTGATCGCACCGCGCCGTTCGAAGGCCTCGTTGATGGTGGACTGTATGTCGCTCATGGATAGATTTCCTTGATTAGTCTGTATCTTAACTGAAATCCTTCATCTGATTTCGGCCGTTTCATTTCAGCGATTCTACATAATTTCGGATGCGCTGTGCGGCCTCGACGCATTCGGCCAGCGGCGTCACCAGCGCCATGCGCACGCGGTTTTTGCCCGGATTGCCAGCCTCGGTCTCGCGTGACAGGTAGCTGCCCGGCAGCACCAGCACGTTTTCGCGCGCGTACAGCTGGCGCGTGAAGGTCTCGTCGTCCTGCGGCAGTCGCGGCCAGAGGTAAAAGCCGGCCTCGGGTCTTTTCACGTCCAGCACCGGTGCGAGGATTTTCAGCACCGCATCGAACTTGCTGCGGTACAGGTCGCGGTTGGTACGCACATGCGCCTCGTCGTTCCACGCCGCCTGGCTGGCCGACTGGGTCGGCGGCGGCAGGGCGCAGCCCTGGTAGGTGCGGAACAGGTGATACTGTTCCAGCACCGCGGCGTCGCCGGCGACAAAACCGGAGCGCAGCCCCGGCAGGCTGGAGCGCTTCGACAGGCTGTGGAACACGAGGCAGTGTTGGTAATCCCGTATGCCGAGATCGTTCGCCACTTGCAGTAGCCCAAGCGGCGGTTTTGCCTCGTCGAAGTAGATTTCGGAATAACATTCGTCCGAGGCGATGATGAAATTGTATTTGTGCGCCAGTTCGATCAGATTGGCGAGATTGTCGCGGGTCAGCACCGCTCCTGTCGGGTTTCCCGGAGAGCAGATGTAAGCCAGCGGTACCTTCTGCCAGATTTCCTCCGGCACTTGCGCGAAGTCCGCGCGGTAGCCGTTCTCCTCCATGGCGTTCATGAAATACGGTCTGGCGCCGGCCAGCAGCGCCGCGCCTTCGTAGATCTGATAGAACGGATTCGGCATGACCACGGAAGGCCGCTGCGAATTCACGCGCCGGTCGATGACGGCCTGGGCGATCGAAAACAGCGCCTCGCGCGTGCCGGCGACGGGCAAGACATGCCGCTCGGGGTCGAGCGCTATCTTGTTCAGATGAAATCGCTGCGTGGCCCAGCCGGCGATGGACTGGCGCAACTCGGCCGAGCCCTTGGTCACCGGGTAGTTCGACAGGCCGGAAAGGTTGGACTTGAGGGCTTCCAAAACGAAAGCGGGTGCGGCATGCTGCGGCTCGCCCATGGACAGACGTATCGGCGTCATGCCGGCGGGCGGAGTGAGGCCGTGGATGAGCTGGGCGAGCCGTTGGAAAGGATAGGGCTGTAAGCTCGCGAGCCGGGAATTCATGTTGTTCGGGTTTTAGGGAAAAAAGAATTATACGGGAAGCGCCTGATGCCATCCAACGACGAGCCACGGTTTTACCCCGTTGTCGCCATGCTGATCGGCGCCACTCTGTGGGGCGTGATCTGGTATCCCATGCGCCTGCTCGAAGGCGGCGGCCTGGGCGGCATCTGGCTCACGCTCACGCTGTACGGAGCGGCGCTGGTCGTAAGCCTGCCGCGCACCGCCAGGTCCATCCCGGAATTCACTCGCAGCCCGGCGATGCTGGCGCTGCTGATGCTCGCCGCCGGCTGGACCAACATCGCCTTCGTCGAGGCGGTGCTGGAAGGCAACATCCTGCGCGTGCTGCTGCTGTTCTATCTCTCGCCGCTCTGGGCCACGCTCATGGGCAGATTGTTCCTGCACGAGCGCATCACGCGAGTGGGCTTCGCCAGCCTCGTCATCGCCATGAGCGGCGCGCTGTTGATGCTGTGGAATCCCATCCTCGGCGCGCCGTGGCCACAGGGCAAGCCTGACTGGATGGCGCTCACCTCAGGCTTCGCGTTCGCGTTGTCCAACGTGATCGTGCGCAAGGTGCAGGAGGTTTCCATCGCCGCCAAAGCGCTGTCCGTCTGGGCCGGCGTCGTGATCGTCGGCGTCATCATGATCGCGGCCTTTTCCCTGCCCGTGCCGAAGCCGTCCGGCTCGATCTTCGCCGGCGCGGTGGCGCTCGGCGTGTTCGGCATCCTGCTGATGACGGTGCTAGTGCAGTACGGCGTGACGCACATGCCGGTGCATCGCTCGGCGGTGATAGCGTTAGTCGAGCTCGTCGCCGGCGCTATTTCGCAGCAGTTGCTAACTAATGAAGTCGTGACAATGAGGGAGTGGGTAGGGGGAGTGTTAATAGTGGTGGGGGCGTATTTGGCGGCGAGGGCGTCGTCGCCGAAGGATTATTAATTCTCTCTGTGTCGTCCCAGCGAAAGTAGAGTTGGTTGTCATCTCCGCGAAGGCGGAGATCCAGGCGTTGTCCCCGCGAAGGCGGCCCCAATTCTTGTTGTCATCCCCGCGAAAGCTATGTTTGTTGTCATGCCTGCGGAGGCGGGCATCCAGGCTTTAAACGGTATCGCGCGCTTCACCCGCAATTATTTTTTCATCGCCGCCGCAGGCGGCACCATGCAACGCGCTATGACTTATTTCGTTAGCAATTCGCGGATCGACAGCAATTCTTGGCGGCGTGCCTTGTCCGTTGCCGGATAGCTCATTTTGAGTTTTTTCAGCGTGTCGACAATGATCGAGGAAATAATCAACCGGGCGTTCAGCTTGTCGTCGGCGGGAACGACATACCAGGGCGCGTGGTCGGTGCTGGTGGCGCTCAGGCATTCCTCATAGGCATGCATGTATTCTTTCCAGTATTTCCGCTCCTCGACATCCAGCATGCTGAATTTCCAGTTCTTGTCCGGATCGTCGATGCGCTCGATGAAGCGCTTTTGCTGCTCTTTCTCCGAGAGGTGCAGGAAGAACTTGATGATCTGGGTTCCGTTGCGGTTGAGGTGCTTTTCCAAATCCAGGATCGAGCGAAACCGCTCCTCCCACACGGTTTTCCCGTCGAGCAGTTCATCCGGGATGTTTTGGCTGTGGAGAATCTCCGGATGCACGCGAACGATCAGCACTTCCTCATAGTAAGACCGGTTGAAGATGCCGATCCGGCCGCGTTCCGGCAGGCATTGATTAGTGCGCCATAGAAAATCGTGATCGAGTTCCGTGGCGCTCGGGTGCTTGAAGCTGAACACCTGGCAGCCTTGCGGGTTGACGCCGGACATCACGTGCCGGATGGCGCCGTCCTTGCCGGCGGCGTCCATCGCCTGGAATATCAGCAGCAGCGCGTAGCGGTCGGACGCGTACAGCAGGCGTTGCAGCGAGCTCAGTTGCTCAACCTGTTCTTCCAGGAGTTTTTGGTAATGTTTCTTGGACTCGTATACGGGCTTGACTTTCGTTGGCCACTTTTTGAGGTTGACCTTTTCGCCATCCCGCACACGGTAATCCTTGAATTTGATTTTCATTTTGGCCTCCTGATAGTCCCCGATTAAATGGCGTCGGAGTCAATTATTCAAGCCCCGTTGGAGCAGATATCGCCGCCGCTGGCGACTCGTCCTTTTTGCGCGCAATATCGTGATCTCGACCACCCCGGAGCAAGACGATGAGCAAGAGCATGGACAGGTCGCGTTCAGCAGTACGGTGATATTCTTCGCACATGTGCGGCCGATATACCAGCACCAAGCCCGTGGAGGTCCATGCCGAGTTGTTCAAGGCCAGGGCGGGGAGTTTGTTTGTCGAGCCGCGGTATAACATTGCCCCGACTTATGATGTCCTCGCGTGCCGCGCAATGCCGGAGGGCCGGGAACTTACGCTGATGTACTGGGGGTTGATACCGGCCTGGGCGGAGGACAAGAAGATCGGTTATCGCACCATCAACGCGCGGGCGGAGACCGTGGCGGTGAAGCCGGCGTACCGCACCGCGTTCCGGCGCCGGCGCTGCTTGATCGCGGCGGATGGTTTTTATGAATGGAGGCCCGGCAAGCCGAGGAAACAACCGTATTACATTCGTATGAAGGATGGGAAACCGTTTGCCTTCGCCGGTCTGTGGGAACGCTGGGGGGAGCCGGAGGGCGCGGAACCAGTCGACTCGTGCACGATTATTGTCACCACTGCTAACGAATTAATAAGCCAGAGACACGATCGCATGCCGGTGATTCTGGCGCCGCAGGATTATGAACTATGGTTGGACCCGGAGGTGCACGATCGGGAGAAGGTCATGCCTTTGCTCAAGACCTATCCGGAAAAAGAAATGGAGTTCTACCCGGTGGGTTTCGGCGTCAACAGCCCGAAGCACGACGGGGAGGGGTTGATTAAACCGCTATAGGAAATCGCGAATCCAAACTATTTCTTCAGTGTTTGATCCAAGGCGTGCAGCGCGTGCAGTAACCGATCGAAGACGCGGCGCCCCGGGCTTTTGCGCCGGATGGGATTGTCCATCTCCCAGCGCATGTTATCGCGCCGGTCCTTTGCTACGCGCCGTGCCTTATTATTACGGCGATTACGGCCATTGAAGGCAGGCTTGTCAGATTTGTCTTTGTTTTTCATGGAATTCTGCCAATACACCCCTGGTTCAGTTGATGACAAATAGGCGGCCGAAGACAAAGAGTGATTTTATTTATACCCGCTTCAGCAAAAATTCGAAATCCCCCTCGGGGGTCTTTTTTGATTCGAGCAGCGTATCCCCCGAGCTTTTTACGTAGGCATTGATGTCCCGAACGGATCCCGGATCCGACGCCAGGACACGCAGCGTCTGGCCACTCGTCATCGTTTCCAGTTCTTTCCGCATGCGCATGACAGGCACTGGGCAATTCACTCCGCGAACGTCCAGCTCATGATCAGCCATTCATTGCTCCTGGGTTAACGATGCCGTCGTCACGATATTTGACAGATCGTGCCGTAATTATAGACCAGCAATACGCAAGTCAAATTTCCTGACATCCGCCACGATCTGTAATCCCGGACCGCTGGCGCTTCATCCGTTTTGCGGGCAAGATAATGATCTCAACCACTTAGGAGCAGGGCAATGAGCAAAGGCATGGACAGTAAGAAGCAAACCAAGAAGGCGCCGGAGAAGACCATGAAGGAAAAACGCGCCGCGAAACGCGCCAAGAAAGCTGCCCGGGGTTCCATGGGGTAATGCACACCCCGGAGCTAGAAACAGTTCGATCCCGTTTCTACCTTACGCCCGTCCTGAGTCCGCTCGTGTGGAAGTTGTCCAAGCACGAACGGGCTCAGTACGAACGGCGGACTTGTTCAGAGCTTCTCTAGTTGTCCTTTTTGATTTCCTCCTGTCTTTTTCTCTGGTACTCGTCATAGCTATCGCTATCCATGGTTCTCAAACATTCTTCGCGCTCGGATGGCGGGGCTTTGTTGCACTCGTTCCGGTGGCTCTGTTTAACCCCTTCATACCACGCCCGCTGGGTACAAGCCTGGACAGAGAGCGCCATGAGAATGGCTAAACAATATAAAAATATTTTCATCGCAAGCGAGTTATTCAGGTTTTGTCAGGCGATCATTTCGGTCGCCGCTTTGAGGGCCGAGCTGGCAATTTCTTGCCGCTCTTGGCGCGTATTGCTGCGCCAACAGCTTGCTGAGCCCAGTACTGCATGGCCTCCGCTTCCTCGAATACTTCCGGCGGCGCTTCGTAGTATTGCATGCTGATCGATTTTCCGCGCGCGGTATACGTGAAGGGGGACAGTCCGCGTACGGTAAACTCGCCGCGAGTCACATGATCTGTTTTAAAATACAGCTTATCTTCCACAATGATGGCGAAGAAGCTGTCGCCCCGGTAGATCCCGAAACCTCCGAACATGGCACGTGCCCGGACTGCGCCTATCGGCGCCAGCAATTCGAGCACAAATTCAACAAACTCGCTATGCCGGGTCATGGTGGCGGAGGCCCGCAGCGGCCACCGAGAATATTTCCATGTTACTACTCGTAATCATTTTTCGTTTTCGGTTTCTTTTGCCCGGGTTTGTGTTCATGCGCCACGCTTTCCACCGAAGGCAGCGACATCACATAAATAGCGATGGACTTGCGGTCGTCTTTCGTCAGATGTGACAGGCTGTTGTCGATCACCTCGGCCATGGCGTCGCCGGCATAATCGCCGTCCGGCATCGCCCCCGTTTCGAGGTATTCGACCAGATCGCTTTGGCTCCACTTGCCGATGCCGGTTTTCTTGTCCGGAGTGATGTTGGGTACTTTCGCGCCATCCACGCCGTCGGGGTTGCCGGCAAAGCGCTGCGATTGCTTGAAACCGCCCAGGATATTGCGTGGCGTGTGGCATTCGCCGCAATGGGCGATGGCGGTTGCCAGATATGCGCCGCGATTCCACGCCACCGATTGATCGGGCTGCGGCTGAAACGGGCCGGGATTGAAAAACAACATCTTCCAGATCCGGAGCGAGGCACGGGAACGCAGATACCACGGCAATTCATGTTGTTTGTTGGCTTGCCGCATCGGTTTCTGATTGAAGAGATAAATCTTGATGGCGTGCAGGTCGGCATCGGTGAGCTGTGTGTAGGAAGCGTAGGGAAATGCAGGGTATAAATGATTGCCTTCGTCATCCAACCCCTCGCGCAGGGCGCGCACGAAGTCGGCCTCGCTCCAGCGGCCAATGCCGGTTTCGGGGTCGGGCGTGATATTGGGGGAATAAAAGGTCCCGAAGGGGGTTTCAAGCGCACGTCCGCCCGCGAGTGGGGCGCCCTTGTTTTTCTCGTCGCTGTGGCAGTTGGCGCAACCGGCGGCACGGAACAGATATTCACCCTGGCGCATGACATCGTCGGCGGCCAGGGGCGGAACAGCCGTAACCATCAGCCAGAGAAAGACCCCTGCGTGGTTGGGCGTTACCATGCGTTCCCGTCAGTAATGTTTGCCTTAATCCTCTTTCTTGCGGAAATCCTTGTGGCAGCTCTTGCAGCCTTCGCCCATTTCCTTGTAGCTCGCGACGATGGCCTGTTGATTGCCGCCCTGGACCGCCTTGGCAAACGCCGCGACCCTGGCCTTGGCGTCCTTGGCGGTCTTCTCGAATTCCGCGCGGTTCGACCACACGCCGTCTTTGGCTTTGGTCTCGCCGAAATCGGAATCCTTCGGGAATAGCGCCGGGATGTCGCTGGTCAACGCCTGCAGGGCGCGGGCATGATCGGCGAGCTGGTTCTTGTAATCCACTTTGCCTTGAATGATTGCCCCGGCCGCGCCGGTATGCCCGCCGATGGCTTTCATCATGTTCTGGCGATATTTGATGATGTCTTCGGG
>NZ_JBAVEJ010000023.1:0-4903 GCF_049587675.1 Sulfuricaulis sp. | reverse complement strand
CGCTCGACGCGTTCGCCGACAAGCTCAACACCCGCAGCGTCACCACCCAAGACTTCGACCCCGCGCGCCTGAACCATCCGGGCACGAGCGACCTGCACATGACGCAACTCGCGCTGCGCCTGCCGGTTTACAGCGGCGGCCGGATTTCATCCTCGCTCACCAGCGCCGAGGAAATGGAAAAGAACGCGCAGCTGCAATACGAGCGCGCGCGCGAAATCACCGCCTTCCACACGCAACGCGCCTACATCGCCCTGCTGGCGGCGCAGGAAGCGCTGACCATCGCCGACGACGCGGTCGAGGCGGCGCAGCAACACGCGCGCAGCACGGCGCAACTTTCGCGCGAGGGCCGCACCGTGGTATCGGACAAGCTCACCGCCGAGGTCAACCTGGCCGCGGTGCAAGCGAGCCGTGAACAAGTCATCACCCGCGTCGAGACCGCGCGTAATCAGCTCAAGCTGGTCATGGGCCTGCCGCTCGACCGCGATATCAGCGTGGCGGCCGCGCGTGAGGATATCGAGGCCTTGCGCGAATCGAATCTCGCCGACAGCGAAACGCGCGCGCTCGCCGGCCGCAAGGATCTGGCGGCCGCCCGGACCCAGCGTCAGGCCGCCAGGGCGCGGGTGCAGGCGGCGCGCGCGGCCCACAAACCCAGCGTCGATTTGATCGCCACCAGCAACTGGTACGACGACAACCCCGGCTTCGACAGTCATTCCTCGAGCGTCATGGGCGTGGTGAGTCTCGACCTCTATGCCGGTGGCCGGCACCAGGGCGAGATTGGCGCCGCACTCGCCGAGGAGAACGAGATGCAATGGCGCGCGCAGGCGCAGGAACAGTCGGTTCGCAACGACGTGCGTGCGGCGCACGACAATCTGCGCGAAGCCAGGGCGCGGCACGCGACCGCCGCCGGCAACGTCGAACGCGCAAGCGAGAACGTCCGGCTCGTCGACCGGCGTTACGGTCAGGGACGGACCATTCTCATCGACTTGCTGCAGGCAGAGCGGTCTTACACCGACGCGCGCATGGAGGAACTGAACTCACGTGTCGATCTCGAAGTCGGCCGCTCGGCGCTGCGTCTTGCGGAGGGCACGCTGCCGTTGCCGGAGGGAACCGCCCCATGAGCCCGGCACGCCTGCTTTTTGTCGCCATGCTGTCCGCCCTGCCGCTCGCCGGCTGTCAGAAAAAAACGCCCGCAACGCCGCCGTCGTTGCCACAGATGAACCGCCCGGTGTTCGCGCTGCAAGTTAAGCCGGCGGAGTTGCTCAGAATCCGCATCCCGCGCCAGGCGCTGGTGGAGCGCGGCGGTATCCCCGGCGTGTTCGTGCTGAGCCCAGCGGGCGAAGCACGCTTTCGCATGGTGCGTCCCGGCGGCACGCCGGGGACGCAGGTGGAAATCCTGAGCGGGCTGCACGGCGATGAAACGCTGGTACTCGGCGACCTCGCCGACTTGCACGACGGCAGTCCGATCAAACGCGTGAGCCGATAGTTTCACCCGATCATGGCAAGAGAAAAACAATCCGGGGAAACCGGTTCCGATAACGGCCTCAACATCGCCGGCCGGATCGCCAGCTATTTCATCGACAGCAAGCTCACGCTCCTGGTCATGCTGTTTGCGTTCCTCGCGGGAATGTTCGCGTTCCTGGTCACGCCGCGCGAAGAAAACCCGCGTATCGTGGTGCCGGCCGCGAACATCATCGTCCAGAAACCCGGCGCCACGCCTGACGAAATCGAGCAACTCATCATCAAGCCGCTCGAGGCGATACTCCAGGGACTGGCCGGGGTCGAACACACCTATGGCATGGCCATGAACTCGACGGGCGTGGTGACGGTGCAGTTCAAGGTCGGACAGAACAAGGAAGATTCGCTGGTCAAGCTCTACGACCGCATCATGAGCAACATCGACCGCATGCCGCCGGGAACGCTGCAGCCGCTGATCAAGCCCGCGGACGTGGACGACGTGCCGATCCTGACGATTTCGCTTTCGTGCTCTGGCACGGTGGATTGCCGGCTGCGCGGAATTGCCAACGACGTGCTCGAACACCTGCGCCGTGTGGAGGGCACGTCGCTCGCGTACGTGCACGGCGGACGGCGGCGCGCGATCAATGTCAGTCTCGATCTCGACCGCCTGCACGCCTACAACGTCACGCTGTCCGACATACGCCAGGTGGTCGGCGCCACCAACGTCGACATTCCCTCGGGCGCGTTCGTGGGCGGCAATCGCGTGGCCTCGGTGCTGGCCGGCGGCATTCTGAAGAACGCGGACGACGTCGGCAATCTGGTGGTGGGGCTGACGGCGCACCGGCCGGTGTACCTGAAGCAGGTGGCCACGGTCACCGACGGCCCCGAGGAAATCGAGCGCACGCACCGCATCGGTTACGGACCGGCGTACACCGGCCAGCGGCCGGCCGACTACGAAATTCCGGCCGTGATTGTCTCCGTCGCCAAGCGCGCCGGCACCAACGCGGTCACGGTCGCCGAGGAAACGCTGCGCGAACTGGAGCGCATCCGTCCCACGGTGATTCCCCCGAACGTGCAGGTGAACGTCACGCGCAACGACGGCGCCAAGGCCAACGACGCGGTCAACACGCTCATGGAGCATCTCGCCATCGCCATCGGCACCGTGGTGGTGCTGCTGGTGTTTTTCCTCGGCTGGCGCGCCGCTTCCGTGATCACCATCACCATCCCGCTGATTCTCTTCATCACACTGGCGGTCGGTTTGATCGCGGGGCAGAGCATCAACCGGATCACCCTGTTTTCGCTGATTCTGTCGCTCGGCCTGATGGTCGACGACTCCATCGTCGTGATCGAAAACATCTTCCGGCATTACGCCCAGAAAGGCGCCGACCGGATGCAGCAGGCGGTCATGGCGGTGAACGAGATCGGCAGGCCGACGAATCTCGCGACCCTCACGGTCATCCTCGCATTCCTGCCCATGTTCTGGGTCACCGGGATGATGGGGCCGTACATGGCGCCGATCCCGTTCAACGTGCCGGTGGCGATGCTCACCTCGCTCGTCATCGCCTACACCGTGGCGCCGTGGGCGGCGTACCGCTTCCTCAAGGTACACGGTCACGAGCATGAAGGGCTTGCACACCATCAGGGTTTCCTGGAACGGCATTACGCCCGGATCATGAGCCGGCTAATCGCCGACAGCGGTGCGCGGCGTAAATTTTTTCTCGTAATCGGCGTGCTCATATTGCTCGTACTCGCCATGCCGGCATTCAATCTGGTGCTGTTCAAGATGCTGCCCAAGAACGACACCAATACCTTCAACGTCACCGTCGACATGCCCGAGGGCACGAGCCTGGAAGAGACCGATCGCGTCTCGCGGCTCGTGGGCGACGTCGTGCGCCGCCACCCGCAGGTGGAAACCTACGAAACCACGGTGGGCGAAACCGGCGTGATCGACTTCAACGGGTTGCTGCGCGGGGCCGGACTCCAATCCGGACCGCATGTCGCCGAGGTGCGCGTGAATCTGCGCAACAAGCATGAGCGCTCCGAGTCCTCGATCGATATCGCGTTAGACCTGCGCAAGCCGCTCGCGGAAGTGGCGCGGGAGACCGGCGCCAACATCAAACTCGTTGAAGACCCGCCGGGCCCGCCGGTACGGGCGACGATCCTGGCCGAGCTGTATGGGCCGGACTACACACAGCTGCGCAAGCTCGCGAAAGAGCTGCGCGGCGCGGTGTTCGATAAAACCGACGACGTCGTGGACGTGGACGACTCGGTGACCGACGATTACACCGAATACCACATCGTGGTGAACCGCGAGAAGGCCACGCTCGCGGGTATCGAACCGGCACAGGTCGCCGAGACGCTGCGCGCGTTTCTTGCCGGCGTGGACGCCGGCACGGTGCATTTGGCGTTCGAGAAGGAACCGGTGCCGATCCGGTTCCGCGTGCCGGCCGCCGGCCGCGCGGGGCCGGCGGCCCTGTCCAGGGTATTTTTCACCAGCCCCCAGGGGCGGCAGGTGCCGCTGACCGACATCGCGCTCATCGAGCAGCACATCACGCCCAAGCCGATTCTGCACAAGGACCAGTACCCGGTGGTGTACGTCACGGGCGAGCTGGGTTCGACCAGCCAGGTCTATGCCGTGCTCAAGATGTGGAATTACCTGCGCAGCCATCCGCTGCCGTCGGGGACGAAGCTGACGCAGTACTTCATGGCCGACCCGGACACGACCGGCTATTCAGTGCGCTGGGACGGCGAGATGCGCCTCACGCTCGACGTGTTCCGCGACCTGGGCTCGGCGTTCGCGGTGGCGATCATCCTGATCTATCTTGTACTCGTCGGTTATTACCGCTCGTTCGCGATTCCGCTCATCGTCATGGGCGCGATTCCGCTGACCGTCGTGGGCGTGCTGCCGGGACACACGATCATGGGGCAGTACTTCACCGCCACCTCGATGATCGGCGTGATCGCGCTTGCCGGCATCGTGGTGCGCAACTCACTGCTGCTCATCGATTTCATCCTCGAGTACCGCCGCGCCGGTCACACGCTGGACGAGGCGGTATTGCAGGCCGGCATCACGCGCCTGCGGCCGATCATGCTGACCGCCTTCGCCATCATCCTCGGCACTTTCATCATGGCCTTCGACCCGGTGTTCGGCGGACTGGCAGTCTCGCTGGTCTACGGCACCTTCGCTTCAACGGCATTGACGCTGCTGGTTATCCCGCTGGTCTACTTTATTTACGAGCACCGGCGCGCGGCCGTGTAGACTGCGTATCGCGCCGGGCCCCTCCCGCCACGCGGACGGTATTCGGAAGATTGGCGAGGATGACCTGGGCCAAGGCCTCGACCGCGGCCGCGCGCGGGAAACTGCGGCGCCATACAAGCGACACGCGCCGGTAGGCGTCCGGCACTTCAAGCTGGCGCGTCACCACGCCGGAGCCGGTCATCGCGGCGC
>NZ_JBAVEJ010000022.1:0-1624 GCF_049587675.1 Sulfuricaulis sp. | reverse complement strand
ATCCTATCCCATTACCTTGGTGGCTTGTCCGACATCCGAGACCTCCATGTAAATTGATGCTCGACAATCGACGCGAATGAATCCAAATCAGGAAGAGGTCGCGCATTCCTTCGTTGGTGTCGGGGACCGAGGACTCAACATCGCCTGGGTCGATTCGGGCCGTTGCCGATTGATAAGGCGGAGCGCAGTACCGAGGGAAGCCGGACGCAGAAGTGCTCGGTGTTCGCGCTTGTGCGGCCGCCTAGTAGACTGTAACACTTAAAACGGTAGTATCATCGTGCCTGCGGAGGGTGCGATGAAACTCACCAAGAGCGAGCAAACTGAATTGCAGCGGCAGGCCAGTGCCAGGAATGGTCGAGCGGACTCGGCGCGTCGTGCGCGGCTGGTACTGCTGCTTGCCGAAGGCTGCACCTGGGCCGAGATCCGGACCAAGCTTGATTGCGCCGACAGCTACATTAGTCGGTGGAGCAAGCGCTTCGAGACCGAGCGGCTGGCCGGGCTGTTTGCGCGGCATGCGGGACGTGAGCGCTACAAGGTCACGGATCGGCTGGAAGCACGCGTACTGGCGTGGACGACCAAGCGCAAGCCGGCCGACGGTTCGACGCACTGGTCCTCGCGCAGGCTGGCCGCCGAATTGGGTGGCGACATATCGCACATGACGGTTACGCGCATCTGGGCCAAGCACGGCCTGAAGCCGCATCGGCTTGAGGGTTACATCGCTTCGAACGATCCCGACTTCGAGACCAAGGCCGCTGACGTGATTGGGCTGTATCTGAACCCACCGCAGCATGCCGCGGTGTTCTGCGTGGACGAGAAGACGGCGATTCAGGCCCTCGATCGCAAGGACCCGGTGTTGCCGCTGTCGCCGGGACGTGCCGAGCGGCACGGCTTCGAATACTTTCGTCACGGCACACTGTCGCTGTATGCGGCCTTCAACACGAAGACTGGGGAAGTGCTCGGCAAGACCGCCGAGCGCCACACCTCGGCCGAGTTCGTCGCGTTCCTCAACGACATCGTCGTCAACCAGCCGCGCGGCAAGGAGATCCACGTCATCGCTGACAACCTCTCGGCGCACAAGACCAAGCGCGTCGACGAATTCCTCGCGGAGTATCCCAACGTTCACCTGCACTTCACTCCCACCTACTCGTCGTGGTTGAACCAGGTCGAACTGTGGTTCGCCAAGATCGAACGCGACGTGATCGCCCGCGGTGTGTTCACTTCGGTGCCCGATCTGAAGAGGAAACTCATGCGTTACATCCGCCAGTACAACACGCAGGCCAAACCCGTGAAATGGAAGTACTTCGATCCATCGCGTCGAATTACTCCCGATTCAACCGTTACAGTCCACTAGTTTCCCACCGTGGCGGTGTCGCGCGCCAACCTTCGCGAAGGCGTCGCGTGAGCAGGACGTCCGCGTTCTCGCAGCACCGGTTGAAGCAGGCGATGCCCTTGTGGCAGCGGAAGCGGAAGTTGTCGCCGAGCGCGAGCTGCACCGGCTGCACCGGCGAAACCGGCATCGGGTCGTTGATTTGTGCCGTCATGTGAGATCACCTCTTGCCGACGGGGCGAGTCTGGGGGAGGCCCCTTTGAGCGCCACGCCGGACCTGCACAAGTAGGAATGGTG
>NZ_JBAVEJ010000021.1:0-5172 GCF_049587675.1 Sulfuricaulis sp. | reverse complement strand
CGCCTGCACCTGCGCCGGATCGACGCCGCGGGCGAGAAGCTGGGCCTTGACGTCGTCGCGGTTGAAAACATCGCGCAGGCGCTCGCGGTCCTGTTGCACCTGGGCCGCGTTGACCACCGCCTCGGTGTTGATCATGCCGGCTTGCGCTGCAGGCAGATGCAGGGATAGCGCCAAAATGCCGAAAGCAACCAGATGGCTGACGGGTTTGGTGAGGCGGCGAAGCTTTTCCATTACCTTGGCTCCTGAAACGTGGAATGAAGGCGGTATAGCATAATTTAACCGCATTAGACCGGGTAATGGCGCCGGCCATTTTCGGTCATGGAAAAGATACCGGCTGTCGGATATCCGCCCAAAGGCGCGGGGATTATAGCAAGCCGCCGGATTCACACCAGCGGGCCCCGATTTTGGCATAATGCCCGATATGGACATGAAGGTTTTTGAAAAGCGCCGCGAGACGCTGATGAGCTATATGCGCGGTGGCGTTGCCATCCTTACAACCGCGCCGGTGCGCGTGCGCAATCGCGATGTGCATTATCCGTTCCGCGCCGATAGCGACTTCTATTATCTCACGCACTTTCCCGAGCCCGAGGCGGTGGCGGTGCTGGTGCCGGGGCGCGAACACGGCGAGTACATCCTGTTCTGCCGCGAACGCAGTCCGGAGAAGGAGACCTGGGAAGGCCGGCGTGCGGGGTTGGACGGCGCACGCGAGCTTTACGGCGCGGATGACGCCTTTCCGATCGACGACATCGATGAGATCCTGCCGGGCCTGCTCGAGAACCGCGAGAAGGTGTTCTACAGCATGGGGCGCTATCCGGATTTCGACGCGCACCTGATGAACTGGGTCAACGAGGTGCGCGGCAAGGCGCGCAACGGCGTGCACGCGCCGGGCGAGTTCGTGGACCTCGATCACCTCCTGCACGAGATGCGCCTGTTCAAGGGACCGGAGGAGATCCGGCTGATGAAACGCGCGGCGAAAATTTCCGCACAGGCACACCGACGCGCGATGCAAGTGTGCCGACCGGGCATGATGGAATACGAGATCGAGGCCGAGCTGCTGCACGAGTTCAAAAAAGGCGGCAGCGCGTTTCCCGCCTATCCGCCGATCGTGGGCGGCGGCGCCAACGGCTGTATTCTGCACTACACCGAGAACAACGCCGAGCTGAAACCCGGCGACATGCTGCTGATCGACGCCGGCGCCGAGATCGACGGCTATGCCGCTGACATCACGCGCAGCTTTCCCGTCACCGGCCGTTTCAGCGGCGAGCAGCGCGCAGTTTACGAGCTGGTGCTCGCCGCGCAAAAGGCGGCCATCGAGCAAGTGCGGCCGGGCAAGCACTGGAACGATCCGCACGAGGGCGCGGTGCGCATCCTGACGCAGGGCCTCCGGGATCTCGGCCTGCTCAATGGCAGCGTCGACGGACACATCGAGAACGGCGACTACAAGCGTTTCTACATGCACCGCACCGGGCACTGGCTGGGACTGGACGTTCACGACGTCGGCGACTACAAGCTCGACGATACCTGGCGGCTGCTCGAGCCCGGCATGGTGCTTACCGTCGAGCCGGGACTTTACATCGCCGACGCCAAGGACATCCCGGAGGGGTTCCGCAACATCGGCGTGCGCATCGAAGACGACGTGCTGGTCACGCGCGACGGCAGCGAAGTACTGTCGCGCGACGCACCCAAGACCGTCGACGAGATCGAAGCCTTGATGCGGCACTGATGACTACGCGCGCCGATTATGATGTCCTGATTATTGGCGGCGGTCTGGTCGGCGCCAGCCTTGCTTGCGCGCTGCGTCAGAGCGGCCTGCGCCTCGGCGTGATCGAGGCGGTTCCGCTCACGGCTTCCTCCCAGCCCGGCTACGATGACCGCACCTTGGCCCTGGCCTACGGCTCCAAACGTATCTTTGAAACCCTGGGCGTCTGGGAGTACATCGTTCCAGAAGCCACGCTCATCGACCGCATTCATATCTCGGACCGCGGCTATTTCGGCATCACGCGGCTCACGGCCGCCGAAACCGGGCTGCCGGCGCTCGGTTATGTCGTGCCCAGCCGCGCACTTGGCGCAGCGCTGCTCAATGCCCTGGAGGGTTCGCGCCAGATCGACTGGCTGTGCCCGGCGGAAATGAGGGATATTCGTGTTGCGCCCGAGTGCGCCACGGTCACGGTCCATCATGAAGGGAAGGACAAAATGCTCACGGCGCGTCTCGTTATTGCCGCCGATGGCGCGCATTCCGCGGTGCGCCAGGCCATGGGCATCGAGGCAGTGCGCACCGAATACCGTCAGACCGCCATCGTGACCACGGTCACGGCCAGCCTGCCGCATGGCAATACCGCGTACGAACGTTTTACTGACACCGGTCCGCTGGCGTTGTTGCCGCAACGGCAGAACGACTGCGCCGTGGTGTGGAGCGCGCGCGTGGAGGAAGTTAAGACCATCCTCGGCTGGAGCGATGCGGAATTTCTGCGCCAGCTTCAGGAGCGTTTCGGCGACCGGCTTGGCAGCTTCACGCGCCTCGGCCGCCGTGCTTCCTATCCGCTCGCGCTCACGCGCGTGCCGGAACAGGTGCGTCCGCGCCTAGCGCTCATCGGCAACGCCGCGCACACGGTGCATCCGGTGGCCGGGCAGGGCTTCAACCTGGGCCTGCGCGACGTGGCCGCGATGGCGGATATTCTCGCGGACGCGCAACGCACCGGCGACGATATCGGCGATCTCACGGTCCTGCGCCGCTACGCCGACTGGCGCCGGCGCGACAACCAGGTGATCTCGCTGTTCACCAACGGCCTCATCCGGATTTTTTCCAACAATATTTTTCCGCTCACGTTGCTGCGCAATGCCGGCTTGCTTGCCGTAGACCTGATGCCGGGCGTCAAGCGCAGTTTCGTGCGCGTCACCAGCGGGCTCGCCGGTAAACTTCCACGCCTCGCGCGCGGGTTGCCGCTGTAGGCCATGGCCGCCACGAAACAGAAATCTGGCGCCGCCTATGACGTATTAATCGTCGGCGGCGGCATGGTGGGTGCGGCGCTCGCTTGCGCGCTGGGAACTTCATCACTCAAGGTGGCCGTGCTGGATCGCGCGTCACCCGCCGCACCGGACAAGGAGTATGATCAGCGCGTCAGTGCCATCACGCTCGCCTCGCAGAGCCTTTTCGAAAACATCGGCGTCTGGGACGGCATGGTTCGTCGCCGGGTTTCGCCGGTGCGGGAGATGCAGGTGTGGAGCGAAGGCGGCAGCGGTTCAATTCATTTCAACGCCGCCGAAATCGGCGAGCCCTGCCTCGCCTGGATCATCGAAAACCGCGTCATCCAGACGGCTCTGATCGAGCGGCTACACCAGTTCACTAACGTTCATTACCTGTGCCCGGTCGAAGTCGCCGATATCACCCTCGCGGACAATGGCGCGGTGATTAAGCTGAAGGACGGACGCCTGTTGCAGGCGCGGCTGCTGGTGGGCGCGGACGGCGCGGATTCAGAGGTGCGGCGCGCGGCCGGCATCCATGCTCAGTCGCTCAATCTCAATCAGAAAAGCATCGTGGCCACGGTGACCACCGAAAAGCTGCACGAAGCCACGGCGCTTCAGCGGTTTCTCACGACCGGGCCAATTGCTTTTCTGCCTCTGAATGATCCGCATACCTGCTCTATTGTCTGGTCGGCCGATACCGCGCGTGCGGATCAATTGCTTACCCTCGCTGACGCCGCTTTTATCTCTGAATTGCAGGCGAAGTTTGGTGAAGCGCTGGGAAAAATTAAAACAGTCAGCCCACGTGCCGGATTTTCACTGGCGCTGTCGCACGCCAAGGCCTACACCGCGCCGCACCTGGCCCTGGTCGGCGACGCCGCACACACGGTGCATCCGCTCGCCGGGCAGGGCGTGAACCTCGGTTTTCTCGATGCCGCCACGCTCGCCGAAGTATTGCTGGAGGCCGTGGCAAATCAGAATAACATCGGCACCCATGCGGTGTTGCGGCGTTACGAGCGCTGGCGCAAGGGCGACAATCTCGCGATGGTTTCGATTACCGGAGGATTCCATTATTTGTTCGGGAATGATTTGCCGGGGGTGAGCCAGTTGCGGAATTGGGGGCTGGAGCTCACCAATGCGGCGACGCCCGTCAAGAATTTCATTATGAGAAGGGCGAGTGGGTTGGAGGGGGATTTGCCGAAATTGGCGCGCCGAGCGCTGTAATATTCTTTTTCATTCTTTCCTTGCAAAAGAGTTGCTGTCATTCCCGCGAAGGCGGGAATCCAGGGTTTAAATGGTATCGCGCGCCATGCGCGCGATCTCAAAACCTAATTGCGGGTGGCTCCGCCCCTGCACCCTGGGTTCCTTTTCTTTGCTCGTGCAAAGAAAAGGAACCAAAAGAAAGCACGCCCCGGAGCGCGCGACCCCTTCCTCCGTTCCTCGCCCCACCGGGCGCTCGCCAACTCGCCGGGCGCAAAATACGCGCCTCGGGCTCAAACACGGGCTCGCTTAACTACTCCCGGTGGGTCTGCGGTACTCGGCGCGCGCTACGGGGTCTGGAGCGAACCTTGCCAAGATATACATCTCGGGTCTAGGTTATACGTAAAAAGTGACATCTAAATTAAGTTTAAGTAGCTAAATCGGAGCACCGTGGATATCAGAGTGCTTTTTGTTGATTGGACGAGAGAACGGCTAATTAAGGCCGTCGGTTTGATATTGATGGTCTCATTTATTCTATTCGCTTGGCTAAATATTGGTGCCGGTCCTACTGAAGAAATAGATGGAACCGTAAGACAGCTAGGAATGGATACCGGTGTTGTATTCACGCTCTCGCGTGTTATTGCCACGGTTGAAACTGGAGACGGGGAAGCCGTGTCAATTGAAATCCCGACAACTGCCACAGTAACAATTGGTAGTAAGCTGATTTTAGAGAAAAGAAGCCGTTTACCTACAAGTGGTCACGAATATCGATTTGTGAGAATGGCGAAGTGAAAATAACACTATACAAGCACATCGAGCTGACCTCGGATCCGGCAGACACGGGCCCTCGGCTGCTCAAGCGTGGTGTTAGTTTTTTTTATCCCCGTCGGAGCGAGCCGAGCACCGAGCAAGGCCGGGAGTCGTCGCGAGACTTTTGATCGAGCCCGAGGCGCGTATTTTGCGCCCGGCGAGTTAGGCGAGCGCCCGGCTGAAGCGAAGCGCGCAGGGTAC
>NZ_JBAVEJ010000020.1:0-10877 GCF_049587675.1 Sulfuricaulis sp. | reverse complement strand
TACCGCCTGCACGACGCCGATTTGCATGAATACAACCTGGCGATTGATGTTTACGAATCGGATAAACGTTATGTGCACGTGCAGGAATATGAAGCGCCGGACACCATCAGCCCCGACAAGGCGCGCCAGCGCCTGCAACACGCGCTCGGAGTGATTCCGCTGGTGCTCGATATCCCGCGCGAACAGATGTTCTTCAAGGTCCGTCGCCGCCAGAAAGGCGGCGGGCAATACGAGAAAATGGACGAGACCGGCGAGTTCCATGAAGTGCGCGAAGGTTCGTGCCGCTTGCTCGTCAACTTCACTGATTATCTCGACACCGGACTGTTTCTCGACCACCGCGCCACGCGCGCGATGCTGGGCGAATTGGCCAAGGGGAAACGCTTTCTCAATCTCTTCGGCTACACCGGCACCGCCACGGTGCACGCGGGATCAGGTGGGGCAATCTCCACCACCACCGTGGACATGTCATACACCTATCTCGATTGGGCGCAGCGAAATTTCGAACTGAACGGGATAAGGAGAGAAAACCACGAGCTTGTCCAGGCGGATGTGCTGGTGTGGCTCAAGCAAAACCACGCACGGCGCTACGGATTGATATTCCTCGACCCGCCGACGTTTTCGCGCTCCAAGCGCATGGAGGACACCTTCGATGTGCAGCGCGATCACGTGGCGCTCATTTCGGATGCCGCCGCACTGCTCGAGCCGGAGGGTATTCTGATCTTCTCGAGCAATCTCCGCCGTTTTAAAATCGATCGGGAGGCGCTGTCACCGCTCACGGTCGAGGACATCACCCGCAGAACTATACCCCAAGACTTCGAGCGCAATCCGAAAATACACCAGTGTTTCCGTATCACTCGGAAATGAATAGGGAAGTTCTGATTAAGTCCGTTCGTGGTGAGCTTATCGAACCACGAACGGATAGTGGCACTGGAATTACAGTATTCGCCGTTCACCCTTCGACAAGCCTGTCCTGAGCAAGCCGTTCGGTCTTCGACAAGCTCAGACCGAACGGCAAGTCGAAGGGCTCAGGGCGAACGGTATGACTTGATCAGAGCTTCCTTAGCGGTTAAACCGTCGCGCGCCGCATGGTGCGTTTGAGGGCGTGAATCTGGCGCAGCACGCCATGCAGCTGACTGCGGTCCTCCGACGCCAGGATTTCGTCGCGCTTTTTCTTGAGCTCCCGGATTTTCCCCTTCATCGCTACCTTGTCGATGCCCTCGACATGATGGTGCTCGTGCATGTCGATCCCGAGCGCGGTGCACATGGCCTTGAGCAGATGGTCCTTGTTCATCTGGGTCGCGCCCTCGACCGCCTCGTGCTCGATGCCCTTGGCGATCTCGCGCAGATCGGCCACCGTCTTTTCCTTCAAATCGTGATAGGTATAAGCCACGTTGATTCTCCTTGTCGCAGGTCTGTCGAAAATGTCCGTCGCAAGCTTATAAAACTGTCGCTCACCGTTTCAAGCCGGGGACCTCGGCTAAATATCCCCCGGCCGGTAGAAAAACACAAACCGCCCGTTCTCCACGTCCACCATAAGGGTGGCGCCGTGGTGGATGCCATAATCCACGTAACCCGGCACGGCGCTGTCCTGATGACATTCGCTTACGTGCTGCGGCGCCTCGAAATCGCGGTCACGGTCATACCAGGACAGCAGCATGGGATCGCTCAGGCGTGCGCCGGCTTCGGCTTGGGCCAGCTGCATGGCCTCGAGATAGTCCGCGGCCGGCGTCCGGGGATGAAGCGGCACGATCGTGATGCCGGACAGGTCGGGCGGGGATGGCACGGGACAGGCGGTTGCGTCATCGTCACCGGTAGATGCCGGCTGGTTGCCGATTTTCCTGTCGGACGAAAAATACCTGGTATTCATGGTCGGATATGACATTCCGGGAGCGGGGCGCCAGCCGAGCTTGCGCCGGTCGGTCTGAAAAATACGCTCGTCAGGTGCCCTTCACAAGGCCTATCCCGGCGGGTTATTGTTGCGTTCGATATATGTGCTAGAACTTATAAGATGTCAGAATCAAAAACTTAGGGAAGGAACCTCTACACACTAATGAAGCCTTCAAGAATACTCGTTGCCTTGGCGACCGTCGCCGGGATAGCCGCCACCGCGCTCCACGTCACCTCGAACGCCAACGTCACTCCGCCGCCACCGGCCGCAGTTGATGAACCGGCGTCGTACATCAAAGCCGAGGACATCATTCAATACGGCCAGCCCAACCGCCTCTCGCTGCAATCGAACGTGGCCATCGTCATGGATGACCGCGAAGGCGTCATGCTCTACGGGCGCAATGTCGATCGTCCACGCCCGATCGCCTCGCTCACCAAGCTGATGACCGCGCTGGTCATTATTGAGTCGGGGTTGTCTCTCGAAGAACAAATCAAAATCACGCGTGAAGATCGCGACCGCCTGCGAGGCACGCGCTCGCGTCTGGGCTTCAACGCCGTGTTCACGCGCTACGACCTGCTGCGCGCGGCGCTCGGCGCTTCCGACAACCGCGCGGCCGCGGCGCTGGCGCGCACCTACACGGGCGGACAGGAGGCGATGGTCCAGGCGATGAACGCCAAGGCCCAGGCACTCGGGATGACGCAGACTCGTTACGCCGATGCCTCCGGACTGAATAGCGGCAATGTTTCCACCGCTCGCGACCTTACACTCCTTGTCGCCGAGACGCGCAAACACGCATTGCTCCATACCCTGACGACCACCGCGTCATTTCGCATCACCGACCAGACCTCGGGCCGCGAGCTTGCCTATCACAACACCAACCGGCTACTGCGCAAAGACAGCTGGGACATCGCACTCAGCAAAACCGGTTACACGGCAGCGGCCGGCAATTGCCTGCTGATGCAAACCACGATCGCCAATCGCCCGCTCACGATCGTGCTGCTCGACTCCTGGGGCAAGTACAGCCGCTATGGCGACGCTAACCGTATTCACCAGTGGCTGCAAAAAGCCGAGCGTCGCGTCCCGCACATCGTCACCGCCCGCGCCGCGCCGGGCTGATCTGCTCCGCTTCACCAAGCGATTCTCGGCCCCGGTAGGTTTGGGGCCGTTTTATTTTGCCTGACGCAATTCTTCTGACAACCCATCCGGGGTACATTACAGTACTCAGGACGGTTATCCGGGAGAATGCCGATGGAAGTTCTTGAAGCCATACACCGCCGCGCGTCCACGCGCGCCTACCTCGACAAGCCGGTGGACCGCGCCACGATAGAATCCATTCTGGAAGCCGCGCGCTGGGCGCCGTCCGGCACCAACGCCCAGCCGTGGCAAGTCGCGGTGGTGGTGGGCGAAACCAAACGGCGTCTGAGCGAAGCCCTGCTGGCAGAGCGCAAAGCCGGGAACCCTGAAAATCCTGATTATTCCTATTACCCAAAACAATGGAACGAGCCGTACAAGTCACGGCGCGTGGCCTGCGGGCTGGCGCTCTATCAGGCAATGAAAATCGGGCGCGACGACAAGGACGCTCGCCTGAAGGCCTGGAACAACAATTACCATTTTTTTGGCGCTCCGGTGGGCCTGTTCTTCTTTCTCGACCGCTCGCTCGAAAAAGGCTCGTGGGTCGACATGGGCATGTTCATTGAGAACGTGATGCTCGCCGCGCTTTCCTTCGGCCTCGCCACCTGCCCGCAGGCGGCGCTCGCCGAGTATCCCGATATCGTGCGCCGGCTACTCAACGTGCCCGATTCGCGCGCCCTCCTCTGCGGCATGGCACTCGGCTACCCGGATACCGCCGCGCTGGTGAACAATTACCGCACCGCGCGCGAGCCGGTTGCGGGCTTCACCGCCTGGCATGAGTAAAATCCGCGCCTGTTTCACGGACACCAACTGCTTATGAAAGTGCTGGTTCTCGGCAGCGGCGTGATCGGCGTCACCAGCGCCTGGTATCTCAGCCAGGCCGGTCATGATGTCACGATCGTGGACCGGCAACCGGAGCCGGGCATGGAAACGAGCCAGGCCAACGGCGGCCAGATCTCGTGGGGCGCGAGCACGCCCTGGGCCGCGCCCGGCATTCCGTTCAAGGCGCTGAAATGGATGTTCCGCCCGCATTCGCCGCTGGTGCTGCGCCCACGTTTCGATCCGGCGATGTGGTCGTGGCTTTTCAAGATGCTCGGGAACTGCACTACCGCCCGCTATGCCATCAACCGCGAGCGCATGTTGCGGCTCTCGCGCTACAGCCACGACTGCCTGGTCGCCTTGCGGAACGAAACTGGAATTCATTATGACGAACGCGCCTCCGGCGTGCTCGAACTATTTCGCACGGCAAATGAATTGGACGAGGCAGCGGATCAGTCCGCGATGCTGGAAAGTTGGGGCGTTCCGTACCAATTGCTCAACCCAGGCACCTGCGTGGTGCACGAACCGGCATTGCGCGCCGTGCAGAATAAAATCGCGGGCGGCATGCTCCTGCCCGGCGATGAATCGGGCGACTGCCTGCTGTTTACCCGCGAACTTGCACGCCGCGCTGAAACCCACGGTGTGCGGTTTGCGCTCTCGACGCGGATCGAGCGATTGACCGCCGACGGCGGCCGCATCAAAGGCGCGCTGACCGATAAAGGTGAAATGAACGCCGACGCCTATGTACTCGCCTGCGGGAGTTATACGCCGCTTCTATTGCGCCCAATTGGGATCAAACTTCCGGTCTATCCAGTCAAGGGTTACTCAGGGACGATTGATATCGGCAATGATGCCGCGGCGCCCGCGGGCACGCTCACGGATGTGAGCTACAAGGTGGTCGTCACGCGCCTCGGCAACAAGTTGCGCGGCGCGGGCACGGCGGAGCTGACGGGCTACGATCTGACGCTGCGGCCGTCGCGCTGCAATACCATCAAACATGTCTTGAACGATCTGTTTCCAGGTGCCGGCGATCTTTCCCGGGCGGAGTACTGGTGCGGCCTCCGGCCAATGACACCCGATAACCCGCCGGTGATCGGAGCGACTCCTTATAAGAATCTGTTCCTCAACACCGGCCACGGCACGCTCGGCTGGACCATGGCCTGCGGCTCCGGGAAAGTGATCGCCGATCTGGTCACGGGCCATCAACCGGAAGTCGATCTGAACGGCCTCAGCCTCGCGCGGTTTTCCTGAAGCACCGCGTCAGCAACTGAAGCCAACTTCTACAGCAACCCTCTAATTTCAAGGTGTATTGTTGACAGGCTTCGCTGCCGGGGTATAGCGTGATATCAGGCCCAGTCGCTTCCGGGCCGGCACTAACCGTCATTTCCCGCATTGTGTTCGATTCCAACAGACAAGGAGGAGATCATGTCCAGGAAATATATCGATTGTCGTGAATACCCCAGCGAAATGAACTGCACAGTCTCGATCTTCGCCGACAGCGACGACGAGTTGCTGGAGGCCGCCGTGCAACATGCCGTGTCGGTTCACGGACACGAAGACACACCGGAACTACGCGAAGAGATGAAAAAAGCTTTCAGGGAGGAAAAGCAACGCGCGGCCTGAGTGTGTGCACCACGGTATAAGCTAATTGGTAATGCGCCGGTTCCGGTTTCTCAGGTGCCGGCGCATTGCTTGTAATCAGGCTTGGTGTCTCCGGCGCGCGCCATAGCCGGCCAACCAGTCTGGAATTTCCTCCGCGGGCATGGGCTTTGCGATGCCGTAACCCTGAGCCAAATCGCATTCGTTGGCGATGAGCCAGGCAATTTCGTCCGCCGTTTCCGCACACTCACCGACGACAGTGAGGCCCAACGCGTGGCACATTCCGATCGTGGATCGCACGATGGCGGCGTTCTTGGGTGTCGTGGCCACGGCGCGGATGAAGCTGCCGTCGATCTTGAGCTCGTGCACCGGTAGCGTCTGAAGATAAGCCAGCGAGGCCTGGCCTACGCCATAATCGTCGATTGAGAGCTTGAGTCCCAGCGCCGCGAGTTCGTTCAGATGGGCCAGGGCCAGCTCCGGGTCTTCCACTAACGCGCTCTCGGTGATCTCGAGACACAAGGAATTCGCCGCCAGGCCATGCATGTCGATCAATTGCCGCAGATGCCCGATCAGCTTGGGATTCAGGAGGTCAAGCGCGGAAAGATTGACCGCGGGCACAAGACTGATCCCCTCGGCGCACCAGCGTGCCGCCTGCACTACCACCGCTTCCAGGACCCAGGGCGTCAGCTCGCGGATGAATCCGGTCTTTTCCGCAAATGGAATAAATTTCCCCGGGGGAACCATGCCTTGCTGCGGATGCCGCCACCGAATCAACGCCTCCACCGCCGTCACCTGTCCACTGGCCAAATCGAGCTTGGGCTGGTAGTAGAGCAGGAATTCCTGCCGCGCCATGGCCTCCCGCATTTCGCCGATCAGGGACAGCTGTTCGGGCGGCGGCTCGTCGCCCGCCTCCGCCGCAAAGGCCACGCTGCTGTGCCGCCGCTTGGCGGCGTACATGGCCAGTTCCGCGCGCCGCAACAGCGTGGCGGCATCGCGGCCATCGCCGGGATAAAGCGCAACCCCAAGACTGGCATCGACATCGAGCCTTTGACCGTCCAGGACGAACGGGTCGCGCAAGGCGCTGGTCAAGGATTCCACGAAACGGCTCGCGGCCGCGCGATTCGCATCGCGCAGCAGAAACACGAATTCGTCGCCCCAGAACCGGCCGACCAGATTGGCACCGGACTGAAACGTACCCAATCGCGAGCCGATCTCGGCCAGCAACCGGTCGCCGATCGGGTGTCCTAGCGCATTGTTGATCGGCGCGAAACGATCGAGGTTCATCACCACCACCGCGCCATGACTTGAATCCGACAGGCGATTGAATTCCTCGATGAAGCGCGTGCGGTTCGGCAAACCCGTGAGGCTGTCTTCATACGCGAGCTTGAGGATTTTTTGTTCGCGGTTCGCCACGCGCTCCCGCATCAGATCGAAACTCGCCGCCAATTGGCCGATCTCGTCGGACGACTTCAGCGGCACCGGCTCGGCGTAGTCACCGGCCTCGATGCGGCGTGCCGCGCCCGCCAGTTCGTTTACCGGCCGGACAATCTGTCGCGCGAGCATGATGCTGCCGATGGCAAAGACAATCACGCCGGCCAGCACGATGGCCCACAAGGCGGTTTGCAGTGTCCGGAATGGCGCTTCGGCCTGCTCGACCGAACGTTGCAGCGCCACGAAAGTTTCCTGGTTCAGCGGCACATGAACCGTTTCATAGTGTTCATTGCCGATACGCAATTCGCCCGGCATGTCGGTTGAAATCTCCTTCACCGCGGCTGACAAGGCGGCGCGCTCCGTATCCCTCAAGGAAGACGCGAGGATGCCGGCGCCGTTACCGTCATGGCGTATCACGCTGACGACAAGTCCGGTCACCTCGAAAAGATCGCGCGCCCAGCGATCATCCACGACAAAACCGATCGCCACCCAGGCGATCAGCTTGGGCGCGTAAATCGGCACCAGAACGATCTGGTAGAGCCGCCCATCCGTCATCTGCTTGAAACCGAAACTCTTGCCCGCAGTTTCGGCGGCGGACAACAAGTCGGCAAAAGGAGAGAGAACAGAACCGGATGGTGCGTTGCCGTCCTGGGAGCTGGCGATCAAATATCCATCCGGATGGATCACCATCATCACCTGGGCACCGATGCGCAGACCGTGGTTGCGGATGACGGAACGAATCGTGGGGCGATCCTGGGTGGCGATGGCCTCGCGGAACGCAAAGTCGGCGGCCAATATGGTCGCCGCGGTTTCCAGCTGGCGCTGATTCTGTTCGATCAACAGGGTGAATACCTGCGTGCCCGCCGACAGCTCGCGTTGTATCTCGGTCGTAACGATGCGCGTATTGCTGCGAGTCACCAGCGCCAGCATCAATGCCATCACCAGCACCAACAGGCCGACAAACACGACAACGATGCGGCGTTGGAGCGATCGGAACATAATTAATACTTCTCTTGATCGGCGGGTGGTTTTGGCTTGATGACGCGCGGTTTCACGTCCAGCACCTGAGTCACCGACATCGGTGCCGCTCCGACATCGATCGCGCGCGCGGATAACTCATGCTTCTGGCGCGGATGCCACCATTTCAACCGGTACGATCCCGCCGGCACGTCCGCGATGCGCGCATGCCCGGTGGCATCGGTTTTGGCGAAGTACGGCGTATCGACGACATACACATACGCTTCCATCCAGTCATGAATGTTACAGCCCAGCGCCACCTCGCCGGGCTTGTCGAACACAATCGGTTTCACTGGCTTGCCGGCGTAAAGCTTAATCTCGAAAGTCTTGGCCGGAGAAAACGAGTAAAGATGGTGCTTGAAGGGGTCTTGGTTGGGAAATTCGATGGGCGTGTTCGTTTGCACCACCGTCATATACGGAACCAGCTCGCGGTCACGCTGCGCAATGGTTACGGTCGAATGCCGCTCCGGCATGCTGCCGGAAACCGGTTCGAGCACCACCGCGGCATCAGCCAAGGGTTCACCCGAAGGGGTGGTTACCGTGGCCTCGAAGTCTCCAGCGCACACTCGTCCCCCGACAACCAGAAGCATAACGAGCCAGGCCGCGGATTCATGTTTCACGGAGAAACTTTTATGGCGGGAGCAATCTGCCAGATCTCGGTAGCCAGGCTGGCATCGCGATAGGTCAGCACATGCCATACCTTGACCGGATGTTCACCGCCGTATTCAGCCGGCGTCACGACCGTGGTTCCGTTCGGGTTGGCAAAGGCCTCGAGTTTACCGAATTTGGCCGGGCGTGGCTTGCCGCCATTATTGGCGATGAATTTCTTCCACACCTCGCCAATCGCCGCCTTGCCGCGATAGCGGCCATCGAGCGGGCCGCCCACCCAATCCATGTAGGCGTCATCCGTGTAATCGCGCATCACGGCGTCCAGATTTCCGTCGGCCACCGCCTGCAGATGTGCCTTGGCTTTCGCCTCATCCAGTGGGCCGGCGAGTGCGATTTGGGCAAAACCAAACAACAAGGAATAAGTGACGATCATTAATATGCGTTTCATGGGCTTCTCTCGGGGGTTGGCTGGAAACTCTTAAAATATGCCTGACAACGGCGTCTCTCTGAGTATAGATACGGCAACTCATGGCTGCCATTTGACGCAGTACCGGGAAAACACCCCTGTACAGGCGTTCAATCAGCTAAACCCGGCGAACAACTGAGGATGAATCAACCGATCCGGGGTCGGTGAAGGGCATGCAGGCATAAGCCGGCAGACCGGCGATGCCTTGGTGGGTAGCCACCAGGACAACGAAAAATGAAACTTATCGTGGAGAGAGTCGCGTAAACGGACCGGTTCGGGAATCGCTGTTTAGGGAAACTCTGATTCACTCCTGCCGTTCGTGGTGAGCCTGTCGAACCATGAACGGCAGACCTGCAGAAACAATGTCTTGCACCGTTCGGTCTTCGACAAGCCTGTCCTGAGCCCGTTCGTACTTCGACAAGCTCAGCACGAACGTGTCGAAGGGCTCAGACCGAACGGAATTAATTGGTCGTTTCCTAGTCGCTTGCATGCACCAGCTCGGTGGCGCGGGAGAGCGCCGCCGGGCCGAAGCGTTTTTGTATCCAGTCGCTGACGGTGTCGAGACGGACGTTTTTTTCATTCTCCGGCTCGCAGAACAAATCCGCCTGGCGCGACTCGGCGTTGTCGAAACCGCTGACGCTGAAACCTAGCAATCGCACGCCGTGCCGCGGGAACGGAAGATTCATCGTCAACATGGCGGCCGCGGCATTCCACAATTCCTGCGTGACGTCCGTGGACTTCGGGAAGGTGTGCGAGCGGGTGATGGTGCGGAAATTGGAGAAACGGATCTTGAGATGCACGGTGCGACCACGCAGATGGTTGCGCCGCAGGCGCGACGCCACCTGACGCGTCAGGTCGAGCAGCCAGCCGCGCAACGCCTCGACGTCGGTGATGTCCTCGGTGGAAGTTGTCTCGTGCGACAGTGACTTCGCCCGGTGGTCCGGCACCACCGCGCGGTCGTCGATGCCATGCACCAGTTCCCACAACTGTTCTCCCCAGCTGCCGAACAGCTCGTCCAGCAGAGTTCGCCGCTGCGCGCGCAGTTCACCGATGGTGCGAATTCCGAGCTCTTCCAGTTGACGGTTGCCAACCTTGCCCACGCCCCACAATTTCGTGACCGGCAGCGGATCGAGGAAAGACTGAACGTTGGCGGGATCGACCACGAGGAAACCGTCGGGCTTGCCCGCGTCGCTCGCGACCTTGGCGAGGAACTTGTTGTGCGCTACGCCCACCGAGGCGGTAAGCGTCAGTTCATTGCGAATCTCGCGCTTGATACGCCAGCCGATGCGCGCCGCTTCCCCGAACAGCTGCTGGCTGTGGGTCACGTCGAGAAACGCCTCGTCGAGCGACAGCGGCTCCACCAGCGGCGTGTAGCGGTGAAAAATGTCGCGGATATGCTGCGAGATCTGCGCGTAATAAGCGTGGCGTGGCGGGATAACGATCAGGTGCGGGCAAAGGCGCTTGGCCTGCGCGGTCGGCATGGCGCTGTGGATGCCGAAGTAGCGCGCCGCGTAGTTGGCCGCGGCCACGACCCCGCGCTTTTGCTGATTGCCGCCGACGACCATCGGCTTGCCGCGGAGGCCCGGGCGATCCCGTTCTTCGACGGAGGCGTAAAACGCATCCATGTCGATGTGCAGGATCATCTAGCGTCGGTCAAGCTGCGGGAATAACAGGTCATGCTGGAAGTGCATCGTATCACGATCACGATGCGAAATGTACGACTAAGGAACCTCTGATTAAGTCCGTTCGTGGTGAGCCTGTCGAACCATGAACGGACGAATCGCCAGACATTTTCGGCATTTCCCGTTCGCCCTTCGACAAGCTCAGGGCGAACGGGAAACATAGTCAGTTACGTAGGTTGGGATGAGCGAAGCGAACCCCAACAACTAAGATTGTCATTCCCGTCCCCGGCTACAC
>NZ_JBAVEJ010000019.1:0-2078 GCF_049587675.1 Sulfuricaulis sp. | reverse complement strand
GAGCCGTACTATGGGCGTCGATACGCACAAAGAAACCCTGGGATTCCAGGCCGAGGTCCGGCAGCTGCTGGACCTGATGATTCACTCGCTGTACAGCAACAAGGAAATCTTCCTGCGGGAGCTGATCTCCAACGCCTCCGACGCGGCGGACAAGCTGCGCTTCGAGGCGCTCTCCGACCATAATTTGTACGAGGGCGATGCCGATCTCAAGATCCGCATCGCTTATGACAAGAACGCGCGCACGATCACGGTCTCGGACAACGGCATCGGCATGAACCGCAGCGAGGTGATCGACAACATCGGCACCATCGCCAAGTCCGGCACGCGTCAGTTCCTGGAGGCGCTCACCGGCGACAAGTCCAAGGATCTCAAGCTCATCGGTCAGTTCGGCGTCGGTTTCTACTCCTCCTTCATCGTGGCCGAGAAGGTCACGCTCACCACGCGCCGCGCCGGCCTGGGGCCGGAACACGGTGTGCGCTGGGAATCCGCCGGTGAGGGCGAATACAGCATCGAAACCATCGAGAAACCGACGCGCGGTACCGAAGTCACACTGCATCTGCGTACGGGCGAGGACGAGTTTCTCGACGGCGCGCGACTGCGCGCGATCGTCCACAAGTATTCCGACCACATCACGCTGCCCATCGTCATGAAGGCCGAAACCAAAGACGAAGACGAAACCGTCAACAAGGCCTCGGCGCTCTGGGCGCGTCCCAAGAACGAGATCACCCAGGAAGAGTACGACGAGTTTTACCGCCACGTGGCCCACGATTTCGAGGCGCCGCTGGCGCACGTGCACAGCCGCGTCGAGGGCAAGCAGGAATACATCTCGCTCCTTTATATACCGCAACGCGCGCCCTTCGATCTGTGGGACCGGGAAAAGCGCCACGGCATCAAGCTGTACGTGAAGCGCGTGTTCATCATGGACGACGCCGAGCAGCTGATGCCGAATTACCTGCGCTTCGTGCGCGGCGTGATCGACTCCAACGATTTGCCGCTCAACATCTCGCGCGAGATCCTGCAACACAACCGCGACATAGACGTCATCCGCAGCGGCTCGGTGAAGAAGGTACTCGACCTGCTGCAGGACATGGCCGACAAGGACAAAGAAAAATACGCCAAATTCTGGGCCGAGTTCGGGCGCGTGCTGAAGGAAGGCGTGGTCGAAGACACCGCCAACCGCGAGCGCATCGCCAAGCTATTGCGCTTTTCCTCCACCCACGCCGACCAGGAAACGCCGGACGTCACGCTGGCCGACTACGTCAGCCGCATGAAACCGGAACAGGACAAGATTTATTACCTCACTGCCGATACGTTCGCCGCCGCCCGGCACAGCCCGCATCTCGAAATCTTCCGCAAAAAAGGCATCGAGGTGCTGCTGATGCATGATCGCATCGATGAGTGGGTGGTGATGCACCTGACGGAATTCGACGGCAAGTCGCTGCAGTCCGTCGCCAAGGGCGCCCTGGACCTCGGCAAGCTCGAAGATACGGAGGAAAAGCAGCAACAGGAGAAAGCCGCGGCCGAATTCAAGGAGCTGATTGAAAAAATCAAGAAAGCCCTCGACGGTCAGGTCAAGGACGTGCGTATTACCCATCGGCTGACGAATTCGCCCGCCTGCCTCGTGGCGGACGCGTACGATATCGGCGGCAACCTGGAGCGCGTGCTCAAGGCCGCGGGCCAGAAAGCGCCGGCCAGCAAGCCGATCCTCGAAATCAATCCGGAGCACCCGATCGTGACGCGGCTCAAAGCGGAGGCCGACGCCAAGCGGTTTGAGGACTGGACCCGAATCCTGCACGATCAGGCGTTGCTCGCCGAAGGCGGAGAACTGGAAGACCCGGGCAGCTTCGTCACCCGGCTGAACAGTCTGTTGCTCGAGCTGATGAAATAGCTCGCGCCCGATGGGCATCCAATCAGACTGTCACCCCCGCGTAGGCCGGGTCAAAAAACATGTTGTCATCCCCGCGAAAGCGGGGATCCAGGTTTTACATGTAGATTCTCACCTTTTGTTACTCCCAGAGCTGCAACAAGCTTTACATACATCCCCGCTTCAGCGGGGATTCTATGAGTAGGTTGTCACC
>NZ_JBAVEJ010000018.1:0-6303 GCF_049587675.1 Sulfuricaulis sp. | reverse complement strand
GCTCGTTACCTAGTCAAGCAATCTACTGCGCCCTACTGAATGGATGTCGGCAAAACACATCGTCACTGATGCGAAACTAGGCGATTGCGGGCTTGAATTCAACGCCTCCAGTGCGACGGCGGTCGAGTTTTCCGCCAATTCTGGGATGCCCAAAGAAAATCGAATGACGCGCTCGCGCTGAACGGGCGCTGGGTCAGCTTCTGCTCGCCACGCGCCCGTCGGCCTTTCTGGCGCGCGCCATTGGGCAATTGCCAGAGATTGAGGCTGCATAGACACAATGGTATCACCGAAAGATGAGTAACCTATCCAAACTGCTGGCCAAGGGCGGCGAACTCGTTCAACAGGGCGATCTGGCTGGAGCAAAGGATGTGTTTGAGAAAGCCGCCAGGGATCACGTACACCACGCCGGGCCGTGGATCAGCCTGTCCGCCGTACATGGCATGAGCGGCAATTACAACGAGGCCTTGGGCTGTGCGCGCAAGGCCGTCGAGTTGGCGCCGAATTCCCTTCAGGGATGGGTGAATCTTGGGAACGCGGCACAGTCCAACGGCGATCTCAACCAGGCCGCGGAGGCCTTCAGGCGTGCCTGCGCACTGCCCGGTTGCCCTTCCGAGATAGTATTACTGTTGGGCCTCGCCCTGACACGGGCAAGGAAGTGGTTAGAGGCCGAGAAATCCCTGCGCGAATTTCTCTCACGTCACCCCAACCATCGGGAGGCCACCTTCGCGCTTGCAAGGGTGCTTGCCATGAAGGGCGAGTCCGCCTCCGCGGTCGCCATGGCCGAGCAGTATTGCCGCCAGCACTCCGGCGACGTACTTGCACTCCTGCAGCTGGGTGCGGTTTATATCGAACTCGGCCGTACCCAAGACGCATGGCGTGTCTGCGATCAGGCCATGAAGGTATCTTCCGGAAGTGTTGACGCGCTTTCTTTCAGGGCTTCGCTGCTGAATTACGAGGGTCGTTACCTCGAGGCGCGGGATACCTATGAGCAGTTGGAAAAGCTGAAACCGGGCGATCTGCAGGTATTGATCACGCTAGCTCGGACGTGCCACCAGTTGGGCGACACGAACGCCGGCATTGCCTACGCGCGCGCGGCCCTCGGAAAAAACCCGCGCGACGCCGAAACCTTGGCACTGTTAGGCAACATATTCATGCTGTCGGATCCCGCGGAAGCGCGCAGACTGATGGAAAAAGCGGTGGCGACCGCACCGAACAACCCTATAGCGCTGGCGCTCAAAGCTGACATCCTCGAGGTTGAAGGTGACAAACAGGGGGCATGGACGAACGCACGCAAGGCAATCGAGATTAACCCAGCCAGTGTCGAGGCGGCCATCGCGGCCGCCAATGTGGCGCCGGCGGCAGATAAAATAGACGAGGCAATCGAGTTGCTGGAGTCGCTTGTTGCGCGTCCCGGTGTTTCTTCCTCGAATCAACGGTCTCTGCGTTTTGCGCTCGCAAAGCTATGCGACAAGGTGGGGCAGTTCGATCGTGCATTCAATCATGCCGTGATCGCCAACCGGTTAAAGAATATAACATATAATATCAGTGCAACGCTGACCGAAATCAACCGCATCAAGTCTGTTTATTCAGCCGCCGCGGTGCCTACCCTTCCCCGTTCCCGTATCTCATCCGGATTACCTGTTTTCATCGTCGGCATGCCACGCTCGGGCACAAGTCTGCTGGAGCAGATCCTTTCCTGCCACAGCAAGGTACATGCCCGTGGAGAGACCAAGGATGTCGGAAAACTCTTGGCCGAGATTCCCTATTACCCTGATGGCGTGCGGAATCTCACACAGGAAAAGCTCGACGCGCTGGCGGGAACCTATATCCAGCGACTTCGGGAAATAGCGCCCTCGGCCACCCGCGTGACGGACAAGATGCCCGGAAATTACAAGTATCTTGGCATCATCAGCCAGCTTTTTCCGGATACCCGGGTGCTGCACTGCAAACGTGACCCGCGCGACGTCTGCCTGTCCAATTTCTTCCTCGATTTCAGCGACGGGATGGACTTCGCCTACGATCTCGAATCGCTGGCGCAGACTTGCAAGGCCTCGCGGGATCTCATGGATCACTGGAAAGCGGTTCTCCCTATTCCAATCCTGGATGTGCAATACGAGGAGCTGGTCGAGGATCCACGCACCTGGGTCGAACGCATTCTCGACTTCTGCGGTCTCGAATGGGAAGACGCCTGCCTCAATTTTCACGAATCGAAACGGCAAGTCATGACGGCGAGCTACGATCAGGTTCGGCGGCCGTTATACAAGAGCTCGAAAGCGCGCTGGAAGAACTATGCGCGACATCTGGAACCGGTGAGCCGGATTCTTGGTCTGAATGACGGTTGAGACAGGTGCGCCCATGCTCGCGCGGCGGCAGATAAACGTCGATGCCTACCAAAAGTGAGGCGATCGCCGCGCACCAGCGTGGCGATCTGAACGAGGCGGAACAGCTTTATCGCGATCTCCTCCACTCGGCACCTGCGGATGCCGAGCTTCACTACTACCTGGGGTTGTTGTGCCGGCAAACGGGACGTGCCGCCGAAAGCGCGCAATGGCTTCAGAAATCGATCGCGCTCGCCCCCGCCTCGTTGCCGGCGCTGCAGATGCTGGCTCGCGTGTGCGATGAAATGGGCGATACAGCAGGCGCTCTTCACGCTCTTGAACAGTACCTTACGCTTCGACCTGACGATGCAGGAATGCTCAACGTCAAGGGCCAGCTGCTCGTCCGTCTTGGCCGTCTGTCCGATGCCGAGCAGGCGTTTCGCCTGGCCGCCGAACGAAACGGAGCTGCGACCATGTTTCACGACCTCGGGTTTTGCCGCCAATTGCTCGGAAACCCGTCCGGTGCGGCAGCCGCTTACCAAGAGGCACTCCGGCGCGGTCACGATCATCCCAGGACCAAGCTATGGTTGGCTCAGTGCTTGCGGGCGGCCGGGCGAACAAAGGAATACTATGACATTGCCACGGACGCCGCTCGATCAACCCCCGATGACATCGAGCTGCTCATCGAATCGCAATCGGCATGCCGTTACGTATGCGACTGGGATGGTTTCGACCGCAACCAGCAACGACTGCTGACTCGCCTCCAGCGAATTATGGGATCGAACGGCGGAGAAGACGTTCCGCCGGGAATCCTGAATTACCTGGAGGTAGATGAAAGAACGATTTCTGACATGGCAAAACGGTACGCCGGACAACTCTCCGTAGCGGGCAAGATGTTGCGCCAGAATTTGCGCGCACCTGCGACGCCGCGATCCGGCAAGATGATCCGCCTGGGCTATCTTTCCACTGATTTCTTCACGCACGCTGTCGGTTCACTGGTGCGCGACCTGTTCGCCTGCCACGATCGCGCCCGCTTCGAGGTCCATGGTTACTCCCTGAGGCATCAGCCTGATGAGACGCAAATCCGCATCCAGCAGGGTTTCGACGTGTACCATATCCTGGCGGGCAAGGCCGCCCACGATATCGCGCAAACAATTCTGGACGATCAGATCGACATCCTTATTGACCTCGCGGGTTACACCAGTGCCGCGCAGCCAAGTGTGCTGGCTGCCCGCCCCGCGCCGGTCCAGATTTCCTGGCTCGGCTACCTCGGCACCAGTGGCGGCAATTTCATTGACTACATCATCGCCGATAACATCGTGCTCTCGCCGGAAATAGCCCGGAATTACACGGAGCGGGTCATTCGGCTGCCCTGCTACCTCGTGACCTCGCCGCTGCCATCGTCGGAACACCGTCCGTCACGCGAGGAGGCAGGACTCGGCAGCGCGGGATTCGTATTCTGCAGCTTCAACCAGCCTTACAAGCTCGACCGCCAAACTTTCACGGCATGGATGGATATCCTGCGCCATGTTCCGGGAAGCAGGCTCTGGATGTACGTACCCGACACGGCGGTCTGCGGCGGGAATCTGCGGCGTGAGGCCGCGCGCCTGGGCGTGGAGGCAGACCGGATTGTTTTCGCCGGGCGCGAGCCGATGGCGAACCATGTGGCGCGAATGTCGCTCGCGGACCTGTCGCTCGATCCCTTTCATATCAGCGGCGGCGCCACGAGCGTGGCCGCCCTGGCGGCCGGCGTACCGTTGCTGACGCTCCGGGGCGAATCGTATCTCGCACGCATGGGCAGCTCGATAAACTCCAGCCTGGGGATGGACGATCTGGATTGCACGGAGCCGGATCAATACGTCGCGAAGGCGGTGGAACTGGCGACAACGTCGGGAAGACTGGACGCCATCAGGAAAGAATTGGCGAAGGCGCTGCAAAACAGCCGCTTCTTCGATACGCGAAGCTTCGTATCATCGCTCGAAGAAGCATTGCAAAGCGCGTGGAACCACCACGAGGCGGGCTTGCCAGCCGTGGATATCAGTGTATCGGCTTCGTCACCGCGCCCTTGAAGACAACATGTCAAATCATCCCGCCGCCGCGATAACCCGCAGACGACACGTAGGCGGACAGAATATATCAGGCCCTCTTTCTTCGGCGTGCGACGGCCAGCAGTCCCAGCAAACCCGAACCGAACAGCCACGCCGCCGCCGGGAGCGGCACGACGGACGTCATGTTGGCGTTGAAGTTGGCGTTAAAGGTCTGGAACGGACCGCCAAGAACCATCGGGATACCCATGATGCCGTCGCCATTCCCATCGGCCGAGGACAGCATCCACGGGAGAGAAGCGTTCGGCATTCCGACTGAACCATACCCCGGCCCATCGTACAAGCAGTTTTTGATAGTGGGGCTTACGTAAACGCCGTTTACATACCTGTAATTGCAGTTTGGATTTGCCGTGCTACCGATACCGGAACCAAACACGCTGTTCCGGTTCCACACGACGGCCATGTCGATGTTGGAGGCGCCGCCCCAGTCGAACAGCATGTGCATGCCGAGCTGGCCAGTACCAACGACCATGTTCAGCATTCCACTCTCACCGTCCCAGGTGGTCGTGTGGGTGTTGAAGCTGTAGGTACCGGGAACGAACACCTGAATGTCGTGCGCCGTCCACGTATGACCGAAGAACGCCGTGGTGGACGAGGCCGTCACGTTGACGGCGCTGCCCGGACCGATGTAGTCCGTACTGGAATTGTAGGCGTTGCCGTCCCAGACCATGTGGACGTCGTTGGTGCCGCCGACGGTATAGCCACTCGGATCCAGCATCGTGAAGTTGGCGCTGTCGGTTGTCATGGCGCCTACACCGGACACGTTGGTCACGAGCGCAGCATTCGCTGCCGGCGCGCCGAGGGCCAGCGCGATGCTGGAAGCAATCAGGGATTTACGGATCAATGTCGGTTTCATGCTTGGTCTCCTCCATTTGTTGTGGTTCAAATCTTCCAAAATCATTATGACCCCATTGGGTGGATAGTGTGAATACTCACGCCGCCTTCACGCAGCGTTGATCCAATCCTCTACCACTAATCTCAATGTTTCTTGCGTCCGCGAGCTCGCAAGCTGCCCTGCCGGGCTGCCTGGCCATGGAAACTCGACAGCACTGCTCGCCGACGACATGCCAATAACCTGTTGAGGCATAGCGTAATCCTGTAAACTGCTGATCATTCACTGAATATATGATTGGAGTAGTTCATTGCAGCCGCTTGAAATCGAGCAACAGCTGAGGGATGCACAGCAGCATATCGCGTCAGGCATGCTTCACGACGCGGCGAGGATATGCGAGCAGATTCTGGCCGCCGGCCATGAGCACCCCGAGGCCTTGTATTCGCTCGCGGTGGTCAGCTATCAGGCGGGAAACGACGAAGAGGTGGCGCATCTGCTGCGCAGAGCCATTGCGATACAGCCTAATGACGTCCGCTTCCACGGTGCCTTGGGAGGGTATTTCCGCACTCGCGGCCAAAACCGCGAAGCCCTGGACTGTTTTCGTCGGGCTGTGCAACTTGAGCCCGATTCTGCGATCGCATTGCGTGCCGTGGGCGAGACATTGCTAGCGATGGATCTACGGGACGAGGCGGCAGCGGTTTATCAAAAGCTGCTGAAAGTCACTCCCGATGATCCGGCGGCGCTTAACGAGTTGGGTTTGATCTTGCTGCAGCGGGGCAGATCGGCAGAAGCCGCCGGTGTTCTCGAAAAAGTGCTGTCCCATGACAAGGAAGATACGGTGGCCATGGCCCGGCTGGGTTCCGCACTGGCAGATCAGGGTCGCCTCGAAGCGGCGCGGTCATATCTCATGCAAGCCATTACGCACGACCCGGAGCTTCATGAGGCATACAAAACTCTCGGCGATCTGGCTCATGCGGATGGGCGTCTGGAAGAGGCCGTGGAGTATTATCAGAAGCATCTTGAGGGCAAGCACAGCCTGGTCACATTG
>NZ_JBAVEJ010000017.1:0-2357 GCF_049587675.1 Sulfuricaulis sp. | reverse complement strand
AGATGTAGGCGGCCAGCAAATGCACTTTGGCCTCGCCCAGGAACTCGGCATGCGCCGGCATGCGGCCGGCACGGCCCTTGTCGATGGTTTCCATGATGGTCTTCTTCGAGCCGCCATAGAGCCAGATATTATCGGTCAGGTTGGGCGCGCCCATGGCCGGGTTGCCCTTGCCATCCGGCCCATGACAGGCCACGCACAGTTGCATGAATTTTTCCTTGCCGGCTGCGGCGATGGTGTCATTCACGCTGCGCCCGCTGAGAGAGAGGACGTATTCCGCCACGTTCGCCGTGCCGTCCGGCCCCAGCACCGCGCCCCACGCGGGCATCGCGCCCTGGCGGCCGTGCAGGATCGTGGTCTGGATGATCTGCGGATCGCCGCCGTACAGCCAGTCTTCGTCGCGCAAATTGGGGAAACCGGGGCCGCCGCCGGCGTCAGATCCGTGGCAGCCGGTGCAGTAGTTCACGAACAGGCGCGCGCCGGTCTTGAGGGCCTCCGGGTTCGCGGCCAGGAGCTTGAGGTCTTCCTTGAGATATTTTTCATACAACGGATTGAACTGATTGTCCGCGGCCGCGATTTCCTTTTCATACTGGCCTTTCTCGGTCCAGCCGAGGATACCCTTGAAAGTCCCCATGCCCGGATACAGCGCCAGGTAACCAACGCCGAACACCAGCGTGACATAGAACAGACCCAGCCACCACTTGGGCAGCGGGTTGTTCAGTTCCTGCAGGTCCTCGTCCCAGACGTGGCCATGAGACTTGGGCTTTTCGCCGACTTTCGGGCGTGGGCCGGTCGACATCCAGCGGATCAGCCAGAGCATCGCGACGATGCCGCCGCCGGCCCCGACGATGATGTACCAGCTCCAGAATCCGCTCGTGAAATCAGCCATGTTTCTTGTCTCCGGAAGGACGCTTGGACACCGCGTCATCGTCTTCCAGGGGCATGCGCGCTGCCTTGTCAAACCGCTTCTTGCGCTTCGCGCTCCAGGCCCACACGATGATGCCGATGAACAGCACGAACAGCAGCACCGTCCACACCGAATGTATGAGACCGAAGTTCATCGCCGCACCTTGATCGCCGTGCCCATGCCCTGCAGATAGGCGATCAGCGCGTCCATCTCGGTCTTGCCATCCAGATCGGCAGGCGCATTCTTGATGTCCTCGTCGGAATAGGGCGTGCCCGGTCCAAGCTGGTTAAACGTCCGCATCTTGCGCTGGATCAGGCCGGGATCGAGTTTATTTTTCGCCAGCCATGGATAGCCCGGCATGATCGACTCGGGCACCACGTCGCGCGGGTTCATGAGATGCACGCGATGCCAGTCATCCGAATAACGTCCGCCGACGCGCGCCAGGTCCGGGCCGGTACGCTTGCTGCCCCACTGGAACGGACGGTCGTACACGAATTCGCCGGCCACGGAATAGTGGCCGTAACGCTCGGTCTCGGCGCGGAACGGCCGGATCATCTGCGAATGGCACAGGTAACAACCCTCGCGTACATAAACGTCGCGCCCTTCGATCTGCAAGGCGTTATAGGGCTTGAGGCCCTCGACGGGCTCGGTCGTGGATTTCTGGAAGAACAGCGGCACGATCTCGACGAGTCCGCCGACCGCGATCACCAACACCGTGAGGATCACCAGCAGCGCGACGCTGGTTTCGACCTTGTCATGTCCGGTTGCCATGATCGTCTCCTAGTGCGCCGCGGCCGGGACGGGGATGGCCGCCTCGATGGGCTTTGCACCTTTGATCGTCTTCCACAGGTTGAAGGCCATGATCAACATGCCGGTCAGGAAGAACAGGCCGCCCAGGGTGCGCACGATGTAGAACGGATGCATCGCCTGCACGGATTCGACGAAGGAATAGGTCAAGGTCCCGTCGGTGTTCACCGCACGCCACATCAGGCCCTGCATCACGCCCGCGATCCACATTGACGAGATGTACAACACGATACCGATCGTCGAGATCCAGAAATGCGTCTCGATGAGCTTCACGCTGTAGACCTGGCGGCCGAACAGGCGCGGTATCAGGAAATACATCGCGCCGATCGAGATCATGCCGACCCAGCCGAGCGCGCCCGAGTGCACGTGGCCGATGGTCCAGTCGGTGTAGTGCGACAGCGCGTTCACCGTCTTGATCGACATCATCGGACCCTCGAACGTGCTCATGCCGTAGAACGATACCGACACGATCAGGAATTTCAGGATCGGATCGGTGCGCAGCTTCTGCCACGCGCCAGACAGCGTCATGATGCCGTTGATCATGCCGCCCCAGCTTGGTGCCAGCAGGATCAGCGAGAACACCATGCCGAGCGACTGGGTCCAGTCGGGCAGCGCGGTATAGTGCAGGTGGTGCGGGCCGGCCCAG
>NZ_JBAVEJ010000016.1:0-5945 GCF_049587675.1 Sulfuricaulis sp. | reverse complement strand
GCGCGTTGCGCCGCCGCCGCTTCGGCCCGCGCGGCGGCGGCCTCGTCCTTCGCTTCTTTCGCAGCCGCCGCTGCTTCCGCCGCCGTGCGATTGGCCTTGTCTGCCGAGGCTCTGGCGTCTTCCGCTATTTTTTTCACACCATCTACATCGCCACTCGTGGCGCAGCCGGCACCGAGTGTAATAAGCAGAAGCGCCGCGGGAAGTCCCGCGACACGCAGTGCGTTATGTTTCATGGCAGGTTTCTCCTTTGTTAACGAAAAAAATATTAGCAATCCTTTCGTATTATGACTCTGACCGGCGTCAAAATTTCCCGTTCAATTCCCATACCGGAACTGATGGATTCGCTAGTAATTACGCGGATTATTTATGAGCACGGTTATATACTCGTTCTAAACCCGGAACCTGGCAGAAGAACGGTATCTTGCATGCGGTTCGCGGCCCCTGTCGAATGACTACGAAGGTGAACTACGGGGTGAAACGGGATGCTGGCATCTGGTCGGGACCACTTCCGGGTTCATGCCGGACTCTATAGATAGATTCTCGTGCCAGCAGGGATTCGAATCACGGAAGAATGCTGATCGGCGTGCCATCCGGCACCGCCGACCAGATCTCATCCATCTCCGCGTTGCTCACGGCTATGCATCCATCCGTCCAGTCGCGGTCTTCATAGAGGGCGCGAATCCAGCCGGTCCAATTGGGACGCCCGTGAATCATGATGGCGCCGCCGGGAGCGCGGCCGTCGCTTCCCGCCTGAATTTTGTCCTGCAGGCCGGGATAGGAAATATGCAGCGCCAAGTAGAATTTACTGCGCGAGTTGCGCCCATCGATAATGTAATCGCCCTCCGGAGTTTTCGAGTCGCCCGCCTTTTCCTTGGGGCCGACCGGCTGACGACCCAGCGAAACCTTGTACGTCTTGATCATCTTCCCCTGGCGCATCAGCGTAAGCGTCCTCGCACCCTTTATGACGACGACATGATCGGCCTGGGGAAGCGCCTGCCTGATCGCTTGTGCATGGACGTCGTCAACGACACCAAGACTGCTTATTAAAGACAGAACTATGGCGGCCGTGGTGATATAGCGCTTCATATCAGAACTCTGAAGAATATTGCTGCTGCCGATCGGTTGCGATTGCCCTTTCATGCCGGAAAATAACGGGGTCCATGTTGCATGAACCCTATCGTTAAAAAAGATAGCAGGTTTTGGCGCCGCGGCGTGACTGAAAAGATTAAAGAAACCGGAGTGATTTATTATCAGTCACTTCGGCCTAATTTATCGGCCGATGCTTCCTCAACACTCAAGCTTTAACCTCTGATGCCACTCGGCGATGGATTCCTCCGGATATTCGTCGAACTTCTTGTCGCGCGGACCGGCGATGACCGGTACCCAGTTCGCTTTCGATCCGAGCATCAGGTGCGTGCGCTCGGGCGGAACCGGAAGCTCGGTGTCAATCGCCGAGGCAAACGGATGCACCAGCTCCGGCCACCCCGGGTCCCACAGCCACAGCGCGCTGCCGCATTTCTTGCAGAAATGCCGTCGCCCCGTGCTCTTGGTGATTTTCCCGGTCGCATCGTCGCGCAGCCGCGCACGGTAGACCGTAATATTTTTCCTGCCCGTGACCTTCAGTGTCTTGTAACGGCCGCTGAGGTTGATGGCATAGCCGCCTCCGCCGGCGGTCTTGCGGCAGATCGAGCAATAGCAAAGATTGAACGGATACGGGTGCGGCGACTGGACGGTGAATTTAACGCTCCCGCAGTGGCATGATCCCTTGAGTTCCATCCTAGCCTCCCCGGCATTGGGTCCGACGTAACCAGAACATTAGCCTACACCTGCTAGGGTTGATTTCGTATGGTTCGCGAGACATGCTAGTCGGGCGGAGTGTTGAATCCTGTCGCAGAGGAGAACCAATACATGGCTCGCACTAACAAAAAATCACCGTCTCGAAGGCTCAGGCCCACCGTTCGAACCAAACCTGCACCACGACTATCGCGCCGGGTGCTGGTGCTCGTGGCCACACGCAAGGGCGCGTGGATGTTTCACGGCGACAAGCAACGAAAAACCTGGCGTGTCGACGGTCCGCATTTTCTCGGTCACATCATCAATCATCTCGTGCTCGACCCGCGCGACGGGCGCACGCTGCTGGCGGCGGCGAAGACCGGCCACCTCGGTCCAACAGTGTTTCGCTCTACGGATTTCGGCCGCAGCTGGAAGGAAGCCGCCAAGCCGCCGGCTTTCGCCAAGGCCGCGGACAACGAGAAGGGCCGCGTGGTCAATCACACGTTCTGGCTCACGCCGTCCCACGCGAACGAACCGAAGGCGTGGTACGCCGGGACCTCGCCGCAGGGGCTGTTCCGCTCCGACGACGACGGCGACACCTGGGAACCGTTCTCCATCGTCAACGACGATCCGCAGTTTCGTTCATGGATGGGCAGCGAACAGGACGGCACACCGGATGGACCGAAACTGCATTCGATCATTGTCGACCCACGCGATCCGACGCATCTCTACTTCGCCATGTCGGGCGGCGGCGTGCACGAAACGCTCGACCGCGGACGAACCTGGACTTCCCTCGTAAAAGGGATGGAAGTGGTCGAAGGCTTCGACGCCGCCAACATCGCTTTCCACGATCCGCATTGCGTCCAGCTTTGTCCGAGCAACCCGGACCGCTTGTATCAACAGAATCACTGCGGCATCTACCGGCTCGACCGGCCGTCGAAAGAGTGGACGCGCATCGGCAAACGCATGCCGAAGCATGTCGGCGACATCGGCTTTCCGATGGTGGTGCATCCGCGCGATGCGGACACCGCGTGGGTGTTTCCGATGGATGGCACGACCGTATGGCCGCGCACGAGTCCGGAGGGCAAACCCACTGCGTACGTGACCCGCAACGGCGGCAAGACGTGGCAGCGTCTCGATGCCGGCCTGCCCCGGAATCAGGCATGGTGGACGGTGAAACGCCAGGCCATGACCGCGGACGCGCAGGATCCTGTGGGACTGTATCTGGGGACGACGAGTGGAGAATTGTGGATGAGCCGCGACGAAGGCCGTCGCTGGACATGCATCGCGCGGCACCTTCCCGAAATTTACGCGGTCGAGGCCGCGGAAGTAGGTTAAGAAATTCTGATTAATTCCCGCCGTTCGTGGTGAGCCTGTCGAACCATGAACGGCGGGCCTACGGAATCAATGTCTTGTACTGCTCGTCCTTCGACAAGCTCAGGACGAGCGGAATTAATCAGAGGTTCCTTAAAATCAATGAAAGTGTTGATCCCCACTCCGCTACTCTCCTACACCAAGGAGCGCGAGGTCGAAGCCACCGGCGCCACGCTCATCGAACTGCTCGCCGACCTCGACCGCCAATACCCTGGCCTGCGATTCCGCGTGATCGACGAGCAAGACACGATGCGCCCGCACATGCGCTTCTTCGTCAATGGCGACCAGGTATTCAATATCACACAGCCACTACTCCCGACCGATTCCGTGATCCTCGTGCAGGCATTGAGCGGCGGGTAATGGCGCACACGCCCCGCCGGCGGTCTTGCGAGTGAAATCCGGAATCTGTCCCCAGGGAAGCTCTGATTAAGTCTCCCGTTCGCCCTGAGTCTGGCGGGACTTACCTGGCAGCGAAGAAACCGGTTTCAATCACGCTTGCTATATTAAGTCACGAGGAGGCAAACCATGACTGCTCAACATTCCAGCCGGGTGGCGTTGGTCACCGGCGGCGGCCAAGGCATCGGCAAGGGAATCGCCAAACGGCTGGCGGCGGACGGCATGCAGGTGGTGATTGCGGATATCGACGGTGAAGCCGCCGATGAAACGGGCGCGGAACTCGGCGCACAAATCACTGCCATGATGGTTGACGTTTCCGACGAACCGGCCGTGGAGGAGATGATCCGGATTATTCACTCCCGCTACGGCCGTCTGGACGCCCTGATCAACAACGCCGGTATCGCCAATCCCGCCGCGGCTCCGGTGGAACGGCTGACGTTGAACGACTGGAGCCGGGTAATCGCCGCCAACCTGACCAGCGTCTTCCTTTGCAGCAAGCATGCGATTCCGCTGCTGCGCGCCTCCATGGGAAGCATCGTCAATATCGCCTCGACACGGGCGTTGCAGTCCGAAGCCAACACAGAAGCCTACTCAGCCAGCAAAGGCGGCGTTATGGCCCTGACCCACGCGCTGGCGGTGAGCCTCGGCCCGGACATCCGCGTGAACTGCATCAGTCCCGGCTGGATTGCCGTTGACGATTGGAAAAAAAGCGCCCGACGCAAGCAGCCGGTATTGCGGCCGGAAGACCACGCCCAGCATCCGGCAGGACGGGTAGGACATCCGGAAGATATCGCGTCCTTGGCCGCCTATCTGATCTCTCCCAAGGCCGGCTTCATCACCGGCCAGAATTTCGTGGTGGATGGCGGCATGACGAAGAAAATGATCTATGCCTAATACTGGGATCGAGAGAGCTCACTCATGGGAATTAGCATGCGCAAATTCGTCGTCATCATCACCCTGCTCTACACAGCCGTGGCGGTCGCGGCGCTGGGTTTCATTTTGAATTGGTTTCGCGAGGGACTGACGCTCGGGGAATCGCTCATCGTGACCACCCTACTCCTCAGTATTCCCGCCGTCCTGTTCGTCGCCGTCATCGCCTGGTGGAAAGATAACGAATGGCTCGCGGTCGTTCTCGTGGCGATCATTTTCGGTTCGATCTGGTATGTGGCAAAGACGCATCACGCCGCCTACGGCGAATGGCTCCCGTCGTTCGCCTCGGCGGAAGTTGAAACCAGCGGTAACGCGGTGCTCAACACCAATGGCCAGAATATTTCCTACCGGCTGGAGCTGCACAACCCGGGCACCGTCGCCCATCGCGAATACCTGGTCGTTACGCGCAGCGGCCAGGAACGGCGCATCCGCCTCCCGGTATTCGACGACACGCGCAGTGGCTACGTCAGCGCCAAAACCCCGAACGACTGGATCGTGCTGCATCCCACCGAGAATGTTGATTTATTCCGTGCGGAAACCGGCCGGTTCCTGTTCGTGCGCAAATCCTTCCGGGTCAATCTGCGAACGGGGGAAGTGACGTCTCTTTAAAGTAAACGGGTACGGCGACAGGACGGTGAATTTAACGCTCCCGCCGTGACATGATCCCTTGAGTTCTGTCGGTAATCTCCCAACTTTCGGCCTGTCAAAAACAAGACCGCCACGGCTTGTCGCCGGAGGCGACGCATGGCACAGTCACCCTCAGGCTCCGGTGATCCGACGCAAGCGAGGTGCCACTCCATGCCCGAAGTGGATGTAGTCGTCGTCCGCAATTTCCTGATCGCTCTGTTGATCGGTGCGCTGGTGGGCATCGAGCGCGAGAAGCACAAAGTCACCGAACACCCGGAGAGCTTCGGCGGCCTGCGCACCTTCATTCTGTTCGCCCAGGCCGGTGCGGTCGGCGCCTGGCTGTCGCAGCATATCGGCACACCGTGGGTCTTCATCGCCACCCTGACGGCGGTGGCGGCGGCGGTTGTCACCGCCTACGTCCTGGAAAGCCGGGTCAAGCCCGACGCGCTCGGACTCACCACCGAGATCTCGGCGATTACCGTGTGCCTGTTGGGCGGCGCGGTGATGTACGGCTACGCCGAGCTGGCCGTGGCGCTCGCAATCCTCACCTCGGCGGTGCTGACCTTCAAACAACCACTGCACGGCGTCGTACAGAAGCTCGGCACCGATGACCTGTACGCGGGCCTGAAGCTGCTGATCGCCACCTTCATCGTACTGCCGCTGCTGCCGGCGCAGCCGATCGACCCATTGCAGGCGCTCAATCCGTACAAGCTATGGCTGCTGGTGATCCTGATTTCCGGGATGTCGCTGGTCGGCTACGTGGCGGTGCGCTGGCTGGGCACGGCGCGCGGCACGGCGATCACCGGCCTGAGCGGCGGGCTGGTGTCCTCGACCGCGGTGAGCCT
>NZ_JBAVEJ010000015.1:0-1842 GCF_049587675.1 Sulfuricaulis sp. | reverse complement strand
GTCGTAATATGTGCGCGTGCGTTGAAACGTTAATCGTCAGCCGCTATCTCAATAATCCTTCTATTCTTCACGCCATCTGCAATGCCCATGCCGACGCCACGTTAGTTCGCGGAAATCTTCAGGGAAGTCACAGTTTTCTCGTTTTTTACAGTTTTCGCAATGTTTCATTTTTTATTCTATCCATCGATTTGGTTTGTTGCGTTCCTTTATTATCTTTTTGCTTACTGCTCTGGTTTATCTAGGCGGCTCGGTTGCGATAACAAGCGCGCTAATTACTACCCTTCTCGTTTCGCGAAATTCAGTGAATTATCCACGGATTCGACGCCAATGGTATCTGTCGTGACCTGCTCAGCCATCACGCGCGGTGTTATCGCACCATTGATTCCCGGTTCGCCATCGGGTCCTGTGGCAACTAGCTAATAATCGAAGGGCCCTTCCCACTTGGTGATGGTCCAGCCAAACGCCTTTTCATAAAACGCGACCGCCCGCTGTGGATCATCCGCAGGTAGCTCGAAATGAACCACTCTAGGCATTATAGTCCTCTTTAAGGTTTGCTGCAAGTCTTTGTCATACAGATACTTACACGCTTTGACCGGGACCGTGAGTGAGGTGCATTGATGCTGCGGTAAGCACGGATCAAGCCGTCGTGATAGGCCAGCGGATTCTTTTGCTCCCGGCCGGGAAACTAGCCGGTGAGCATTCCGTTGAGCAAGGTGCTCTAATGATAACTGACTGATTCATGCTGTGTTACCTTTCAAGTGCAGATCGACACCCTCTCAGCACTTCATTAAACATTCCACTACTCGCTACTCTTCTTCCAAATCGGATGGGCCTCGGTGTTGAAGACGGCCTTCTCGAAGTCGAAGGCCTGGGGCGGGGCGAATAGTAAGTAGAAGTATTTCATGGTCTCGGCCAGAAAGTAACTCTCCATCGCGTCAGTCTGGACGCCCGTGCGGACATCGGCGAGGGCGGCGTAGCCTGCGTCGGTCTTGCACCGCGCGACAAGGGTGTTGAAAAAGGTCGCACCCATCCGGCGATACTTCTCGTCGCCGGTGAAGTGATAAAGGTAGTAGGCCGACTCGACGATCTCGGGCCGGAGCTGGTAGGAGCCTAAGACGACCTTCATGGTTTTGTAGTCAAGCAGTTCGGGCGCAGTACCGTAGAGGGTCCACATCTTGTAGCACGAGTCTTCGAGGCGGGCGGCGCGGTCGAGGTCTCCGCCCAGGGCAAGGACAGCGGGGAAGAAGGCGTAGAGAGCGCCGAAGGCCGTGGCCCGTTGCTTGCCATTTTTCATGTTGACATGGCCGTACCAGAGCCCTCTGCTGGTCTCGTCGGCCACGTGGGCGTTGATCGCCGCGATCGTGTCCTGCCACATAGCCCAAAGCTCGGCGTCGTCGAAAAGGATCGCGCCCTTTAAAAGGTACTCGTAGTAGCTATCGATTCTACCACCGACGTGGCTTTCTTTGACCATCCACCCGCCGGTTACGACGTCGATCATCGACCCGACCAGGCCGATCTGCGAGCGGCGATGATAAAGCGCGACCATCGCCCGTTTGGCGGCGTCGAAATATTTGGGGTCGCCGGTGAGGCGGGAGAGGGTCCCGTACTCGAGGATATTGGTGCCGATCTCGGCGGGGTTGGTAAAGCGGCAGCGGGTCCTGTGAGTTTTAAGGTTGATGAAGCGGAAGGGCATGCCGGTGTTGGAGTCGAAGACGGGAAGCATGCGGTCGGCGAGGTCGATGGCGAGCTCGAGGAAGCGGGTGTCGCCGTCGAGTTGCTGGGCGGAGATCAGGCCGCCCAGGATGCGGATGGCTACCTCGAAGTGCTGGACCTCCATGTCGA
>NZ_JBAVEJ010000014.1:0-44746 GCF_049587675.1 Sulfuricaulis sp. | reverse complement strand
GGCGATCACGGCGCCGGCGTGGCCCATGCGCCGCCGTGACGGGGCGGTAATCCCCGCGATGAAGCACACTAGCGGCTTGCCGAGATGTTCTTTCGCCCACGCGGCGGCCTCGATCTCCTGGCTGCCGCCGATCTCGCCGATCATCACCACGGCCTCGGTGTCCGGGTCGTCCTTGAAGGCGCGCATGACGGTCAGAAAATCCGTGCCGGTGACCGTATCGCCGCCGATGCCGACGCAGGTGGACTGCCCGAGCTTGTATTCGGCCATTTGCTCGACCGCTTCGTAATTGAGCGTGCCGGAGCGCGAGACCACGCCGATCTTTCCGGGTTTGTAGATATGCGCCGGCATGATACCGACCTTGCATTCATTGGGCGTGATCAGGCCCGGCGTGTTGGGGCCGACGATCACCACGTCGCGCCCGGCGGAATAACGCTTGACGCGCACCATGTCCTGCACCGGGATGCCGTCGGCAACGACGACAATCGTGCGGATGCCGGTGTCGATGGCTTCCATGATGGCGTCGGCGGCGAACGGCGGCGGCACGAAAATGCCGGCGATGTCGGCCCCGGTGCGCGCCACCGCCTCGTGCACGGTATCGAACAGGGGAATACCGAGATGCTTCGTGCCACCCTTGCCGGGCGTCACGCCGGCGACGACATTGGTGCCGATCTTGATGGATTCCTCAGCGTGGAAACTCCCGTGCTGGCCGGTCAGGCCCTGGATCACGACGCGCGAGGATTTATTAACAAAGATGCTCATGGGCGATAGCTCCGCTGGTGGCGCGCACGGCCATGGCCGCGGCATCGTCGAGATTGTTGGCAGTGAGAAATTTCAGACCGGACTGGGCCAGGACCGCGCGCCCCTGTTCCACGTTGGTGCCGGCGAGGCGCACGACCACCGGTACTTTGACGTTGAGTTCACGCATCGCGCGCACGATGCCTTCGGCCACCCAGTCGCAGCGGTTGATGCCGGCGAAGATGTTGACCAGCACCGCCTTGACGTTCTTGTCCAGCAGCACGATGCGAAAGGCGTTGGTGACTTTTTCCGGCGAGGCGCCGCCGCCGACGTCGAGAAAATTCGCCGGCCGCCCGCCGTGCAGGGCGATGGCGTCCATCGTGGCCATGGCGAGACCGGCGCCGTTGACGATGCAACCGACATTCCCCTCCAGCGCGATGTAGTTGAGGCCATGCGCGCCGGCTTCGACTTCCTTGGGGTCTTCCTCGTCGAAATCCCGCAGGTTGCTGATGTGCGGCCGACGGTAGATGGCGTTATCGTCGAACTGCATTTTGGCGTCCAACGCGAGCAGGCGGCCGTCCAGGGTGACGGCCAGCGGATTGACTTCAATCAGCACGGCATCGTTGTCGCGAAAGCAGCGGTACAGAGACTTCATCAGCTTCACCGCGGCGGGCAATTGCTTGCCGCCCAAGCTCAGATGCGCGGCGACCTTGCGGCACTGGAAGTCGAGCAATCCGACCGCGGGGTCCACCGCCTCACGCAGGATGCGCGCCGGCTCATTACGCGCGGTCTCTTCGATCTCGACGCCGCCACCATCGCAGGCGATGATCGTGATGCGCTGGCTGGCGCGATCGATGACCAGCCCGAAATAGGCTTCGCGGGCGATGTCGACAGCCTGCTCGATCAGCACGCGCTGCACGCGTTGCCCCTGCGGGGTGGTCTGGGCGGTGATAAGGGAACGGCCGATCATTTCATCGGTCGCCGCGCGCACTTCGTCAACGGTGTGCGCCAGCTTGACGCCGCCGGCCTTGCCGCGGCCACCGGCGTGGATCTGCGCCTTGATCACGAAGCGGTTGACGCCGAGTTCTTCGGCCACGGCCGCCGCCTGTTCCACGCTGTGCGCCACGCTGCCCGCGGGCACCGGCACGCCGTATTGACGCATCAAATCCTTCGCCTGGAACTCGTGAATATTCATGCTGGCTGCTCCTGACCCATTTTGATTCGTAGCATTTTCTCCATGACGACCTCGGCCTGGCGGATCGAGGCGGCATCGAGCATGCGGCCATCGAGCGTCACTGCCCCCAGGCCGCGTTTGGCGGCATCCGCCATCGCCGCCAGAATCCGCTCGGCGCGCGTGACCTCGGCATCGGTGGGCGTGAACACCTCGTTCGCGAGCGCGATCTGCGAGGGATGAATCGCCCACTTGCCTTCGATACCGAGCGCGGCCGCCGAACGCGCGGCGGAGCGATAACCCTCGGCATCCTGGATGTCGCTGAACGGCCCGTCGATCGGACGCAGGCCGTAGGCGCGGCAGGCGACCACGAGGCGCGCCTGCGCGTAGTGCCATTGATCATTCCAGTGACGTTCACGACCGCCGCCATCCGCGTGTGTGAGCACGGTATAATCCGCATTGGCTCCGCCCATGTGCGTGACACGCGCCTGGGTCGAGGCCGCGAAGTCGGCCACGCCGAAAACCAGCGCCTCCATTCTTTCGGGGCAGGTCGCGGCGATGTCCTCGATGTTGGCCATGCCGCGCGCGGTTTCGATCAGCGCATTGATGCCGATGGGTTTAAGTCCCTTGGATGCCTCGATCTGCGACAGCAAGGTGGCCACGAAGTAGATGTCCTCGGGGGTATTAACCTTGGGAACCAGCAGCGTGTCGAGATGTTTACCTGCCTGTTCCACGATATCCACGATGTCGCGGTAACAGTAGTGGGTATCGAGGGCGTTGATGCGCACGGAAACGGCGCAGCGCGACCAATCGTGATGCAGCAGGGCGTGGATAACGTTCTTGCGCGCCTGCTCCTTGTCGGCGGGTGCCACGGCGTCCTCGAGATCCATGAAAACGATATCGGCGCCGAGCGTGGGGGCCTTCTCCAGCATGCGCGGATTACTCCCGGGAACGGCAAGCTCACTTCGATGGAGACGGTCCTTGATGGGCATTAAGGTCCTTTCCTGGTGTCGGTAGTTATTCTGGTAAGACTTTCCTTGACACTACCTAAAAGCATTCAATCGTCAGGTTCGCTGGTTTGCCTAGCGAGATTTTTACGTGGTTATTTTGGGTCAGACTGAGCTAACAGGCGCGCGCCGCTTTATGATTTTTCTATGACGTCATCATGGCGTCAAGCAGCCCCACCGTCAATCTCATTCATGATACTGGTTTGATAGCGTGTCAAATTCGAGCCCTTGATCCGCTTCCGTGAGTGGTCAACGCCGTTTCAGGCTCATTTATCTAAATAAAACAGCGGTAACACAATGACCGCATAGATCAATGTATATACGAGCATAACTATACCGAGCATAAATATGCCGATGATCTGCGCCCATATTAGGGTTACGCTATTTTCCGACCCCGTTTCTTTCGTCCCTCGTTTGAAAATGTGTTTACGGGCCTTTAATCTTCTTATCGCCATGAAGAAACACCATATAGCGATGCAGAAAGAGAGAGCCGGCAGAATAAGATAGTATGCGTATGGATTCATCGCAGAGCCGTTTCACGAATCAGGACAATTAAAATTAGACGCCCTGTGGCACCTTTAATTACGCCATCGTGGCGGCATTCATACTGCGCCGTCAATCTAGTTTAAGGCACTGGCTTGGTAGCTGGCCAAATTTAAGAGGGAAGTTTGGCGCAAGCACTACCACCCGTGCACCTTGGTACTGCGACAGGAGGGGCTCATGAAAAACGGAAGTAATGAGAGCAGGGGGAATTTTGCTTGCAGGCCTTTTATTGTTTCTCCGCGACAACCCGGCCCTCGGCGTTTAAGAATACCCGGTAGCGGTTTCCGTCTTTACATGTCGCCATGTGATCGTTGTCACCTTTCGTGATAACGCTGACGACCTGACCGCAGGGCAGCCCCAGGAGCGCGATCACCGACGTCATGTCCTTGAGGAGCGCTGCGTCCTCCGCCGCCTGCAACGGTCCGGTGCAAAACGCCGCCAGCGCGATTATCAGGGTCCAAGCCTTCACATGTTTGTGCATCGGGTTTCTCCTGCTGTCAGATTAGAGAGTGGCAAACTTGGCCGGATCGGCCAGGATACCCCAGATCGCTTCGCGCGAGGCCACGATCGCGCGGGCCAGTTCCGGATCGCCGTCCTGGAGCAAAGCAAGCACCTTGAGGATTAGTGACTCGTATGGTTGCCGCAGCTCGGCGAGGGTGGTCTTGGTCCGCCCCTGGTAATACGCCCGGAATTGATTCAGCAGGTCATCGACCTGATTCTTGAGCGTGATCTTGGTGAACACGCCGATGGCCTTGGTTTCCTTGAGCCGGGTTTCCAGCGCCGTCAGGTCTAGCGGCGGCGATGTCACTTTCTTTTCAGGGCTGGGCGCGGTGCTCGGTTTCTTAACGGGTCGTTCCGTGGGTACCTTTGCCGGGGCCTTGGTTTCGGGCGGTTCGGCCTTGGCGACGCTCGGCTCGGTGGGCTGGGTCACGGACGGCTCGATTGCCGCCGCCGTCTCCGTCTCCGGCGCAGCGGTCGGCGGCGGCGCACGCTTCACGCTGGCGCATCCGGCAGTCAGAAGCAAAAGCAGGAGCCCGACCATGCGCATGGCGGACATCAACCGCTTTTCAGCACCGTTCTCCGCCGATCTGTCACTCATACGTCTTCCCTGTACGGAACCATTTAGTTCGCCATGATGGTGTCATTCATATCGTGGCGTCAATCTCGTTTAATACTGCGCCACACGCTCGCCAGCCACGGCTGCTGTGCGCGCGGCACACCGGCAGGGCGGTAATAGTGAGTCAGCTCAACGAAGCCGGCGGCGGACATATAACGGCGCCAGGTTTCCAGATCATGGTACGCGCAGTAACATCCACGGTTCCAGCCTTCCTGGTTCTGGCCGTGCGGGTTCGAGCTGAACAGCACGCCGCGCGGTTTCAGCGTGGCGTGCAATTCCCGCAACACGCGCGGCAACTCCTGGCTGGGGACATGAAACAGCGCGGCGTTGGCGAACACGCCATCGAAATGCTGATCCGGAAGATCGAGCCTGAGGAAATTCTGCTGCCACACCTCGCTGCCGCTGTGGGCGCGCGCCATGTCGGCAAAGCGCGCGGCGCCTTCCAAACCTACGGCGATGTGACCGAGTCCGGCAAACGTCTTGAGGTCGCGCCCCGGCCCGCAGCCGAAATCGAGTATCGTGAACGGCGGCTCAGCCTCGATGTATTGCAACAGCGCCGTGACGTTCTGGCTGACGTCGTGATCGTGCGTGCCTTTCCAGAAATCATCGGCGCGCTGGTCGTAATTTTCCAGGGTGAGACCGGCGATTTTCTCAAGGTCTTGCGGGTTCAGTTTCATGAAAACACTTCATTTACTCAAAAGCACGTTACCCCGTATCACACCTCCTGATCCACCGGACAAGACCAGGGTCGAGATACGGACGAAGCTCCATCGCGTGCCTATAAAAGCATGACTCACTTCAAGACCGAACGTACGGCGATCTCGCCTAGACTACACTTCCGAAACTTTTATCGGTTGACCCCGCTGGTGCCTTGAGTCCCGCAATCCGGCAACCCTGCGCCACCGGCCCGCCCGGATAAAGCTGATAGAGATACTTGATCCCGCCCTTACCGTGGAAGTGTTCATCGAGCGCATCGTGCAGTTCACGCATGCTGAGGGTGATCTCCTGATGCTTGGTGTAATACTCCTGCAGCGCGCGTACTGCTTCCCAGTGATCCGGGCCGAGCACCAGCTCTTCTTGCCGTGCGGTCTTAAGGGCCATCTCCTTCGTCCAGTCGGCCGGTGCATGAGGGAACTTGGGATCCTTATTCGATACGCTTCCAGCTGTCTTGATCGCATCTAATAAACTCATGGCTCGTCCCTCCTTTCTTCAATACCCAGAAGTACATGGTTTACATGCTTAGTTTTCCACCCTTTTAGGACATCAACTACATGATTTTGGATGGCATCAAACCCTGACTATTCCTGCCAATGAAACTTTCATAATCTCGTGAAAAATATTTCCGCACAGCCAGTGCCGCGAGTTATTTCAGTCCCTCATCACAGCATAACGAATAATTCTGGTCCGCCCCACGGCAGCATCGCCATGGCGACGGAGTAGCTATCGCTAATCCCAGCGGTCGTCGCGGATCTGGATCGCACCGTCCTGCACGCGCAGCGGAAATTTATACACCGGCTCATAGGCGGGTGGCGCCGTGACCGCGCCGCTTTTGATATTGAACCTGGCGCCATGGCGCGGGCAGACGATCTCTTCGCCTTCGACCGTACCACTGGCGAGTTCGCCGCCGTCGTGGGTACAGATGTCTTCGATCGCGTGGTATTCGCCACCAAGGTTGAATACCGCGACCTTGACGCCATCCAGATACACCAGCTTTGATCCGCCCGGTGGGATTTCACCGATCTTAGCGACATCCGCCCAGTCTGACATGGCACGGCTCCAGGTTTTGTGCTGTTCAGACCAAGCCGAGCTGAAGCTTGGCCGCTTCCGACAGGGTGTCCATGCTCCACGGCGGGTCCCACACCAACTCCACCTGCGCCTCTTTTACGCCAGGCACCTGTTTAATGGCGCATTCCACCGTGCACGGGAAAGTCTGCGCCACCGGGCAAGCGGGGCTCGTCAAGGTCATGCGGATATGCGCCTTGCCTTCGCGCTCATCCACGTCGAGAGCGTAAATCAGCCCGAGGTCGTAAATGTTGAGCGGGATCTCGGGGTCATGAATTTTGCGCAGCGCGTCGATAACCTGCTGCTTCAGACCGGTTTCGGTCCCGGCCTGTTCCCGCGCCAGCTTGATCAGATCGAGATTCATCGTTCATCACTCCGTGCTCACCGTGCCGCGCTCGTCATGCAGCGCCGCACGCAAGGTATGCCAGGGTAACGTGGCGCATTTGACGCGGGCGGGGTACTCATGCACGCCCGCCAGCACTTTGAGTTTGCCGACTTCACCGCTCTCGCCTTCTTGCGTCAGCAGGTTATGCACGTTCTTGAACAGCGTCTCCGCCTCCTGCACGGTCTTGCCTTGCAGCGCTTCGGTCATCAGCGACGCGGAAGCCGTGGAGATGGCGCAGCCGGCGCCTTCAAAACCCACGTCCTTGATAACGCCGTCCTCCACTTTGAGATGAACGGTGAAATCATCGCCGCACACCGGGTTATAGCCGTGCGCGTGATGGTTGCTGCCCGCAGGCCGCTTCTGAAAGTTCCGCGGACGGCGGTTATGGTCGAGAACCACTTCTTCGTACAAGGCGCGCAGATCCGACATCATTGAAACACCTCCTTGGCTTGGTGCAGCGCCGTCAACCTCAATTTGGCGGCAAGGTTGCGCTCCAGTTGCGACCGCACCGGCTCGAGACGCAGGCGGCTCAACACATCCCGTGCAAAGGCATAGGTCAGCAGGTCGCGCGCCGCGGCTTCATCCACGGCGCGTGACCGCAGGTAAAACAGCGCATCCGGGTCCAGTTGTCCGACCGTGGCGCCGTGGGCGCATTTCACATCGTCGGCGTAGATTTCGAGCTGCGGTTTGGTGTCGGCTTCGGCATCGCGCGACAGCAGCAGGTTGTTGTTCACCTGCTGGGCGTCGGTGTGCTGGGCATCGGGCCGCACCACGACGCGGCCGTGAAACACGGCGCGCGAGCGGCCATCGAGCACGCCCTTGTAGAATTCGCGGCTGGTGCCGCGCGGTTTGGCATGGTCGATGTGCGTGTGGTTGTCCACGTGCTGGCGGCCGCCGATCACGTACAGACCGTTCAGGTGGCATTCCGCGCCTTCGGCATCCAGCACGCTGCGCAGGTCGTTGCGCACCAGCCGCCCGCCGAGATCGATACCGTGCGCCGTGAACCGGCCGTCACGGTCGAGATGCGCGTGCATGCCGCCGATGTGGTACGCGCTGGCGCCCTCTTCCTGCAGCCGGTAGTGCTCAATCATGGCATGCGTACCGACCACCACTTCGGTCAATGCATTCGTGAAATAAGACGCCTCGCCGACGGCCACGTAGTTCTCGATCAGGACCGCCTGACTGTCCTCTTCGGCCACCACCAGGTTGCGCGGCTGGGAGAGCAGGGGGCCGCCCGCGCCGGTGGTGACGTACAACAGGTGTATCGGCTTCGCCAGACGCGCACCACGGCCGAGATGGATGTAAGCGCCGTCGGTGAACAAGGCCGTATTCAATGCGGCGAAACCGTGAATCTTTTCCGGGACGTAATGGCCGAGATAAGGCTCGAGCATGTGCGCCTGATCGTGCAGCGCTTCGGCCAGACCCATCATCGTGACACCCTTGGGCCACGCGCCCGGTGCCGACAATTTTTCGGAATAATGGCCATTCACGAAAACCAGACGATGCGACGGCAGATTTTCAAACCAGAATCCTTCAAGCTGTGCCGAGTCCACGCCATTCACGTCCCTGGCTGCCGGTTTAAAGCCGGTCTGGACAAGCGGCGTAACGTCGGTGTATTTCCACGCCTCATCCCGCGTCGTCGGAAATCCGACCTCCGCGAAACGCGAGGCACCGCCCCGGCGCAGGTCGCGCAGCCAGGACGGCGCTTTAGCGAGTCCTTTCTCCGCCGCACCCATGGCGTCGAGATAGGTTTCTTTGGGTGTGCTGTTCGGGTCCATAAAAACCTCGGTTTCAGGCGATCGCCGGCGCGACTTCCTGGGTGATCCACCCGTAGCCGTGTTTCTCGAGTTCGTAAGCCAGGGTCTTGTCGCCGGATTTGGCGATACGTCCGTCCACGAGCACATGCACCTGATCCGGCTCGATGTAGTTGAGCAGGCGCTGATAATGGGTAACCAGAATGATCGCGCGCTCCGGACTGCGCAGGACATTGACACCTCGCGCCACGACCTGCAGCGCATCGATATCGAGTCCCGAGTCGGTCTCGTCCAGAATGGCGAGTTTCGGCTCCAGCACCGCCATCTGCAGGATCTCGTTGCGTTTCTTCTCGCCGCCGGAAAAGCCTTCGTTGACCGAGCGGTACAATAATTCCTCCGGCATCTCCACAAGTTTCATACGGTCCTTGACCAGCGCGAGAAAATCCATGGCATCGAGTTCCGCCAGGCCCTGGGACTTGCGGATGGCGTTGAGCGCCGACTTGAGCAGGTAGATGTTGCTCACGCCGGGAATCTCCACCGGATACTGGAACGCGAGGAACATGCCCTGCCGTGCACGCTCCTCGGGCGGGAGTTCCAACAGGTTCCGACCTTGGTAAATCACCTCGCCCGCCGTCACCTCATAGTGTTCGTGCCCGGCCAGCACATTGGCGAGCGTGCTCTTGCCGGAGCCGTTCGGCCCCATGATGGCGTGCACTTCGCCGGCCTTCACCTCCAGGTTGACACCCTTGAGGATCGGTTTGCCGTCAACACTCGCATGCAGATTTTTGATGGATAACACGCAAAATTCCTCGCTCTAGTTTCCGGACTATCCTGCCGTCCCTGGCGCAGCTTTCTCGATCCACCTGACCCCAGCCCGCACGTCCGTGTGCGGGCGTTCGACGGCGCGGGTGAAGCGGAGAAGTCGTCGACACACTTAACGTGTGTCGACGCTGCTGAACGGGTGCAACGATTCTTGTTGCACCTTGGGCTGCAAACGTTAAGTGCATCCGCGACTTCCCCGCCTCACCCAATGGCGCCTTCCAGGCTCACGCCCAAAAGTTTCTGCGCCTCGACGGCGAACTCCATGGGCAGCTCCTTGAACACCGCCTTGCAGAAACCGTTCACGACCATGGACACGGCGTCCTCGGTGGACAGCCCCCGGCTCTGCAAGTAGAACAGCTGATCGTCGCTGATCTTGGACGTCGTTGCCTCATGCTCGACCCTGGCCGTGGGGTTTTTCACCTCGATGTACGGGAAGGTATGCGCGCTGCATTTGTCGCCCATGAGCAGCGAATCGCACTGTGTATAGTTGCGTGCGTTCTCCGCGCCCTTCAGGATTTTCACCAGCCCGCGATAGGCGTTGCTCCCGCGGCCCGCAGCAATGCCCTTAGAGATGATGGTGCTCTTCGTGTTCCTGCCGATGTGGATCATCTTGGTGCCGGTGTCGGCCTGCTGATAGTGATTGGTCACCGCCACCGAATAAAACTCGCCCACGCTGTTGTCGCCTTCGAGGATCACGCTCGGGTATTTCCAGGTGATGGCGGAGCCAGTCTCCACCTGCGTCCAGGAGATTCTGGCGTTCGGGCCGCGGCAGGCGCCGCGCTTGGTCACGAAGTTAAAAATGCCGCCGCGTCCCTGCTCATCGCCGGGATACCAATTCTGCACCGTGGAATATTTGATTCGCGCGTCCTTGAGCGCGACAAGCTCCACCACCGCCGCGTGCAGCTGGTTTTCGTCGCGCATGGGCGCGGTGCAACCTTCGAGGTAACTCACGTACGCGCCCTCGTCGGCGATGATCAGCGTGCGCTCGAACTGGCCGGTCTTGGAGGCGTTGATGCGAAAATACGTGGACAGCTCCATGGGGCAGCGCACGCCCTTGGGCACGTACACGAACGAGCCGTCGGTGAACACCGCCGAGTTCAACGTGGCGTAGAAATTATCGGTGTAGGGCACGACCGAACCGAGATATTTTTGCACCAGCTCCGGGTGGTTTTGCACCGCCTCGGAAAACGAACAGAATATGATTCCGAGACTCCCGAGCTTCTCCTTGAACGTGGTCGCCACGGACACGCTGTCGAACACCGCATCTACCGCGACGCCGGCGAGCAGTTCGCGCTCCTTGAGCGGGATGCCGAGCTTCTCGTAGGTGTCGAGCAGCTTGGGATCGACCTCTTCGAGACTCTTGGGCCCGTCCTTTCCGACCTTGGGCGCGGAGTAATAGACGATGGCCTGATAATCGATCGGAGGGTAATGCACATGGGCCCAGATCGGCGTGGCCATGGTCAGCCAGTGCCGGTAGGCCTTGAGCCGCCACTCGCGCATAAATTCCGGTTCGTTTTTCTTGGCCGAAATCAGGCGAATAATGTCCTCGCTGAGACCGGGCGGAACCGAATCCGCCTCGACGTCCGTGATGAAACCCGCCTTGTATTCCCGCTTGAGCAGGGTGTCGATCTGTTCCGTTGATCTGGACATCGTTACCTCCAAATGCCAAGCGGTAGCGCGGTCTGGAAATACCCGCGTCCCGGGTAAGGAATAACATACTAAAGTAGTCAGGTATTAAAATACTATTGTTGATTGTTTCAGTCAACTATCGACCCCTGGTAAAACAGGGGTTTACTCTTAACTAACTCAAATGGCAGTTGGGGTTCACCATAACGGTTTACTCAGATTCTCCGTGAACGAAGAGAACATGATATTGAAGCTGATGCTGATTCTCTCTTCCTCGCTCATGTTGGTGTCAACGGAGTGTTGCAGATAGGCGCGAAAAACAAGCAGGGTGCCGTTCTTCACTGTTACCACGACCTGGTCGGTATTTTCGACCGTGAGCTCCACGACCGGCGTTTCTTACATCATGCCCGAGGAGGTGCCGGCGCTCCCGCGCCTGCCCGAGCACAAGGCTTGGCACTACACGCCGCTATGCGCGGCGTCTTCGGCTCCGGAGCTGGTGCTCATGTGGATCGACGGACGGCAGGTGATGCTGATTCAGGAAGCCATGGGCAGCGCGCATTGGAAGTCCGGCAAGGGTTTGCGCACCACCGGACGGCCGGCCTGCGGTGCGCTGGCGCTCGCTTACCATCACGCCGAAGCGGTGTTGTCATTCGGCTGCGCCGGCATGCGTACCTTCACCGAGATACCCGACCATTACATGCTGCTGGTCGTGCCGGGCGAATCGGTGGAAGGGCTATGCCGTGGCCTCGAGCAGACCGCCCAATCCAATGCGGCGGTGCAGTGCGTGTACGATAAACAAAAGACCTCGTTCGCCTGAACAACGCTTTTCCAGGTTCGTGCAAGAGCAGCACGAACCCTGAAATGCAAGCGGACACTAAACGGAGCAAACGGGGAGAATGGTGGCCGGGGTCGGAATCGAACCAACGACACGCGGATTTTCAATCCGCTGCTCTACCAACTGAGCTACCCGGCCTTAAAAGAGCGCCGCATTATAGTGAACTTGACGGGGGTTGTACAAACCGCCGAATTCATGCGCTTGACTCGCCAAAAAAACCACCGTCGTTGCGCGCCAACAGCCATGATTTTTAACAGGTTGAACAATTCGTGGCCAGGATTTAAGGTCTGGCCTCGCCGCTACCCGCACTCGCTCGCATGAAAGTCGTCCTGATCAATCCCTACGAAATCGGCCGCCAGCCGTTCGGTCTGGCCGAACCGGCCGCCTGGCTCAGACGCGCCGGTTGCGAGGTGCATTGTCTCGATCTCACGCTGCAACGTCTAGAGCCCGAGGTGTTGCGCGATGCCCATGTCGTGGCGATCTATGTCGCCATGCACACCGCCACACGCATCGCGGTGGAAGCGATACCGCGCATCCAGACGCTCGCGCCCCGGGCGCATCTGTGCGTGTACGGCCTGTACGCGCCGATGAATGAAAAGCGGCTGCGCGAGCTGGGCGTTCACACCGTGCTGGGCGGCGAGGTCGAGCCGGCCCTTGTGTCGCTGGTGGAACGCCTGCGCGCCGGCGACGGCCAGGTGCAAACCGAGCCGGTGGTGAATCTTTCTAAAATTGAATTTCTCACGCCGGACCGACACGCGTTGCCGCCGCTGGCGCGTTACGCCCATTTGCAATTGCCGGATGGCGGCCGCAAGACCGTTGGCTTCGTCGAGGGCAGCCGCGGTTGCAAGCATCTGTGCCGCCATTGCCCGGTGGTGCCGGTGTATCACGGCATATTCCGAGTCATACCGGTGGATGTCGCGATGGCCGACTTGCGCCAGCAAGTGGCGGCCGGCGCGCAACATATTTCCTTCGGCGATCCGGATTTTCTGAACGGCCCGACGCATGCACTCAAGCTCGTGCAGGCCTTGCACGCCGAATTTCCGGATATTACCTATGATGCCACCATCAAGGTCCAGCATCTCATCGACCATGCCGAGCTGCTGCCGGTATTAACAGCCACCGGCTGTCTTTTCATCACCGCCGCGGTGGAATCGGTCGACGATCGCGTGCTCGAACTGCTCGCCAAGAACCATACGAATGAGGATTTCGCGCGCGCCGTGGCGCTGTGCCGCGCGTCCGGTATCGCGCTTGCGCCGACGTTCGTGGCGTTCACGCCCTGGACCACGTTGGGGGGTTATATCGAACTGCTCAAACGCCTGCTCGAACTCGATCTGGTCGAAAGCGTGCCACCGATTCAATTGGCGATCCGCCTGCTGATCCCGCAGGGGTCGTTGCTGTTAGCGCTGCCGGGTTTTCAGGCGGACATCGGCGAGTTCGACCCCAAACTCCTGGGCTTCCCCTGGAAAAATCCCGACACGCGCGTCGATCGCTTGCAGCGCTCGGTACAGGAACTGGTGGCGCAGGCCGAGGCCCGAGGCTTGAGCCGGCGTGAGATATTCGCGCGCATCTGGGGATTGGCGCATGTGGAGCTGGGCGTGGATGCTCCCGTGCTGGCGGATACCGGTATGGGCGCGCCTATCCCGCGCCTGTCCGAACCGTGGTATTGCTGCGCCGAACCGACCGACCAGCAGTTGCAGAGTTTTTAAAACAGAACGCGGAGCGCCGAGATCAAACTGCTGACAAGAGGTGTTACTTGCTGGCCGGCGGCACGTAACCGGCCGGCAACTGCGAGCCCTCGCCGAAAAAAAATTTTTCCATTTCACCCTCGAGCATCTTGCGCGCCTTGGGGTCCATGGGACTCAGGCGATACTCGTTCATCAGCATGGTCTGGTGGCCAAGCCACATCTTCCACGCCTCCTTCGAGACGCTCTCCCAGATACGCTTGCCGAGCTCACCGGGGTAGGTCGGGTAATCCAGTCCTTCGGCCTCTTTGCCGAGTTTGATGCACTTCACCATGCGGGCCATTAGTTCGACTCCATGCTTCTCAATTGTTCGAGCAGACGTTTTACCGGCGCGCTGAATCCGCGCTGATCCGGCCGGCGCACGTTATACCAGACTGTTTCGGCATTCTCCATCGCCTGGTCCGTTCCCCCCACCACATGCGCGGGTATCGGCGTGATGTCGAGATGAAAGTGGCTGAAGGAATGACGCAGCACCGGCCACGGTGCATCGGTCTGGATGTTCAAGCCGAGTTGCTGGCGGCACCAGCGTCGCGCGTTGCCGTCGGCGCATTCGGGAAACCCCCACAGGCCGCCCCACAGTCCCGCCGGCGGGCGCCGTTGCAGCAAAACGCGTCCGCGTTGGTCACGAATCATGAGCATGCGGGTGGCCTTGACCGGCGCGCTGCGTTTAGCCGCGCGTACTGGATAGTCCTGCGGTGCGCCGAGCCGACAGGCATGGCAGTCGGTACGCAGCGGACAGGCCGTGCATCGGGGTTTGGTGCGAGTACACACGGTCGCGCCCAGATCCATGATCGCCTGCGTGTAGTCGGCCACGCGCGTTCGTGGCGTGTGTTTTTCGGCCAGTTGCCACAGGCGGTCTTCCGTCTCGCGTTTGTTGAGCAGCGTATCAACGGCGTGATAGCGTGCCAGCACTCGTTTGACGTTGCCGTCGAGTATCGGATGTCGCTGGCCGAAGGCCAGCGCCAGAATCGCGCCGGCGGTGGAACGGCCGATGCCCGGCAAATCCGCCACCGCTTCGAAGCGGCGCGGGAATACACTGGCGTGCACCTCCACAATGTGCCGTGCCGCTTTGTGCAGGTTGCGTGCGCGGGCGTAGTACCCGAGACCGGTCCAGAGATGCAGCACCTCGTCCAGATTCGCGCGCGCGAGCGCCTTAATATCAGGAAACCGCGCAATGAAACGATTGAAATAAGGGATGACGGTGGTCACCTGCGTCTGCTGCAGCATGATTTCCGACACCCAAATGCGGTACGGATCGCGCCTGCGTTTCCACGGCAGGGTCTTGCGTCCGTGGCGGTCGTACCACGCGAGCAGCCGCCGGCTGAGGGAAGCGCTACTCATGACCGGCCAGAGCCTCTACCTGGATCGCGGTGGCCTGGATTTCCTTCTGCAGAAAAGATTTCATCAGCCACGGGCCGATCAGCGGCGGGATAAAAAAATCCGGCACCATTTCCGCCGAATAATATAGCCGCGTTTTCGCGCCCTCCGCGACGACTCGCCAGCGTTCAACCGAATAGCTGAAGTCGCTGAGGGCCGGGTCGCCGATCACAACAATGTCATTCCGCGGCCAGGCCTGGATGTCGACGACCTTTTTCATGGTTTTGCAGAAAATCAGGACACAGGCGTGTAAGGTGACGCCCACGCGATGCCGGTTCTCGTCCTCCTGCTTCAGAATACGGCTCTCGACAATGATCTTGGAGACCCGCGTCAGGCGATCGTAGTCGGTCATGATCCGCCAGACCTTGTCGCGAGTGGCGTCGAGAACTACTTCGAAGGACACTGTGTAACGGCCATCGTCATGTGCGGCTTCGGTGCGCAGAATGTTGGCGGGGGCCGCAAGGACCGGAAACAGCAGGCCGGTGGCCAGCAGGATCGCTGAGTGGCGCCGCGCGTTCGACATGCCCGTTAACGAAGTTTAAATTTGTCTTTCAACTTTTCCTGCAGTTTTTGTTTTATTTCCGATTTCCTTTCTTCCAGTTTTTCCTTGAGTATGGCGTTCCAGTCAGGTTTGAATCGGGGTTTCGAGAAGGTGCCGTCAATCAGAATCGGATATGAACCGAGTGTGACGGTATAGTCCAGGGTTTCTCTAGGCAGATTGGCTGAACCCTTGCCGCCGATGTTCAGCAGATTTGGGCTCTGGATTTTCAGGTCGTTGTTCTGAACGATTCCATTTTTGATCTGTGCCGTTCCGCCCAGCTGGGAAAAGCGGGTTTCATCGCCGGGCTGGGGCGAGAGCTCGGTCAGCTTCTGATAGGTTTTATCACGCTTGGCGGCCTCGATGGTGTCGGTCATTTTCTTCAGGTCAATGCCCTTGATGGCGCCGTTTTGCACGGCGAAGCTGGCCGCACCGTTGAGCGTTTCCTTGATCTGATTGGCATCCAGTCCCTGGGCCGTGACCTTGGCGCTTAAATTCGCCGTGCCGGTAAATTTGTCGAACTGCAGGGCGTCCTTGAGCATCGGCGCCAGCGCCACGCCGCTGACCGATTCATCGATGGCGAGCATCGGGGTCTTGCCGCGCACGTCGAGCGTGGTGCGGCCCGCGTATTTGCCGCTGTAGAGCTTGGCCTGATTGGGGCCGAGCGCGATCAGGCCGTTGTCCGCCGTAACCTGTATCAGCGCGTCGCTCGAATGCAGATTCATCGCCTTGAGTTGCAGGATGCGGAACTTGCCCTGCACGGCGAGCGCGCGCAGCGCCGACAACGGGACTTCCACCGGCGCTGCCGTTGCGGCCGTGCCCGGCTTGGAGGCGGACGTGGCGGTCGGTGCCGGCGGCGGGAGATAAGCATCCAGGTCGATCTGGTCGAGTGTGAGATCGAATTGATAGGAAGGTTTGGTGAAATGACGCACCGCCAGTGAGCCGTTCAAGCGGCTGTCATCAAGATTGATTGCCAGGTCTTTCAGCTCGACACTGTCGGCCGTCGCGGAAAACTTTGTTTTGAGCGAAAGCCTGGTGAGCGCCGTCTTGCCGGCCGTTTCGATTTTCACGCCCAGTTTGTCCATGAGCGCGCGCGGGTTGAAAGGACTGATTTCGAGCGCACCGGTGACAGCCGGCGCGTCGAAAATATGCGTACCTTTGAAACTGGTTTGCAGCGCGAGATCCCCCAACGCCAGCGTGAGGCTGTCGACGTTCAGTGTCTGGGCCTCGAGGTCGAGATTCATCCGGGACTTCAGATCCACGCGCGTACGCAGCGGCGGCTGGCCGCTTTCCAGATCGAACGAAAGCTGGACATCGACCGGCTGGCTCGTGACGATCTTGCCGGTCTTGAAGTCGAGGTTGTGCACGGCGTAATGCGCGCCGTTCTTCTGATCATTCCAGGCGATGTCCGCCTTGCGGATATCGATCTTGTTGACGCTGACGCCGCCGATGCCGGGCTCCTTGCCCGGGATGGATTTCTCGGGAGCTTGTTCCGCCGTGGACGGCTTGACCAAGTCGTCCCAGTTGGTTTTGCCCGCGGCGTCGCGCGCGAGATTGAGTTTCAGGCCGTCGAGAAAAACGGTGTCGACAACCACTTGCTTACGCAGCAGCGGCAGCAGTTCCACTTTGGCACCGGCGGCGTCGATGTGCGCCATGGGTTCGGCACCGAAGCCGGGTGCGTTGCCCAGTTCGAGCTTGCCGGTCTCGATTCCGATCCAGGGGAAAAACGACCAGCCGAGCTTTCCGTCGATACGCAGTTCCCGGCCGGTCTTGTCCTTGACCGCCTTGATGATTTCTCCCTTGTACTCGTTGGGGTCGAAAACCAGCGTCAAGATGACGGCGAGTATTGCCAGCAGGGCCAACAACCCACCCAGCAGGATAGCTAGGATTTTTAAGGGTTTTTTCATGGCTATACTCCGTGCGGATAGGGGGGGGTGGAGCGGGTGATGGGAATCGAACCCACGCTACTTGCTTGGGAAGCAAGAGTTCTACCATTGAACTACACCCGCGGTTGGCCCAGCTTATGCATATATAAAGCATCATACCAGCCGAATCGACTGGTAGGAGAGATTCTACCTTGACAGCCCGAGACATCAAGCCGTGCCCGCAAAACGACGCTGATCCGTTATTGATCAGCTATCTCGATGCGATTGTGGCATTGACATGCCAGCGCGAGGCGCTGGGATTGACCACGTCCCTGATCGATTCTTTGTGCCAGCACGTGCGCGCAGAGCGCTTCCGGCTGTTGGCGGTTTCAAACCTCGACAGAAATGACGAATTGGACGGAAGCAACCTCCAGGGCGCCGTCGTGCGCGACTGGCTCGAGCCTTTGTCCGTCCCGGTGCCCATACGGTATGACCAGGATCTGCTGGCCTGCGCGCGCACGAAGAATCGCATCAGCCGCAAGCTGCCAGGCATGAAGGGCCGTCGACTGATATTGCCCATCATGGGTGTGGGTCATGTCACGGCGATGCTGGTGATCGAAGGCATGCGGGCGGTGGGCGGTGAAGACGAGGTGCTCGCGCGACTTCTCCAGATTTTCAGCAACCAGCTGTACCTGCTCTCGCGCAACGAACTGGACGGACTGACCGGCCTGCATAACCGTCAATCTTTCGACGAACGCATCAAGCATTTGGTCCTCAGCGCCGGTCATCGGGACCGGCGCGCGCAATCGTATGTGGCTGCGCAGCAGAACTGCCTGGCGTTGTTTGATATTGATCACTTCAAAATGGTCAATGACAAGTTCGGTCATCTGTATGGCGACGAGGTGCTGGTGCAGTTCGCGCGACTCATGAGTCGCGCGTTTCGTCATCAGGACATGATGTTCCGTTATGGTGGCGAAGAGTTTGCCGTGGTGCTGATCGGCATCGCCCCCGAGGCTTCCGTGCCGGTGCTGGACTCTTTTCGGCGGTCATTGGAGGCTTACGAGTTTCCGCAGATAGGCTGCAAGACCGTGAGTATCGGTGTGGCGTGTATTACCCCCGGTGAGAGCGTGGACACGACCATCAACCGGGCCGACAAGGCGTTGTACCACGCCAAACTTAATGGCCGCAATCAGGTATGTTGCTACGAGGCGCTGGTGGCGGAAGGAAAGCTTGCCCCGGTGACGGTAGCCACGGGCGACATCGAGCTTTTTTGATCGCGCGCCGTGCCGGCGTGCGTTATTCCATAACCGGGATTACAATAACCGTGCCGACAGCACGGATATACCTGTTTTTCGAATGTTTATTCACAGTCATGAAGATCATGCTCAACGGACAGGAAAAGAGTTTCAAGACGCCGCTGACGGTTTCGGTGCTGTTGCAGGACATGGGACTTGGCGAACGGCGCGTGGCGGTTGAGGTCAACCGGGAAATCGTGCCGCGCAGCCAACATGAGGGTTTTCAGTTGCAGGACAATGACCGCGTTGAGGTGGTATTTGCAATCGGAGGCGGCGTATATGGCAGTAACCGCTGAAACAGTCCGTTCCAGAACGAGCGATCCGCTGGTGATCGCGGGCCGGACCTACACGTCGCGACTGCTGGTGGGTACCGGCAAGTACAAGGATCTCGAGGAAACCCGGCGCGCCGTGGAAGCGAGCGGTGCGCAGATCATCACCATCGCGGTGCGGCGCACCAATATCGGCCAGAATCCGAACGAGCCGAGTCTGCTCGATGTATTGCCGCCGTTGAAATATACCTATCTTCCGAATACCGCGGGTTGCTACAGCGCCGAAGACGCGGTGCGTACCTGCCGGCTCGCGCGTGAACTGCTCGACGGGCACGATCTTGTGAAGCTCGAGGTGCTGGGCAGTGAAAAAACCTTGTACCCGGATATTCCCCAGACCCTGGCCGCTGCCGAGACGCTGATCAAGGACGGTTTCAAAGTCATGGTGTACACCAATGACGATCCGATTGTGGCGCGGCGCTTTGCCGAGATGGGTTGTGTTGCGGTGATGCCGCTGGCGGCGCCGATCGGTTCGGGGCTGGGCATCCGCAATCCGTACAATATCCGTTTCATCGTCGAGGAGGCTACGGTGCCGGTCCTGGTGGACGCGGGTGTGGGCACGGCAAGCGATGCCGCCATTGCGATGGAGCTGGGTTGCGACGGCGTGCTCATGAACACCGCGATTGCCGCGGCGCAGAACCCGGTGCTCATGGCACAGGCGATGCGAAAGGCGATCGAAGCCGGGCGCGAGGCCTACCTCGCCGGGCGCATGCCGCGCAAGCAGTACGGTTCGCCATCCTCGCCGCTCGGCGGGACGTTTTTCTAAAAAGATTTCTCACCGCAAAGACGCGAAGTACGCAAAGAAAAAAGAATGGCGCTGCGCGCCAAAGAACCAAGGATTTTCTTATCTGATATTTTTGCCTTCGCGCCCTTTGTGTCTTTGCAGTGAACAGTCTTATGACCGAAGTTGTTAAACCGCACCGTTCCATCCGCAGTTTCGTGCGTCGCGAAGGACGCATCACGCCGGCGCAACAGCGTGCGCTTAAAGATTTGTGGCCGCGCTACGGTTTTGAGATGAGTGAAGCGCTGCTCGACTTCGCTGTTATTTTTGACCGCCACGCGCCGGTGATACTCGAGATCGGTTTTGGCAACGGCGATGCGCTGGTTGCCGAGGCAGCGGCGCATCCGGAACATAATTATATTGGTATTGAGGTACATCGCCCCGGTATCGGCAATCTGCTGCGCAAGATCGAGTCATCGGATTTAAACAACCTGCGGGTGATGCTCGCCGACGCCAAGGAAGTTCTGGTCGCGCAAATTCCGGAGGAATCGCTTTCCGGCGTGCGTCTTTTTTTCCCCGACCCCTGGCCGAAGCGGCGGCACCACAAGCGTCGCCTGGTACAGCCCGATTTTGCCGCGCTGGTGACGTGCAAGCTCGTAACGGGCGGCTATATCCATCTTGCCACTGATTGTAGGGATTACGCCGAACACATGGCGTCAGTCCTGTCGCGCACGCCGGGGTTGGTCGAGGTGAGCGGACGGGATCAATTCACGACGATGATTGCGTCACGGGGACAGACACGTTTTGAGCAGCGTGGACGCGAACTGGGTAACCAGATCTGGGATCTGGTGTTTCAGCGAGCAAGTTAGCGGAATTCGATCCCGGCGTGCTTACCGCCCGCGCTTGACGAGCTCCTCTTTTTCCTTGCGTGAGAGCAGTCGCAGCGAGCATTCGCGGATCAGCGCCTGGGATCGGCTGCCGCAGAGTTCCTGGTAGCGAAGAATGACCGGACGGCGGCTGCGGGTGTAGCGCGAGGCCGTACCGTCGTTGTGTTGATGCTGGCGGCGCTCGAGATTGTTGGTGGTGCCGGTGTAGAACGAGCCGTCGCGGCATTCCAGGATATAGACAAACCAGGGCGGTTCCGCAGCGGCAGCGCCATCCCGGGCAGGTTCGGGTCGGTCATCCATGAGGCGTGGCAATCAGTTTAGGTTGGCGACGATTTGCTTGAGTTCGGCGATGCGTCGATGCGCGTCGGGCGCATCGCCGGCGCCGGGTCGCAGCATGAGGTAGGATTGATAGTCCTCCAGCGCCGCGCGGAAGCATTCCAGGTGCTCGTAGATGCGGCCGCGATCGCGGATCTCGTCCGGTTGATCGGGCTGAATCAATAGAATCCGGTCGATGACAGTGAGTGCCTTTTCGTATCGCTCACGCCGCAAATACGCGCCTTTGAGGTTGCGCAGCATGCGCACCAGAATTTCTTTCTTGCCGGCCGCGGTGAGCAGACGCTCAAGCGGTGCGCTCGTACTGTCGGTCGATGCTCCGTAGGTTTCCTCGAGCATTTCCACCAGGTCTTCCTTACTCATCAGGCTGCCGCCGGAGAATGGGTCCAGCACCACCTCGCCTTCACGGGTGGAAAACTTGACCAGAAAATGTCCAGGGAAAGACACGCCCTTGAGCGGCAAGCCCAGGCGCCGGCCGACTTCCATGTAAATGATGGAGAGCGTGATCGGGATACCACGCTTGCGGTCAAGTACTTCGTTGAGAAAGCTGTTGCGCGGATCGTCGTAATCGTCGGTATCCCCGGAGAAGCCCTGTTCCACGAACAGGAACTGATTGAGGGTCACCAGGGTATCCTCGAGGCCGGCCTGCGCGGGCAGCCGCTGCTGCACGCTCGTGGCCAGTTCATCGATTTGCCGCAGGTAGGCGTCCACGTCCAGCCCGGGGTATTCATCCATGGCAATAAGCAGGGCTGCTTCCGCCAGGTTCATCTCCTGTTCGGAGGTTTTGGCGAGTTTGGCCAGACGTTCGTGCATTCGTGATTCCATTATCGGCCGTTCCGTGACGGCGTGATTGTTTTGACACTAATGCTAAGAGTAGCAGACACATGCAATAGTAAACGGCGCACTGGCCGGTGGTGAAACGCACAACCATTCATATAGTTGAATGTGTTTTCTGGAGTGAAACTGAAATAGCGGGGTGACGGAAACGTTTATCCGGGACGCGCCGGGACGATTGCAATTTCCGCGCTATTGTCTATCGAGGTTTCCGGCGCGGCGAACTGGCGATTGACGGTTACTCGTACCATGGGTTCCGTTAGCGCCGTTTCCCAGTTCCCCTCGCGTGTACGCAGCCAGGCGAGCAGCGCACGCACGTCAGTAACCGATGCGGGCAGGCTTACCTCCTCGGAGGAAGATCCGAGTTTGTCCACGAGATTAGCGAAGTAAAGAATTTTTGCCATGGAGATGTTTCAGGACCGCATCAGTTCAGCGTTTGTTGTGCCGCAATTTTGTCAGAATTTCCGCCAAATAGTGTCGCGATACGGCAATTTTTACCGGCAGTCCGCGGAATTTTTCAGCTTGAAACAAGGACCTGCGGTTTGGCACATAAAATGCACGCCTAATCAAGCAATTATAATCAAAAACTACCGGGACGGCGCCGAAATCTCTGACAAGACGGCGAATCCCGCGGCATGTTGTGGGGCACCTGGCGGCATTCAAGCGGCCGGGCGATTCGTTTTTCAATCAGGACAGGGAAGTTCCGAGGTAAGAATGAAGTGCACCCTGTTCTGATCATCGAGATGTCCGCGACGTTACAGCACGCCGTGCATCGGCTGCTGAAGGCGAGCGGGCATGCCGTCACCACGGCGAACACCTACGAAGAAGGCCTGGAGCAGCTGAAAGACCGGAATGCCGTGCGCCGGTACGCGGCGGTGATTTTCGGTCATTCTGTTGAACCCAACCGGCACGCCAACGAACTACTGATGCGCCTGCGTCTGCCGGATTGCCGCGATCTCCCCGTGCTCGTGCTGACACACGTCACCGATGCTTCCCTGCTCGACTGGACGACCCGACGCGCACGCACGGCGTTGCTGTTATGGGACGACCATGCCGATTGCGTCGATTGTCTGTCGAAGCTGCTGACTGCCTCCGCGAAGCGCGAGCAACTGGTATCCGATAAACAGCATATTCGTGTGCTGTTTGTAGATGACTCGCCCACGGTGCGGGCCTCATTCAAACGGCTGATGATGCAGCACGGTTATGAAGTCGACACGGCCGCGTCCGCCGCCGAGGCTATGGAGAAGGCGAAACAGCATCCGTACGATATTGCCATCGCCGATTACTCTCTGCCCGACAGGAAAGGTGACGACCTGTGCCGGCAATTGCGCGAGCATCCCCTGACGGCGGATATCACCATCGCCATTATCACCGGCAGTTATCGGGAGGAAGTGATTCGGGACTCGCTCGATGCTGGGGCCATGGAGTGCATGTTCAAGAACGAAGCCAGCGCCCTGTTTCTGGCGCGCCTTGCCGCCATGAGCCGGGCGGTGAGTGTGCGCAAGCGGATGGCGGCGGAACATCAGCGGCTGGCGGGCATCCTGGGTTCCGTGGGCGACGGGGTCTACGGCGTCAACCGCTCCGGGCAGGTTACTTTCATCAATCCCGCCGCACGCAACATTCTGGGCTATGGCGACCAAGACCATCTCATCGGTCGCTCGGCGCACAAGTTGTTTCATCACACACATGAAGACAGGACCGCCAATCCTCCGGAGGACTGTCTGCTGCAGCAGGCCTACAGTGCCGGTAATGAACTGCGCGCCTGGTCCACGGTGTTCTGGCACAAGTCCGGCATGCCGATCCCGGTGGAATGCACGGTGTATCCGATGCAGATCAAGGGGCAGCTCGAGGGTTCGGTAGTGGCGTTCCGCGATATCACCGAGCGACGCATCCTTGAGCGTGAGCTGCTGTGGCAAGCCAACCACGACCCGCTGACCAAGCTGTACAATCGCAGCTGTTTCGAGAAGCAGCTGGAAAGCGAGGTCAGCCGGTTGAAACGCAGCGAGGAGGTGAGCACGCTCGTCTATCTCGACCTCGACCGTTTTAAGTATATCAACGACACCGCCGGACACGCGGCCGGAGACCGGCTGCTCGTGGAGATCAGCCAGCAGCTGCAATCGCGCATACGCGATTGCGACATGCTTGCGCGCCTCGGTGGTGACGAGTTCGCCATCCTGATGCACAACGTGGACCGGGAAAGGATTTTTGCCACCGCGGAGAGCTTCCGCGAGATTCTCGACCAGTACACCTTCATGTACGGCAACCGCAACTACAAGGTCAATGGCAGCGTCGGGGTGGCGCTGATCGACAGGAACACACCCTCACCCGGTGATGCCCTGGCCAACGCCGACATCGCCTGTTACATCGCCAAGGGGAAGGGCCGAAACCAGACGCACCTGTACTGCGCGGAGAACGACCAGAAAGTAGCGATGAACCTCGAGCTCGGCTGGTCGGTGCGACTGCAGGAAGCCCTGCGTGACGACAACTTCGTCCTGCACTATCAGCCGATCCTGGCGCTTGCCGGTCTGGACAGGGGGGATGTCACGGACCAGACTGGCAATCTCTGGCGGCAGATGTCGCGGACTTCCCCGCATGCCGCGCCGCACTACGAAGTGCTGGTCCGGCTGGTGAACCCGCGCGGCGAGATCGTCTATCCGGGCGCGTTTTTGCCGACCGCGGAGCGGTTCGGTCTCATGCATCAGATCGACACCTGGGTGCTGACGCATGCCGTGAAAAAGCTTTCGGAACTGAACAAGCTCGGCGGCGGCGCGACCTTCACCATCAACATCTCCGGACATTCGCTGGACGCTGAAAACCTGGCACCGCTGTTGCGCAGCCTGCTCGAGAAGTATCAACTCGCGGCCGGTTCCCTGGTGTTCGAGATCACCGAGGCCAGCGCCATCGCCAACATCGACGCGGCCAAGAGATTGATCAATGAATTGCGCGGTTTCGGCTGCCGCTTCGCGCTCGACGATTTCGGCAGCGGATTCAGCTCCTTCTTCCACCTCAAGCACCTGCCGGTGGATTTCGTGAAGATCGACGGCCAGTTCGTGCAGGGCATGGGCACCAATCCCGCCGACCGCGCGATTGTCGCCTCGATCAACGATATCGCGCACTCTTTCGGCAAGCGCACCGTCGCTGAATTCGTCGAGAGCGCCGGCGTCTTGAAGATGTTGCAGGACTCCGGTGTTGATTACGTGCAGGGCTACTATATTTCACCGCCGTCGAGTGACTTGCCGACGATCGACCTGCGCCGTCCGGACGCCATCGGCCACGCCTGAAAACGCCTGGTTAGGGCGTGAAACAATCGAGATCGTTGGCGAACGCCACGGGCCCCATGTAGTGCTTTTTGATCGATTCCAGCGTTTCGGTTTCACGCCCCAGCGTGCGGCGCATGCGGTGCGACAGTACCAGCTGTTTTACGCCGGCATCATGGGCGATGCGACCGATGACTGACGGCGGCATATGCAGGCGGCGCTCGACGCCGCCGGCGCCCTCAGGCACCGCGTTGTGGGCAAGCAGAAGGTTGGCCTGCCGGGCGAGCTGTTGCAGATGATCGCCCTGGCCGTTCGTGTCACCACTGAAGACAATGCTTTTGCCACCGGCTTCGATGCGCCAGGCGAGCGCCGGTACCGATCCATGTTCCACGGCGGTGGCCGAGATCCGCAGACGGTCGTTGGAAAATACGGCCCAGATTTTTTCGCCCGTCTTGCGCGGCACGCGGATTTTATCGTGTAATTCGCCGACATCCTGGGGCTGCAGCTTGTAGGTGTTGCGGCTCATCGGGCTTAGGAAATCGCCCAAGTATCGGTAAGCGCCGCGCGTGCTGTCAAACAAGGTGCGTACAAACGCCACGGTTGAGGGCATGAACTTGTTGCCCGCGGGACCGTAGACCGGCAACGGCCTGGCGCGATCCTCGAAGAAAGACGCCTTGATCAGTGCCGGCAGGTCGGCGGTATGGTCGACATGCAGATGGGTGAGCAGGATCACGTCGAGATCGGAAACAGTGGCTCCGGATTCGCCGAAGCGCAGCGCCGCGCCGCCGCCGATGTCGACCAGCACGCGCGGTTTGCCGCCGATCCAGACGAGGTAGCTGCTCGAGGCGCGCTTGTCCGCCAGTTCCGGGCCGCCCGAGCCCAGCACCTGGACTGCGACCTCCACTGTGCCGCAATCGGCGACGGCGATGGCGGGCATCCACATGACGCTCAGCAGGACAATGACGAAGCGCGCGATCAAGCCGGCTCCATGCGCTGGATGTGGTCGAGGCGGATGGTTTGGGCTTCGCCCGATGCCGTGCGGCAGACGAGAAATTCTTCATGATTGACCGTTTTGAGATCGAGCGGCAATACCACCTGATCGTAGTGCACGTTGGCGTCGTGCCAGCGCAGGTGCAGTTTCTGCCGGTGCATAATGGCGGTCTCGTATTCCGAGTAGCGCGCGCAGGCGATGGGCGCGTATGGGTCTTGATCGCCGGGCTCAGTCATTGTCGCGTTGTGTCTCCAGGCCCGTCAGTTCGCCGTCCGCGCCGACCTCGATCCGGAACACGATCGGGCGGCAGCAGATATAGCAGTCCTCGATGTATTCCTGGCTGCCACCCGAGACATCGATTTCGGTCTCGAACGTCTCGCCGCAGTACGGGCATTGCACGCTTTGCTGATTGTTCACCGCACGAGTTTATCAGTGTTTGCCCGGCCCCCGGGCAGGTCCCCGCGCCCGCTTGCTTCGGGCCGGTGGAGGGCTTATGCTGGATGAGAACAAAATGAGAACATCTTATGACAGGACGAACGAAGTAGGGCTTCCTGTTATATGGCAAGACGAACGAGCACAAGCGAGTAGGGCTTTCTTTATGACGACCGACCGTTCCCGCCAGGTGTATGACTTCGTCCGCGCCTACACCGCGCGCCACGGCTATGCGCCCAAGCTGCGGGAGATCGCCGAGCATCTCGGCATCGCCTCGCGCGGCGTCGTGCACCGCCACCTGCGCGCGCTGGAGGATGAAGGGCTCATCCATATCGAGCCGGACCGCGCGCGCGGTATCCGTCTGTCCAAGGGCCGGACGGCCGTGATGCGGCCGTTGACGCTGCCCCTGCTCGGGCGCATTGCCGCCGGACGGCCGATCGAGGCCATTCCTGGCGAAGATGAAATCGATCTGTCCGAATTCTTCGTCAACCGCGACCGCTTCGTGTTGCGGGTGCAGGGCGATTCCATGATCGAGGACGGCATTCTCGACGGCGACATGGTGATCGTGGAAAAGCGCGAGACGGCGGAAAACGGCGAAATCGTCGTGGCGCTCATCGACGGTATCGAAGCCACGCTCAAGCGCCTGCAGAAGAACCGCGACGGCAGCGTGACCCTGCGACCGGCGAACGGCCAGATGCCGCCCATGCGTTACCCCGCGGCACGTGTGCGCATTCAAGGAATCGTAGTAGGTCAGTTTCGCTCTTACCGATGAACCATGGTTCCGTTTACCTGTTACTGGCCGCGGGCCATCCTTCACATCGACATGAATGCCTTCTTCGCGTCGGTCGAGCAGCGCGATTTTCCGGAACTGCGTGGCAAACCCATCGGCGTCACCAACGGCGAGGTCGGCACCACGTTGATTACCTGTTCGCATGAAGCGCGTGCCTGGGGCGTGAAAACCGGCATGCGCGTGTACGACGCGCGTCGGCTGTGCCCCGGCCTGATCCAGCGTCCGGCACGGCCGAAGGTTTATGCCGGGATTTCCACGCGCATCATGCACGCGCTCCAGGACATCAGCCCCGACGTGGAAGTGTTCAGCGTGGACGAGGCGTTCATCGACGTCACGCACTGTCAGCGCCTGCACGGCAGCCCCGAGCATATCGCGTATCTCACGCGACAACGTGTCCACGAGATCAGCGGCGGACTGCCCTGTTCCATCGGCGTGGCCGGAACCAAATCCACCGCCAAGATCGCCTCGGACATGAAGAAGCCCAACGGCCTGACCATGATTCCGCCGTGGGAGGCGCGTGAGCGTCTGGCCGAAGTCCCGATGAAAAAAGTATGTGGTCTCGGCCCGAACATCGCCGAATTTCTGTCGTTGTACGGCGCGCGCACCTGCGGCGACGTTGCGCGCCTGCCCATGACCGTGCTCGCGCGTCGTTACGGCGTGACCGGAAAATATCTGTGGCTGGCGTGTCAGGGGAAGGATACGGAGCCGGTGGCACCCGATGTCGCGCCACCCCAGTCTGTCGGCCACGGCAAGGTATTGCCGCCGCACACGGCCTCGGCGCGCGTCATCGAGATCTACCTGCGGCACATGTGCGAGAAAGTGGCCGCGCGCCTGCGTCGCTACGACATGCAGGCGGGCCGGTTGTATCTCGGCCTGCGGCTCGAGGCGCCGGGTGAGGATATTGCGCAACTATTTACCCTGCCGTACGGGCCACCCGATGGCCGGCACCTGTTCGAACTGACGCAGAAATTTCTCAGGCACCGCTGGCACGGCGCGGCCGTGACCCACGTCCAGGTGACGGCGCTGCATCTGCGTTCCACTTCCGGCCAACTCGAGCTTTTTTCCGACGCCGATACGCGCGCACTCAACCGTTTCAGCACCATCGACCGCATCAACGCGCGTTACGGCGAGTTCACCGTCGCCCCGGCCACTTTGCTCGAACGTTCCACCATGCCTAACGTCATCGCCCCCGCCTGGCGCCCGGATGGACACCGGCAGCACATCCCGGAATAAGTCCGCGAAGGGCCGCGGTGCCGTATCGAATCCCGAGGGCCGGTTCGAGCGGCTGAACCGTGATCCGTACGACGATGGTTGGACGACAGAAGAGGAGATCGCGCCGCTCCGGACCACGGTGCGTATCGAGCAGTGCCGCACGATCATCGCGCACAACGATTCGCCCGATATTCCCTTCGACCAGTCCATCAATCCCTATCGAGGCTGTGAACATGGCTGTGTCTACTGCTACGCCCGCCCCAGCCATGCCTACCTCGGGCTCTCGCCCGGGCTCGATTTTGAGGCCAAGTTGTTCGCCAAAACCAACGCCGCGGAACGGCTGCGCGCCGAGTTGGCCAGGCCCGGTTATGAGTGCCAAACCCTGGCGCTCGGCACCAATACCGATCCCTATCAGCCAATCGAACGGCGTTACCGCATCATGCGCCAGATCGTCGAAGTGTTGTCCGAATGCGAGCACCCGCTGTCCATCGTCACCAAGTCGGCGCTGATCGAGCGCGATCTTGACCTGCTGGCACCGATGGCGCACAAAGGTCTGGTGCATGCCTTCGTCTCCATCACCACGCTCGACCGGACGCTGGCACGCCGTCTGGAGCCGCGCGCCGCCGCGCCCGCGCGGCGGCTCGAAACCCTGCAGCGGCTGGCTGCGGCTGGAATCCCGGTCGGAGTGATGGTCGCGCCAGTCATACCGGCACTGAACGATAAAGACATCGAAAATATTCTGGAGCAGGCGCGCGCCGCCGGCGCCCTTTGGGCGGGGTATGTATTATTGCGCCTGCCGCACGAGGTCAAGGATTTGTTCCGCGAATGGCTGGCTCGGTATGAGCCGCTCAGGGCGGAACACGTCATGAGTCTGGTACGGGGAGCACGCGGCGGGCGTGACAACGATCCCCGCTTCGGCGCGCGCATGCGTGGCACGGGTGTTGTCGCCGATCTCATCGAAAATCGTTTTGCCGTGGCCTGTCGGCGTCTCGGCTTCAATCAAGATGAGTGTTCACTGGACCATGCGCGTTTTCGTCCACCCGCGAACAGCCCCCAGCTTGCGTTATTCTGACGTCAAAAAAGAGCCGGCATTTTGCCGGCTCTTTTTTTTGAAGCAGGAGCTATTATTTCTTGATATAGAAACGGTACACGCCGCGTGAATCTTCGGTCATGGCGAGCAGTTTGTGGCCCGTGGTCTTGATCCAGGTATTGACCTCGAGCGGCGCTGCCCGGCAGTCGCTGATCAGCTTGATATTCTGGCCGGCACGGATTTGGACCAGGGTCTTGCTCGCTTCCAGTACCGGCGTGGGGCAATGACTTCCAACAACGTCCACCGACCTTTCCACCGGCCAGAGGTCGCCTTTCAGAATAAAGAAGCCGAAGCCCTTGGGACGTGTCCGGTCGATGAACAGGAGCTGGTTGTTCGTCTGTTTTGCCCAGACGTGGAGATCGTTTTCAATGCCCGGGTAATCGCTAATGAGCAGGAGAACTTGTCCTTCCTCCACGGTGCGCAGTGCCCGGCGCAGCGACGGCAAGGGTCCGGGGGAGGCCAGCCCGTTCAGATCGAGCGTGGCCTGCGGCTTGATGTCGGGCATGGCGTGGATATTGGTGTTCGCGGTCATGGCTTTTTCCTCTGTAATGTCCTTGGAGACTTTCCCTGGTCGTTCATATCTGCAAGGTGCATGCCAGGGCCGTGAAAGCGTTTTTTTGAGGCATTTCCAGGGTTTCCTCGTACCGGGTCGGCAGGCTAATGGGACTTACGATGCCATTGGAGCGGACAGGACTGACAAAAATGGCCGTGTATACGGTTATTGCGATGACCAGGCTTCCGCACTGGCATGGAACTTGAAGCATCTGTACGCATAACAAGCCAACGGGGTGCCTGCATGAATCCGACTGTTCTCCTATTGGACGACAGCAAGGAGAATCTGGAAATACTGCAACGGATGCTCAAGGGATTGCCGGGGATGGAAACCATCGCCACGCTGTGTTTCAGCGCGGGTGAACAAGCGCTGGCCTGGTGCCGCGCCAACGAACCTGACATTTGCGTGGTGGATTACAACATGCCGGGCATGGACGGCATCGAGTTCCTCATGGAAGTTCGCAAGCTGCCCCGATTCAAGGGTATCCCCATGATCATGGTCACCGGTTCCAGCGAAAGCGACATCCGGCAACGCGCGTTGGCGAACGGGGCCAATGATTTTCTGACACGGCCGGTCGATCCGGAGGAGTTCCGCGCGCGCCTCGGCAATCTGCTGACGCTGCGCATGAGCCTCATCAGCCCGCTCGACCGGGTGGAGCGATTGGCGCACGACGTGGAACTTCTGGCGCGTCAGGCGCTCGAGCGCGAGCACGAACAGATCATCTACAAGCTCTCCCAGATCAGCACCTCGCGTGACGAGGAGACGGGCAACCACATGCATCGCGTGGCGCACATCTCGCGCCTGATCGCGCAGGAACTTGGCCACGACGCCCAGTTTTGCGACATGATTTACCTGGCGGCGCCCATGCACGACATCGGCAAGGTCGGGATACCTGACAAGGTCCTGCTCAAGCCCGGCAAGCTCACTCCCGAGGAATGGGAGGTCATGAAGACGCATACCACCATCGGTTACGATGTGCTCAAGGATTCGAGCTCATCGCTGCTGCGCATGGGCGCGGACATTGCCCACTCGCATCACGAGAAATACAACGGTCAGGGTTACCCTCTGGGACTGACGGGCGAGAAAATTCCGGTGGTGGGGCGGATCGTCGCCGTGGCGGACGAACTGGATGCCTTGCTATCCGTGCGTCCGTACAAGCAGGCGTGGAATTTCAAGGATGCCCTGGAACATCTGCGTCACGAGCGCGGCCGGCATTTCGATCCCGATTGCATCGACGTCATGCTGCGGCACATCGACACCATTCTGGACATCCAGAAGAAATTTGCCGACGAGCCCGCCGTGCCTGTTTCCGACATGCACCCGCTTCGCCGCGGGGCGGCCTAGAACTACCTTCGAAAGGCCTAATGTGCCGGTGCAGGCAAAGCACCCGCCGCCGGTTCCGGCTTGTCGTATTTTTGCCTGTACCACATTAGCCCCAGGCGTTCGCGCAGCGCGCTGCTGCTCAGCTGCAGGCCATGGGCGGAAGGGAAATATCCCAGCGTTTTGCGTTCTGCCTTGTTGAGAGTGGTGAATCCCATGGGTGCGGGAATGGTGTCGACGCCGAGGTTCTCGAATACCCATACCGCGCGCGGCATGTGTGCGGCATGGGTGACGAGATAGACGCGGTGTATTCCGGCCGCCACCAGGAGCGCTTTGGAATATTTGGCGTTTTCATAGGTGTTGGCCGATTTGTCTTCGACCCATCTGGTTTCCACCTGGAAATCGCGTGCCAGCGCTGTCTGCATGAGTACCGCTTCCGCGACATGTTCGCCGTAGGGTACGCCGCCGCTCACCAGAATCGGCAGCCCAGTGAGGCGGTGCAAGTGCGCGCCATAGCGCAGGCGCTCCAGCGTATGCCGGTTCACGCTGTCACCTTCGCCAAATTCCACGGCATCGGTGTAACGGCCGCCCCCCAGAATGACGATAGCCCCCGGCGGCGGTCCGGCGTCGGCGGCAGTGGTGAGCCGCAACGGCGGGAACCGCGTCTCGATACCTCGCATCAGCTCGTAGCCAGTGAGTGGCAGGCTCAGTATCAGCAGCGCCGTCAGGCTTAGCGCAACAATCAGGCTCCCCGCGAGCATCCAGCGTATCTGGATGAGAAATCCCAGCAGCGCCAAGACAATAATCACACCCGGAGGCAGTAGTAACAGCGCCTGGATTTTGGGGGCAATTTCTACCATGAACGACAAGACGCACGACGCTGGGTTACGTTTATCAATAACAAGTCGAAGGCAGCGAGGTTTCGGTCATGAATGACCGGACGAGCGATGCGGAGTAGGGCTTCATTTTCGTTCGTCAGGGGGAAAGACCGGCAGCCTGCTGTTCGGCGTGATAGGAAGATCGCACCATGGGACCGCTCGCGACATTGCGGAAACCCATTTCCCGGGCGGCGCGCGCGAACTGTTCGAATTCCTCCGGCGTCACGAAGCGCAGCACCGGCAGGTGGTGCCGGCTCGGCTGCAGGTACTGGCCGATGGTGAGCAGTTCGCAGCCGTGCGCGCGCAGGTCGCGCATGACTTCCGTGATTTCCTCGTTCGTTTCCCCGAGCCCGACCATCAGGCCGGACTTGGTCGGGACGCCGGGATGACGCTCGTTGAAGCTCCGCAGCAGTTTCAGTGAATGTTGATAATCGGCGCCCGGGCGCGCGGCCTGGTACAGGCGCGGCACGGTTTCGAGATTGTGATTGAAAATGTCGGGCAGTGCTTCGCCCAGTATTTCAAGCGCCGCGTCCAGGCGTCCACGAAAATCCGGCACCAGGATTTCCACCGAGGTGGCGGGCGTGTGCCGGCGCACCGCGCCGATGCAGGCCGTGAAATGCGCCGCGCCACCGTCGCGCAGGTCGTCGCGATCCACCGAGGTGATCACCACGAATTTCAGCTTCATGGCGGCAATGGCGCGCGCGAGATTTTCCGGCTCGTCGGCGTCGAGCGGCAACGGCCGGCCGTGCGCGACGTCACAGAACGGGCAGCGGCGCGTGCACAGCCGGCCCATGATCATGAACGTGGCGGTGCCGTGGCTGAAACACTCGCCGAGATTCGGGCACGAGGCCTCTTCGCATACCGTGTGCAGCGCATGCGCGCGCAGCAGATTTTTCAGCCGCCCGACTTCCGGGTGCGTCGGACTTTTCGCGCGAATCCACGACGGCTTGCGCGTTGGTGTCTGTTCGACGACCTTGATGGGTATGCGCGCCACCTTGGCCGCGCCCTTCTGGTCGATGGCGGCGGTCATGCGGGGTTTGTCGTCATTCATGTTGTTCAAAAATGTAGTCCTGCTTCGCTCGTCTGGTCAGAAATGTAGCCCTACTTCGCTTCGCTCCGTTCGGCTTGTCATTCTACTAGACCGGGGAGACGGCTTTCTGATGGGGTAATGAAGCCAGTATAACCCAGCTCGCTGAGCAGCTGCTCAAGCCAGTCCTGCCCGGCCAGGGCCATGTCCCGGCGGATGCCAAGGTCTATCAGACGTGTGACCGGCTGTGCCGGATAGCCACAGGGATCGATATAGGAGAAAGGCGTCAGGTCCAGGCCCAGGTTGAGCGCGATGCCGTGATAGCTCGCGCCCCGACGCACGCGCAAGCCCAGCGAGGCGATTTTGGCTCCGGCGACGTATACGCCGGGCGCTCCCGCGCGCCGCGCGGCCTGGATCTGCGAGGCTGCCAGCAGATTGATGACCGACTGTTCCATCGCGTTGACGAGACGTTTCGCGCCCCAGCCGCGGCGGCGCAGATCCATGAGGATGTAGGCCACGAGCTGACCCGGCCCGTGATAGGTCATGTCGCCGCCACGATCGCTGTAAACCACGGGAATGCCGTGTATGTGCGTGCGCGCGCCCCCGCGTCCCTTGAGCCCCATGGTGAAGACCGGTGGGTGTTCGAGCAGCCAGATTTCATCCGGCGTTTCCGGCGTGCGCGCATCGGTGAAATCCTGCATGCCGCGAAACGCCGTGGAATAATCCACGCGCCCGGGCCAGCGCAGCACCACTTCATCGCCCGGCGTGGTATCGGGCACCGGAGGCATCACTCCACCTTGCCCTGGATAAAGGCCTGTTTGTATTCCTTGTACAGGGCGAACATCCGCGCGTGCATCGATCCCGGTTTGCCCGTGCCCACCGGACGACCGTCAATGCGCGTGATCGGCAGGATCTCCTTGGTCGAGCTCGTCAGCCATACTTCGTCGGCGGAGGACAGCGTTTCAATTTTCACCGGCAGCTCATCGCAGGGGACGCCCTTGGTGCGCGCGATCTCGACCACCAGATCGCGCGTGATCCCCGGCAGAATGAAAGGCCCCTTCGGCGGCGTGATGAGACGGCCGTTTTTGACGACAAAAATGTTGCTGGCCGCGCCTTCCGTGACCACACCGTCGCGCACCAGGATGGCCTCGACCGCGCCCTGCTCGATGGCCTGTTGGCGCAGCAGCGCGTTGGCCAGCAGCGCGATGGCCTTGATATCGCAGCGCTGCCAGCGGATATCCGTGGTCGTGACTGCCGTCACGCCCTGCGTCAGCTGTTCCGCCGGTGGATATTTGAGCGGCTGGGCGTATGCAAAAACCGTGGGGACGGGATACGGCGGGAACGCATGATCGCGCGGCGCCACCCCGCGGGTGATTTGCAGGTAGATCGACTGATCGCTGGTTCCATGCTCCGCCATCAAGCGTGTGAAAATGGTTTTCCATTCCTCGGTTGTGTGTGGATTGCGCAGGCGGATGGCGGCCAGGCTCGCATCCAGTCGCGCGAGATGATGCGGCAGGCGGAACAGACGTCCGCCGAAAACCGGGATGACCTCGTAGACGCCATCGCCGAAAATAAAACCGCGATCGAAAACGGATACCCTGGCCTGTTCGGGCGGGAGAAATTTCCCGTCGAGATACACCTGTGAAATGGTTGGCATCATAAAAAAATAAGCAATGGAAAACCGGCAGAATCCCTGCAGCTATCCTCGTGTTGTATTCAAACCGTTACTGTAACCAGAGTTGAATCTTGTCGATAGTACGCTGAAACAGATTGCCTTCCCCGACCTGCTTGAGCGCCACCAAGGGAAATTCCGCGAGCGGCTCCCGGTCAAGATCGAGCGCAATCGTACCCACGGCCTGACCTCGCTGGACGGGGGCGTTCAGCGACTCCCTGACTGTCACTCGTGCGTGCAGTTTTTCATGCCAGCCGCGAGGAAGCGTCAGGTACAGATTCCGGCCCACACCGAGCGGGATCGTGGACTGATCGCCCATCCATATCCGCGGACGGACGGCGGGGATATCCGCCGCATAAAGCAGGCGCGTCTCGAAACGGCGGAATCCGTGTTCAAGCAGGCGTTGCCCGTCTTCCACGCGCGCATTTTCATCCTGGGCGCCGAGCACCACGGCGATGAGACGCATGCCGTCGCGGTGCGCCGAAGCAATGAGACAGAAACCCGCGGAATGCGACTGCCCGGTTTTCACGCCATCGACGGTTAGATCCCGCCACAGCAGCGCGTTGTGATTATACTGGGTAATCCTGCCGTCGCTGAATTCCTTCAGCGAAAACCAGCGGTAATATTCCGGAAATTCCCGGATCAACGCCGCCGCCAGCCGCGCGAGATCGCGTGCCGTGGCGGCGTGACCTTTTTCATCATGACCCGTGGCATTCATGAAAACGGTATGGTCGAGGCCGATCCTGTGTGCCACGGCATTCATTTCGGCCACGAAATTGATTTCGCTGCCCGCCACCCGTTCCGCCAGGGCGATGGCAGCGTCGTTGGCGGAAAGCACGATGAGCCCCTTGAGCAGGTCCTCGGCGCGGACACTGGATCCCGGTCGCAGGAACAGGCGCGCGCCTTTGGCGTTCCAGGCCTGCTGGCTGATGTCGATACGGTCATCGAGTTTCAGGTTTCCGGATTTCAGTTTCCCGAACAGCACGTAGGCAGTCATCAGCTTGGTGAGACTCGCGGGCGGGAGCGATTTGTCGGCGTTGTGTTCCGCCAACACCTGTCCGCTGTCGTGATCCATGAGCACCCAGGCGGGAGCAGCGATATACGGTGGTGGAACCTCGGGTGGCGCCGCCGCAAGCGCTTGGCTGTCGAGCAGCGCGGCGAACAGCAGGCCGGAAAATATTCGCAGCGGTATTCGGCGGAGCGATCCCCGGGTCACGATCACTCGACCACGATCCGGGCATCGGGCACGCCGAGTTGCGCTGCGCGCTCCGTCAGCCGGTCACCTTCCTCCACATTGGTCAGCGGCCCGACACGCACGCGGTAGACGCGCGTGGCTTCCGGCCCGTTCCCCTTGGCCGCCTGTGACGGCTGGATGGAAATCGGACGCAGTGCCTCGCGTTCGAGACGGTTGCGCAGATTGGCGGCGTTGTCCCACTGCGTGAACGCCCCTACCTGAAGATACAGTTTCGGACTCGTCGCGTTCGCCGGCGCCGAAGAAGGCAACTCCTCGGCAGCCACGGCAGGCGCGATGACTTGAAGCGGGTAAGTCTTGGCCTGCGCCACCTGTGTCGCCGGCTCATCCGGGCTGACGGCCTCGACTTCCACCACGCCGGTGCCGGTGCCGAGAATGCCGAGCCGGGCGGCTGCGGCATAGGACAGATCGATCAAGCGGTTGTGCAGGAACGGTCCGCGGTCGTTGACGCGAACGACAACGGACCGGCCGTTCTGCAGGTTGCGCACCCGCACGTACGAGGGCAGGGGCAGGGTCTTGTGTGCCGCCGTCATGGCGTACATGTCGTAAGGCTCGCCGCTCGAGGTGCGCTTGCTGTGAAATTTCTTGCCGTACCAGGAGGCGATGCCGCGCTCGCGGTAACCGCGGGAGTCCGTCAGGGGCAAATAGGTCACGCCGTAGACCACGTACGATTTATTGCCCGTGGCGGAACGGGGTTCGGTTTTGGGCACCGCGTCCGGAATATTGGCGACGTCCGCGGGCGGGTTGGTCTCGGGACCATCGTCCTCAAAATAGCCGCCGCTGCGCGACAGTGTGCCGCATGCGGACAACAACGCGAGCAGCGGCGCGAACCAGATCCAGCGCGGCATCATGGCAACGGCTTTGGCTCCATGTGTTGGCGTATCCTTTCTCCCAGCTCGTACACAGCCATGGCGTAACGTTTGTTGTGATTATAGCGTGTGATGACGTAGAAGTTGTTATACCCGAGACGGTAGAAAGGTCCGTACTCGCCTTCGAGCGAGATCAGCGCGGCGCGCCTCTCGGCGTTCTCGTGCCGGCGCGGGAAGATCCCGTAGCTGGCGAGCTGACGCAGCGGCAGCGTCGGCTTGATCCCGAATTTCTCGACCCAGAAATAACGCGTGCCTTCCAGGTTCGCTTCGTCGGCCACGGGCGCGCCGGCCTCCCAGCCATGCTGCTTGAGATAAAGCGCGACGCTGCCGATGGCGTCCTCGGGGTCGTCGAGGATGTCGCGAGTGCCGTTGGCGTCGAAGTCCACCGCGAACCGGCGGTAGTTGCTGGGCATGAACTGCGGCAAACCCATGGCCCCGGCGTAGGAGCCCTTGATGCCGCAGGCGTCGACGTCGAGCTCGCGCGCGAGCAGCAGGAACTCGGTCAGCTCGCGGCGGAAGAATGCCGCGCGCGCCGGATATTCGAGCGTCAGCGTGGTGAGTGCGTCGAGAATGGGGATATTTCCCTTGTTGCGTCCGAACTGGGTTTCCACGCCAATGATGGCCACGACGGTTTCCGGGGGCACGCCGTATTCCTCGCCTGCCCGCGCCAGTGCCGCCGCGTGTTTCTTCCAGAACTGGGCTCCGCGCTGCACGTTTTCCTCGGTCAGAAAGATTTTGCTGTATTCGTACCACGGCAGCAATTCCTTGGGACGCTCCATGGCCTCGATGATCTCGGGCCGTATCCGCGCGCAGCGGAACGTCTTGCGCAGTTTTTGCGGCGCGTAACCGTACTGCTCGGCCATTTCATCGATCAGGCTTTGCAGCGCCGGGTACTTGTCGACATTGAGGGCGTGGGCGCGCGGAATGACCGCGACCAGCAGGCCGGCGAGCAAGAACGCTCCCAGGTTGATAAAACGTGTGGACATTATTCCGCGATCTTGCGGTGGGTATGGATGCTCATGAGAATGCCGAACGCGGCCATGACCGTCACGATCGACGTTCCGCCATAACTCATCATCGGCAGCGGTATACCCACGATCGGCAAGATGCCGGTGACCATGCCCATGTTCACGAAGAAATAGAGGAAGAACGTCAGGCTCAGACTGCCGGCAAGCAGGCGCGTGTAGCTGTCCTTCGCCAGATACGCGATCAGCATTCCGCGCGCCACGATGAACACGTAGATTGCCACCAGCAGCAGGCTGCCGATGAGCCCGAATTCCTCCGCGAAAACGGCGAAGATGAAGTCGGTGGACGACTCCGGCAGGTAATCGAGATGCGCCTGCGACGAATTGAGCCAGCCCTTGCCGTAGATGCCACCCGAGCCCACCGCGATCATGGACTGGATGGTGTGATAGCCGGTGCCGAGCGGGTCGGCCTCCGGATCGAACAGGGTGAAAATGCGTTGCCGCTGGTAATCGTGCAGATGATTCCAGGCGAACGGCGCGGCCACGGCGACAATGGCGAGCAGGGTCAGGATCACGCGCCACTGCATGCCACTGAGGAACAGCACGAAGACGCCGGCGCCGAACACGAGCAGCGCGGTGCCGAGGTCCGGTTGCTTGATGATCATTAACGCCGGGACCGCCATCATGAGAAACGCGATGCCGAGCCGCGGCAGGCTGGGAGGGAGATTTTTTCGCGCCAGATACCAGGCGAGCATCATCGGTACCGAGATTTTCATGATCTCGGCCGGCTGGAACCGCAGAAATCCGAGACTCAGCCAGCGCTGCGCGCCCTTGCCGATCACGCCCAGCGCCAGCACGGCAATGAGCAGCAGCATGCCGGCGATGAAGATGTACGGCGACCAGCGTTCGTAAAACTCCGGGCGTATCTGCGCCACTACGAGCAACACGGTAAAGCCGAGGAGCAGCCGCAACAGGTGCCCCAGGGTGGCGTCCATGTCCCGGGCGCTCGCGCTGTACACCACGAACAGACTGATGGTGGCCAGGGCGAGCAGCGCATAGAGCAGGGTCTTATCGAGATGGAGTCGTTCCAGATTCATGTCAGTGACTATTTAACCGCAGATTAAATTATACGTCCCGGTTTATTCATCGTTCTCCGTCGCTGGCTTCGCTTCGAGCGGAGGCGCGGAGGTTTTGCCGAGAAGCAGATAATCCATGACCTTGCGCGCGATCGGCGCGGCGGTGGAACTGCCGTGGCCGCCGTTTTCCACGATCACCGACACCGCCACTTTCGGATCGCCGACCGGTGCGAAGGAGACGAACAGGGCGTGGTCGCGGTAACGCTCGGGCGTGGCCTTTTCGCTGTACGACTGGCCCTGGGCGACGCTTTTCACTTGCGCGGTGCCGGTTTTGCCGGCGATTTTATAGGGCGAGTTATAGCCGATGCCATAAGCGGTTCCGCGGTTGGTGTGCACCACGTCGGTCAGGTTCTGGATCTGGATCTCGAGGTTGTGCCGGTCCTTGAGCGGTATCTGCGCCGTGACCACGGGTTCGGTTTCGCGCCGGGCCTGGGTCTTTGCGTCCACGATGGCGCGCACCAGTTGCGGCTTCATGCGCACGCCCTGGTTCGCCAGCCCCGACATGGCGTCGGCGAGCTGAAGCGGTGTCACCAGGATCGAACCCTGGCCGATGCCGGTGATCACGGTCTCGCCCGGATACCACGTCTGTTTACGCGCCGCCTTCCATTCCGGCGAGGGCAGGATGCCCTCGGATTCGTTGAACAGATCGACGCCGGTCTTCTTGCCGAAGCCGAACGGCGCCAGGAATTTCTTCATGCCGTCGATATTCATGGCCACCGCCAGCTTGTAGAAATAGACGTCGCAGGACTGCACCACGGCATCGTGCAGGTTCACCGCGCCGTGACCGCCCTTTTTCCAGTCACGGAACTGGTGCGAGCTTCCCGGCAGCGTGAACCAGCCGGGACAGACCACCGGCCTGTCGGGGTCGAATCCGTCCTGCTCCAGCGCCGCCAGCCCGAGAAAGGCCTTGATGGTCGAGCCCGGCGCATACTGGCCGTTGAGCGCGCGGTTGATCAGCGGCTTGTCCGGATCGTCGAGCAGGCCCTGGTAGGAATCCGGGTCGATGCCCTGTACGAAGGGATTGGGGTCGTAGGTCGGCATGCTGACAAACGCGAGAATGGCGCCGGTCGCGGGTTCCATGGCGATGATGGCGCCGCGCCGCTTGCCCAGCGTCTGCTCGGCCAGGGCCTGGAGCTTGGCATCGATGCTCAGGTAGAGGTTCTTGCCGGCCACCGGCGCAATGCGCTCGAGGATGCGCAGCGAACGTCCGTGTGCGTTGGTCTCGACCTTCTCGAACCCGACCTGGCCGAGCAGGGTTTTTTCGTAGCTCGCCTCGAGTCCCAGTTTTCCGATGTACTCCATGCCGCGATAGGCCGCCTTGTCGATCTGCTCCTGTTCCTGCTCGTTGATGCGTCCGACGTAACCGAGAAAATGCACCCCGAGGCCCGCGAGCGGGTAGTGTCGCCGCAGACGTGCTTCGAGTTCCACGCCGCTGAAATACGTCCGCTTGACCGCGAGCCGCGCCGCTTCCTCCTCGGTGAGGTGCGAACGCAGCACGAGATTTTCGAATCGCGGACGTTCGCGCAACTGCTTGCGAAAATTCTTGAGGTCTGCTTCGTTCAGATTCACGATCTGGCCCAGTTCCTCGAGCAGCGTGTTCATGTCGTCGACCTGCTCGGGGATGATCTCCAGCGTGTACACCGGATAGTTCTGCGCCAGAATTACCCCGTTGCGATCAAGGATCAGTCCACGCGGAGGCTGGATCGGAATCGGCTTGATGCGGTTGGCCTGCGAAAGTGTTTCGTAGTGGCGATGCGCGAACACCTGCAGGTAGGCCAGACGCAGGATCAGCGCGAAGATCAGCGTGACGACGATGACGCCGATTATCGACAGCCGCGCGTTATACAGCCGGGTTTCCCGGAAGTGATCCTTGATCAGGATGTTGAGCATGAAGCTCCAGGAACCTCTAACGAATTGTCTGGGATACTAGGTGATGCTACCGCGTCGCCGCAGATCGCGCAGGATCACGAACAGCCACGGCCACAGCAGGGCACCGACGATGCTCGGCGTCCAGTAGATGAATGTCTCCGGCGCCTGGCCGATCGCGCCACGTATCCACAATACCAGCAGCTGGTTGGCGATAAGCAGGCCGAATATCGATACCGCCTGCTGCCAGCGCGGGAACATGCGCAGCTGCAGGTGCAGGCGGACGGTCAGGAACGCCACCAGCGTTTTGCCGAGGGCATTGCTGCCGAGCAGCGAGCCATAGAGCACGTCCTGGATAAAACCGAGCAGCCAGCCGGTACCGACCGAAAAGCGTTCCGGCATGGCGAGGCACCAGTAGATGAGTACCAGCCCCACCCAGTCGGGCCGGAACGGTTCGGCCCACGTGGGAAACGGCATGATCGCCAGTATCACGGCCACGGCGCACGTGACGAACAGTGTGAGCCGGCGGTGCGCGTCCAGGCCCAGTCTCATTTGGCGTTGCCTCCGCTCTTGGGCGGCGCGCCGCGCCAGATGAGCATCACCTGTTTGCCGTGATTGAGTTGCGCCGCTGGCTTGGCGGTGATGGCGAGAAAAGCTTCGTTCGGATCGTTGACGATCTTGATCACCTGCGCCACGGGATAACCTGGCGGGAAGGTGCCACCCATGCCGGAGCTGACCAGCAGATCGCCTTCCTTGATGTCGGAGGCGGAGGTGAGGTAGGGGACCTTCAGGGCATCCGGATCGCCGGTGCCGAAAACCAGCATGCGCAGACCGCTGCGGTTGTCGAGCACGGGAATCGCATGACCGGCGTCCGTGATCAGCGTTACGCGGCTGACCTCACTGGCGACCTGCGTGACCTGCCCCATGATACCGTGCGCGTCGATGACCGACTGCCCGACGTACACGCCATCGCGGCTGCCCTTGGCTACCACGATCTTGCGCGTGAACGGTTCGGAGCTGACCTCGACCAGTTCCGCCGCGAGCGCCTTGTCGGCCACCTGCGCGGCGCTGCCGAGCATGCGCCGCAGGCGGGCGTTTTCCTCTTCCAGCGCATCGAACTGTTGCACCTTGGCGTTCAACACCTGCCGTTCGGCGAGCAGTTTTTCATTGTCCTGGCGCAGGGTGCCACGGGTAGTGAAAAAATCGCTGATGCTCCCGCCCACGTAGGCCGGGACGGCGGCGATCAGCAGGACGGGGTAGGCCAGCACGTTCAGACCGGCGCGGATTTTTTCCAGGTGATGTCCGCGGTGATCGAGAATCATCAGCGCCACCGACAGGGCAGACAACAGGATCAACCGGGTGAGATGGGAAGGTGCCCGGAGAGGCCAGCCGAAGACGTTTATCATAAATCACACGCGCCGCGGGGGCGCACAGGGATGTGCCAGTGTCGCGTGAGACAGGATGTCGAGAGCGACCTAATACGTCCTTCGGTCCGTAAGCGGTGCTTTCGCCCTTCGCTTTCCTGCTTCGGGCGAAAGTCCAGGGCGCACATGCGTGTGCGCCCGTTCGCGGCTTCGCCGCTCACCCATGCACCACTACTCGTACACAAAAACATCGCCCAGCGTTTCAGCCTCCATGAGCGCCCGCCCGCAGCCGCGCACCACGCAGGTGAGGGGATCTTCGGTGATGATGATCGGCAGCCCGGTCTGCTCCGCGAGCATGCGGTCGATGTCGCGCAGCAGCGCGCCGCCGCCCGAGACCACGAGTCCCTTTTCGGCGATGTCGGCGCCGAGCTCCGGCGGTGTTTGTTCGAGTGCGATCTTGATGGCGCCGATGATGCCGGCAAGACATTCCGACAGCGCCGCGTGGATTTCCTGGCTGTTCAGCAATTGTGCGCGCGGCACGCCGTCCGCGATGTGCCGGCCCTTGACCTCCACTTGCCTGACCTCGCTGCCTTCCCACGCCGTACCGATTTCCTTTTTCACGTTTTCCGCGCTGGCCTCGCCGATCAGCAAGCCGTATTTGCGGCGGACGTAGTTCACGATGGCTTCATCCATCTTGTCGCCGGCGACGCGCAGCGAATGCGAGTACACGATGCCGCCGAGCGAGATCACGCCGACTTCGCTGGTGCCGCCGCCGATGTCGAGCACCATCGAGCCGGTCGCCTCCATGATCGGGAGATCGGCGCCGATCGCGGCGGCCATCGGTTCTTCAATCAGAAACACCTCGCGTGCGCCGGTGCTCATCGCGGCCTCGCGGATCGCGCGCCGCTCCACCTGCGTCGAGCCGCAGGGCACGCAGATCACGATGCGCGGGCTCGGCTGGAACAAACGATTCTCGTGCACCTTGCGGATGAAATACTTGAGCATCTCGCCGGTGACGGTGAAGTCGGCGATGACGCCTTCCTTCATCGGCCGTATTGCCTGGATCGATCCCGGCGTGCGGCCGAGCATCTTCTTGGCCTCGACACCGACGGCCAGGATGGAACGATTGTTGCGGCTGGCATAATCCTGACGTATGGCGACGACCGAAGGCTCGTTCAGCACGATGCCCTTGTCGCGCACAAAAATCAGAGTGTTGGCAGTGCCCAGATCGATGGCGATATCGCTGGAGAAGAAACCACGAAAGCTTTTGAACATGAAAGAATTCTATCCTTGAAGGCGTCCTATTGACCCGGCGCGATTGTACTTGAATACAGGCAAACCGTCACAGACACCTTGTGGTTTTGGTGATGGCTTAAGAAGTGCCGGGTCAATAAAAAAATCATATGACTTTTCGATTATTGAGGCGGCAAGACGACTTCGCTTCAAGGCCTGAACAGCCCCGACCGATCGGGCACATTCAAGCTCTTGCGTACCGCCTCAATAATCTCGCTAACTGTATCAACCGCAGTCGGGCGGTTCAACCGGCGGGATGAATGTGGTAATTTGCGACTCCATTCCATCCCTTGAATGAAACCGCATGTCTTTAGACCGTGAACAGGTACGCAGGATTGCGCATCTTGCGCGACTGCACATCACCGAGCAAGAGGCCGATGCCTACGCCGAGACGCTGTCCCGCATCCTCGGTCTGATCGAACAGATGAACGCCGTGGATACCTCGGGCGTCGAGCCCATGGCCCATCCCAACGACGCGGGTCTGCGGTTGCGCGAGGATGCGGTGGCGGAAACCAACCAGCGCGAAAAATTCCAGAAAATCGCGCCGGCCGTCGAAGCTGGACTGTATCTCGTTCCTAAGGTTATAGAGTAGTTTCCTCCGCCCGGGCGTTCAAGAAAAAACCAGCCATGTTTGAAAAAACCGTCGCCGAACTCTCCGCCGCCCTGCGCCGCAAGGAAATCTCCAGCGTTGAACTGACCCGGAGCTTGCTCGAGCGGATTGGCAAGTACCGCGAGCTGAATGCCTTTATTACCGTGCAGCCGGAGCGTTCCCTGACTCAGGCCAAGGCGGCCGATGAACGGATCGCCCGAGGCGAGGCCGGCGCCCTGACCGGCATCCCCATCGCCCAGAAGGACATCTTCTGCGCCGACGGCTGGCTGACCACCTGCGGTTCGAAGATTTTGTCGAATTTCATCGCCCCCTACGACGCCACGACCATCGATAAATTCAACCAGGCCGGGGCGGTTTGCCTTGGCAAGACCAATATGGATGAATTCGCCATGGGGTCATCGAACGAGACTTCCTATTATGGTGTCGTGAAGAACCCGTGGAATACCGCCATGGTTCCCGGCGGCAGCTCTGGCG
>NZ_JBAVEJ010000013.1:0-3495 GCF_049587675.1 Sulfuricaulis sp. | reverse complement strand
CTCCTCGACCGCGGCGCGATCCAGCGGCGCGGCGCCCCCGGCTTCGAGTCCGTCGTGGCACAGTGGCAGCACATGCTCCGGCGCGCCTTTCGTATAAGCAACTACCGCCCCTCCTTCTTCCGCGCCCTCACCCCTTGTTCCCGCCGGGGCACACGAAAATCGTGTGTGCCCGTTCGGCGGAGAAAAGGTCCGCTGGACCTTTTCCTGTTCCCGCCTCACCTCCCGCTCACGCGAGAGAGGGGGAGTCGGAAGAGCCTCTCTATGAATGGTGGTCATGCGCGCGCGTTCGGAGTCGAACGCGATCTCGGCCAGCCGCGGCTGTATTTCCGTGAGCGAAGCCTTGTCGAAACCGGCGTCACGCGCCGCCCGGTACAACGCCACCTCGGTGGGATCGCCGATGATCCCGCCATCCGCCGTGGCGCGCGCGTCGTTGCTGAGCGCCAAGGCCGTCAGCAGCGTGCGCCACGGTTCCTGCGCGGCGACGTCGTCCGGCAGCGCGCGTTCCGACCGCGCCTCGGCGTAGAACTCCTCGACACGCATACGGTTCTCGGTGAGCGTGCCGGTCTTGTCGGAACAGATGAAGGTCACCGAACCGAGCGTCTCGACCGCCGGCAGTTTGCGGATGAGCGCGTGCTTGCCAACCATTTTTCTCGCGCCGAGCGCGAGCGACACCGTCACCACCGCCGGCAGCGCCTCGGGGATGGCCGCCACCGCGAGACTGATGGCGGTGAGCAGCATGAGCAGCAGCGGTTCACCACGCAGGACGCCGATCGCGAACATGATCGCGCAGATCGCGAGCACCGCGATCGCGAGCACGCGCCCGAAACGGGCGAGGCGTTTCTGCAGCGGCGTCTTGACCTCGTCCTCCGAGCGCAGCAGCGCCGCGATGCGGCCAAGCTCGGTCTCCATGCCGGTTGCCACCACCACGCCGCGCCCGCGGCCATAGGTCACGAGCGTGCCCTTGTACGCCATGTTGCGCCGGTCGCCGAGCGGCAGGTCGGCTTCGTGCATCCGGCGCGCGAGTTTCTCCACCGGCTGCGACTCGCCGGTGAGCGCCGCCTCCTCGATCTTGAGTTGCACCGCCTCGACCAGCCGCAGGTCGGCCGGCAACGCGTTGCCGGCCTCGATCAGCACCACATCACCGGGCACGAGTTCGCTCGCGGGAATCATCGCGGCATGGCCGTCGCGCCACACCTGTGCCTGCAAAGCCGCCATCTGCTTGAGGGCGGCGATGGCGCGTTCGGCGCGATACTCCTGCACGAACCCGATCACGGCATTCAGCACCACGATCGCCACGATCACCAGGGTGTCCACCACGTCGCCGATCATTCCCGAGACGATCGCCGCGCCAATCAGCACCAGGATCATGAAATCGGTGAATTGTCCGAGGAACATCGCGAGCGGTCCGCGGCGCCGGCCCTCGCGAATCTCGTTGGCGCCGTAGCGCTCGCGGCGTTTTGGCGCCTCGTCCGCGCTCAGTCCCTGACGCAGATCGGTTTGCAGACGCTGGACGACCTCCTCGGCTGGTAGCTGATGCCAGGCGGATTCTTCGGGCTGGAGGCGCGGGTCATCGTCGCCCATGGCTAGTCCCCGTGGAGATAAAGAAAGAAAGTATTCGGCGGATAAGTGAAAAGCGGCGACAGCCCGGCGCCGGCATACCCGATCGGCACGACACGCGGCACGAATTGCAAGCAGGTGCTCAGGATGGGCGTCAGCATGGTTGTCTCCTGTAACAGGAGAACATGATGAAGCCATCGGTCCGTCCCGGCAACCGCCGGGAGACGGTGAATACCTCAGTTAATAGCTCGGATATTGACCCGGCACGATTGTTCTTGAACGACTGCAAGGTGCATCATGTATTGTCGACATTTCTGATCACGAGCGTGCCGGGTCAATAAAGAAAATCATATGAATTTTTGATTATTGCGCGGCAAGACGCCTTCCGATCCAAGGCCATGTAAATATCAGTCCGCCGGGTACCTTTAACGAAATTCATGCCGCGCAATAATCTGAATGTTGAGCTTCTTGATGCGATGCCACAGGCTGCGTTCGGAAATACCGAGGCGCTTGGCGGCGTGCGCCTGCACGCCGTTGCACTGTGACAGCGCCTCGAGGATGGCGCCGCGCTCGACCTCCTCCAGCCAATGGTCGAGATTTTTTTCGCCAGTTTTATTGAGTGAAAAACGCTCCACGTTCCCCGCCGGACCGCTGCCGGCGGCTATCGCGCCGGGCAGATCCTCGACATCGATCGTCTGCCCACGACATGACAGCAACGAACGCTCCACAGTATTGCGCAGCTCACGGATGTTGCCGGGCCAGCCGTAGCGCTCCAGAATCTCCAGCGCCGCGGGCGTGAACGCCGTCACCTTTTTGTCCGTCTCGGAGGCCAACTCACGCAGGAAGGTTTGCGCCAGCAGCGGGATGTCCTCGCGCCGCGTCCGCAGCGGCGGGGCGACGATGCTGTAGACGTCCAGGCGGTAGAGCAGATCCTCGCGGAACTTGCCCTCGCGCACGTATTCCTTCAGATCGCGGTTGGTGGCGGCGATGAAACGCACGTCCACGGTCCGTACCTGATTCGAACCGACTGGAGAGAATTCGCGCTCCTGTAGCACGCGCAGCAGCTTGGCCTGCAGCGAGGCATCGAGATCGCCGATCTCGTCGAGAAACAGTGTTCCGCCCTGCGCCTGCTCCAGCCGGCCCGCGCGGTTCTGGCTCGCGCCCGTGAACGCGCCCTTGACGTAACCGAACAGCTCGGACTCCATAAGGTCGCGCGGAATAGCTGAGCAATTGATCGCGACCCACGGACGCTCGTGCCGCGGCGAGAGATCGTGGATGGTGCGCGCCACCAGTTCCTTGCCGGTGCCGGATTCACCCGTGATCAGCACGCCGGTCTTGTACGGTGCCACGCGCCGGATTTCCTCGATCAGCTGCTGCGCGACGTGGCTTTCGCCGACGAGGCGCTTGGTGCCGCGCGATTCGCTGACGGCGGCTTTGAGCTGTTCGTTCTCGCGCAGGATGTCGCGCAGCTTGATGGCGTTATGCACCACGATTTCGAGTTGCTCCGGCTCGAAGGGCTTCGTGAGGTAATCCGCCGCGCCGTCGTGAATGCTCTTGACCGCGGAGCGGATGGTGCCGTGCGCCGTTACAATGATCACCGGCACGTCCGGCCGGTCCTTGCGGCAACGGATGACGAAGGCCTCGCCGCCCATGCCGGGCATCTTAAGATCGCTGAGCACCACGTCGAGATTGGGATTCTGTATGTGCGCCAGCGCCGCCTCGCCGCTGTCCGCGACGAGCACTTCGTGACCGGCGCCTTCCAGCACCATGCGCATCACGGCCTGCATGTTCGCTTCGTCGTCAACCACCAATACGGTACGTTTCATACACTGCCCTCTATTAGCTCTTGCTTGCCGTCCCTGGCGCGACCGCGTGGTTTCTCCCCACCCCAGCCCGCTTACAGCCCAGGGTGCAGCAAGAATCTGCTGCACCCTGGGC
>NZ_JBAVEJ010000012.1:0-21754 GCF_049587675.1 Sulfuricaulis sp. | reverse complement strand
GTATATTGATGTCGACAACGACACCGACTATAAAAAAAGAAGGGGTAAATCACGCATATTCGTGCGTTACGGAGTCTGAGGTAGTCATTGGCCATCGCTCGAAAACGCAGCGTTTCTCGGCCTTATTCAGGGGTGAAAAGAAGATTTCCTGATCATGGAATATCTGGTAAAAAACCATCTGTACGCTATAGTTAGTTGAGATTTGTAAAGAATATTGCTATTTATTTACATAACTCCCGGTCTTATATAAGGTTTTAGTATTAAGGAAGCCCGTTGAACTCAAAAGGGGTGAAAAGGATGTCTCGGAACAGGAGGGGTATGGCGCTGGCATGGCGATGGATGATCGTGGGAATGATGGCGCTCTTTCCAATAACCAGTCATGCGCTGGCGCTTGGCAAGCTAACGGTTTTATCTGCTCTCAATGAACCACTCAATGCCGAGATTGAATTCACTTCTGCCACCGAAAAGGAATTAAAAGGTCTCAACGCCTCACTGGGCTCGCGCGCTGATTTCGATGCCGCGGGTGTCGATCGTTTACCGCTTCTCTCTCAGATCAAATTCATGGTCGTGAAGAGGGCGGACGGCCGGTATTTTCTCGAACTTCGCACCGATCAACAGCTGGATGAACCGTTCCTGCATTTCCTTTTGCAGATCGAATGGGCGGGAGGACGGTTGGTGCGCGAATACACCGCGCTGATCGATCCGCCATATAAAATTTCAGGCAAGGCTGCTCCTGTTGAAGCACCCACGATATCTGCACCCGAACCTGTTGTCCCTGAACTCGCGATGCAGCCGCCGGAGCCTCCTGTCCCGGCCGCAGATGTTCCTCCGCCCGAAGCCCCGATAGCTGCCGAGGTACCGAAAGAAGAAATGCCGGTGATGGCGAAACCGGAAGAACCCAAGATCCCGGAGGAAGTAAAAGCGGAACAGATGCCTCCCCAAGAAGAGGTGGCGAAAGAAGCACCGCCGGCGGGAGCAGCACCGGAAGAACAGAAACTAGGACCACCGGAAGTGGCTCAGGGCGCCGCACCTCAGGAACCAGCCGCTCCGACTGTAGAACCTCTGGAAGCTGCTCCCAAGGCAGAGGCCGAGACTGCGCCTGAAGCGCAGCCGCCAACCGCACCAGAAACGAAACCTGCGCCCGCCGCCGTGTGGGCGGCGATGCCGGAATACAGCGTCAAGAAAGGCGACACGCTTTGGCGAGTGGCTGAAAATGTGCGTGGCGACAAAACGGATGCGAGTATCGAGCAGGTCATGCTCGCTATTTATCGCACCAATAAGAATGCGTTCTTCGGCAACAACGTCAACAACCTCAAGGCGGGAAAGATCCTGAAGGTGCCTGAGAGCGAAGAGATGAAAGCTGTTACCGCTCCTGAGGCGCGGCGGGAGTTTCGCGCCCAATACGACGCCTGGCAGGAATACAAGCTCAAACTTGCCAGCGCCAGCGGCGCTATCAAGGTGACGGAAACACCGGAAGCAGCTGCCCCGATGGCGGTGGAGAAGCCGGCCGAGAAGCCCGTGATGCCGGAGCCGGCCAAGAAGGCCGAAGTCAAGACAACGACACCGGCACCGACGGTGGCGGACAAAGGCAAACAAGATGAGTTGCTCAAGATCGTGCGCAGCACGCTCCAGCAGGAGAAGAGCACGCCGGACAAGAAGGTGTCGGAGAAGGAATCCGCCAAGGAGACCGCGGCCCGGGAGCAGCAAGCGCTCGCTGACCGTGCCGCCACGCTCGAAGAGTCTCTCGAATCCAAACGGCTCGAGAACAAGGACCTGACGGATAAGGTTGGGTTGGTACGTTCGCAGCTCAAGAAAGAATCGCGCCTGATCGAACTCGAAAACCAGAGTCTTGCCCAGCAGCAGAAACAGGCTGCCGCGCAGAAGGCTCCGGAAGTCAAACCGACCGAACCCGAAGTCAAACCGGCGGAAAAACCCGTCGAAATGCCGGCTGCCGCCAAGCCAGAGGAAAAAATCAAGGCGGAAGCGCTTCCGCCCGTAGCTAAACCGGCTCCGGCTGCGCCGAAAAAGAGAGTACCTGCTGTACCAGCTCCCAAGGTCGAGAAGGATTTCATGGCCACCGTGATGGAGGCCGTGCAGAGCGACCTGCTAGTACCGGCGGTCATTGGCATCGTCGTATTGTTGAGCGGTGGTATCGCGCTGGTGTATTTGCGTCGGCGCCAGAGGTCCATCGCCGAGTTCGAGGAAAGCATTCTTTCCGCCGATGCTATCAGCACCGAGCAACCGGCAATCACTGGCAATGTGCCCGGCCAGACCGTCGCCGCGACCACTGGAGGCGACACGTCGTTTCTCAGTGACTTCAGTCAGGGCGGCATGGGCAACATCCATACCGACGAGGTCGACCCGGTGGCCGAAGCCGAAGTGTATCTCGCCTACGGGCGCGATGAGACGGCCGAGGAGATTCTCAAGGAAGCGATGGTCAAGAATCCGGACCGCCAAGAACTGAAGCTCAAATTGTTGGAGATATACCATCAGCGCAATGATGTGGCGGCGTTCGAGACTCTGGCTGAGGAGCTTTACGCGGGATTGGGCGGTCGCGGCGGCAAGATATGGGAGAAGGTCGAAGAGATGGGCCGCAAACTCAACCCGGAGAACCCGATGTTCCGCGGTGGTGCGCCGGCCAAGACGTCAGCAACAGCGGCACTAGCCGCCGCTCCTGCAGGCAAAACATCGATGCCCTCCGCCGGCATGGGCGCGGGCATTCCCCATGACATGGAGCCATCCTCCTCCACACCGAAAACGGAACCGGCTGGAGATTTTGATTTTGACATGCCGTCGTCGGACGCCAAGGCGGGAGCGGAGACGAGTTTGGAATCGCTCGACTTGGGCACCGCGGCAGACAATGCGATTGATTTTGGCATCGGCGGCAAAGATGAAGCCGCCGCGGGATTTGACATTGGCGCGCCAGGCGCCGCAGCACCCGCCAGTAATGAGATCAAATGGGAACCGGGTGCCACTCCTGCGGCGGCCCCTGACGTCGTTCTTGATGCGACACCGCCTGCCGGCGAAGGCCAGGACTCGGCGCAATGGGACGAAACCGCGACGAAGCTCGATCTGGCCAAGGCCTATATCGACATGGGCGATGCTGAGGGGGCGCGCAGCATCCTTCAGGAAGTGATAACCGAAGGAAGCGAAGCGCAGAAGAAGCAGGCTCAGGAGTTGTCTGCTCAGATCGCCTGAGTTGCCGTTCAGTAGCGCCGTTTGAAATAAATCTCCCCACCACGGGTCAGCCCTGAGCTGATCTCAATACCGACATATGTCCGGGCGTTGTCCGCGTTGTCGACCCGCGTCATGCCAACGGTATCCTGTCATACACCAGAAACGTGCAGGCGTGGGGATTCATTTCATCCGATTCGTGCCGCTCGCGGCTGACTTCCTGCCAATGACCTTGATCGAACGGCGGAAAATATGTGTCGCCGGGGATGTGAGCATGGACCAGCGTCAGATACAGCCGGTCAGCATGTTCGAGCGCCTGACGGTAGATTTCCGCGCCACCGATGACAAAAACCTCCGGGTCGTTTTGAGCCGACGCCAGTGCGTCTTCGATGGAATGCCTCACGAGACAGCCCGGCGCGCGGTATGAAGGATCACGCGTGACGACGATGTTGGTGCGATCCGGCAGTGGTTTGCCGATCGATTCGTAGTTTCGGCGCCCCATGATGACATGATGGCCGGTGGTGATCCGGCGGAAATGCCTGAGGTCAGCCGGCAGCCGCCAAGGGAGCGTGTTGTTGACGCCGATCACGCGGTTTTCCGCCATGGCCGCGATGAGAGAGACGCGCACGGCGCGGGTCACTGGGATTACACCGCCACCGGCGCCTTGATCGAAGGATGCGGATCGTAGTTCAGCAGTTCGAAATCCTCGAAGCCGAAATCGAACAGCGAGGTTTTTTCCGGATTGAGGCGCATGCTCGGCAACGGCCTGGGTTCACGGGCGAGCTGTGTGTGAACCTGCTCCAGGTGATTGAGGTACAAATGTGCATCGCCGAGCGTATGCACGAACTCGCCCGGCTTGAGTCCGGTAGCCTGCGCCATCATCATAGTGAGCAGCGCGTAGGAGGCGATATTGAATGGCACGCCGAGAAAAATGTCGGCGCTGCGCTGATACAGCTGGCAAGACAGGCACCCCTGGGCGACGTAGAACTGGAACAGGAGGTGGCAGGGCGGCAACGCCATGCGTTCGATCTCGGAGACGTTCCAGGCGCTGACGATCAGCCGGCGTGAATCCGGGTTTTCGCGGATCGCGCGGGTCACCTGGCTGATCTGGTCAATGTGCCGGCCGTTCGGCGCGGGCCAGGAACGCCACTGGGCGCCGTAGACCGGGCCGAGGTCGCCATTCTCGTTCGCCCATTCGTCCCAAATACTGACGCCATGATCCTTCAGATAGCGGATATTGGTGTCGCCGCGCAGGAACCATAGCAATTCATAAATAATGGACTTGGTGTGCACTTTCTTCGTGGTGAGCAAGGGAAATCCCTGGGCCAGGTCGAACCGCATCTGGTGGCCGAACACGCTGAGCGTGCCGGTGCCGGTGCGGTCGTCCTTGCGCACGCCGTGGAGCATCACGTGGCGCATCAGGTCGAGATATGGCTGCATGCTGGTCTTTCCGGTCTTGAGTAAAAAATATCACCAAGAAGTCTAACTGCCAAGACGCCAAAGACGCCAGGGATTTGTTCTCTACCTGCCCTGATTTTCCTGGCGTCTTGGAGGTGAAATATTATTCGCTCTGTTTTCACTAATGCCGTGATGGCGCGAACAGGCGCACATTCCGGCGTTTGAAAATCGGCAGCAGCGCCATGCCGGCGACGAAGCCGCCAATGTGCGCGCCGAAAGCCACGCCGCCCCCGCGCGGATCGGCAAATGCCGTACTGATCAGTTGCAGCACAAACCAGAACCCCAGCACCGCCAAGGCCGGCAGCTGCACGAGTTGGGTATAGAAGCCAAGCGGAATCAGCACCAGCACGCGGGCATGAGGATAGAGCAGCAGATAGGCGCCCAGCACGCCGGAGATGGCGCCGCTGGCGCCGATCATGGGAACGGTGGAATCGGTGTTGGGCAAGGCCTGGGCCAGCACCGCGGCAATCCCACATAACAGATAAAAAAGGACAAAACGCACATGACCCATAGCGTCCTCGACGTTATTACCGAAGATCCACAGATACAGCATGTTACCGATGAGATGCATCCAGCTGCCATGAAGGAACATCGAGGTGAATACCGTCAGAGCAGGCGGCACCAGGGCAAGTTCCGGTGGCAGAGTTTTGTCCCCAAACAGCGCGGCCGGAATCGCACCCAGACTAAAAACGGCTGCTTCGAATCCCCGGCCACTGAGTGAATTCTGCCAAAGGAAGACGAGCGAACAAAGGACGATGAAGACAATCGTTATCAGCGGTTGAATCGTGGTGGGATTGTCGTCGCGCAGGGGAATCAAGATGATTCCCGGGACAGTTGCCGGCAGGGATCCTGGCGGTAGAAACGCTGCAGCTGTGAATAAACCGCCGGAAATTTCGCGTTGATCAGGTCGGGCACGGTGAAAAAGGTTTCGCTCGCGACGGCAAAAAACTCCGCGGGGTCTTCGGAAGCGTAAGGGTCGATGGAATTGCCATCACTTGTTTTCAATGCCGCGCAGAATCGATCGTAAGCATCCTGAAAATCGCGCGCCCATTCACGTCCGTCCATGTCCGCGTGCAGCGGCGGGAAGCCGTTGGCGTCACCGTTGAGCACATCCAGCTTGTGTGCGCATTCGTGAATCACGAGATTGTAATCGCCCTGCGTACTGTCTTCCACGCGGATGGCTTCCCAGGATAGCACCATCGGGCCGTGCGACAGGGACTGGCCGCAGAGATCCATGATCTCGCGGTGCACGACGCCGTGTTCATCCATGTATTCGTCGTGCACCCGGAAATCGCCGGGATAGATCACGATTGAGCTCCAGTCGGTGTAGTAATCGAGGCCGAGGTTGAGTATGGGAAGGCAGGCGTGCAACGCAATGCGTGCTCGCATGGCGTTCGTCACGACGAGGCCGGCCGCTCCCGAGAAAGATTTTTCGCGCAAAAGAAGGTTGGCGAGTTCGCGCAGTCGTTCCCGATCCGGTCCGCTCAGGGATCGTGCATAGGGAGATGTGCGCAGGGATCTGGACCATGTTGCGTCGGAGATGCTATCCCGCCCGGAACGCCGGAGGCCGAGCAGACGCTTCAAACTGCCGGTAGTCTGGCCGGCGCGTCGGGGCGAGGCTTTACGTGGAGCGGTCACCGCTGAGCAGCTTAATCGCGAGTTTCTTACCCTTCTCCACGGCCGGCTGATCCAGCGGGTTGATGCCGTACAGCAGACCGGTGTAAACCGTGATGCGCTGGTAGAGATCGATCATCTGACCGATGACATGCTCATTGATCGCGGGCAGGCGCAGGGTCATGTTGGGATGACCGGTCTCGGTGATGACCTGGCGTGTGGCCTGGAATTCGGCCTCGAGGACCTGGCTCATTTTTTTTCCCGCCAGATAGGGAAAAAATTTCCGGTTTTCTTCCGGCAGCGGGATTGAAAAATCCTGATCCCAGGAATCGAGCGCGAGGAAGGTGAATGTCTTGTCGAGGCGCGACTCGAGATACATCTGCAACTGGCTGTGCTGGTCTACGGCGCCCATGGCGCGCACCGGCAGCGTACCGGCGGGTGGGCGGCCCGGCCGCGTTTCCATCCGCTTGCCCAGCGACTCGGCCCACAACTGCCGGTACCAGTCCACGATCAGTTCCAGCGGATCGGCGTAGGGCATCATGACCGACACACGCTTGTTTTTGTTTATGTCGAATAGATAAAACAGGGCGGCGATTTCCAGCGCCGGGTTGGCATGGATGTCATCGGCGGTGCAGCGCCCGGCGTTGTCCGCCGCACCGGCGAGCAGGGCGCGGATGTCCACGCCGGCGACGGCCAGCGGCAGCAGGCCCACGGCGGTGAGCACGGAGAAACGACCGCCTACCTTGGGCGGTACCGGCAGCGACGGGAGGTCCTCGCGTACGGCCAGCTCGCGCAGCCAGCCGCTGGCTGGATCGGTGACGAGCCACTGATGCGTGCGCGCCTTGTCTTTGCCGAGTTCCTTTTCGAGCCAGTCGCGCAGGATCAGGAACTGGATGGCGGTCTCGATGGTTCCGCCCGACTTGCTGATGCAGATGACTCCGACTTTTTCGGCCTTATGGTGTTGCAGGATGTCGCGCAAACGGTAGGGATCGATGTTTTCCAGAAAATGCAGTCCAGGCACAGACGAGTCCGGGCGCACCGCCGTCATGGCGTGATGCACGGCCTTGGCGCCGAGACTGGAACCGCCGATGCCGATGACGATGACATCCTCAAAACGTCGTATCTGCGCCGCCATGGTTTCGATGGAGGCCAGCAAATCGGTCATGATGGCATGGAGGTTGAGGCTGGCGAACTCAGCGTTCTCTCCGCCCCGTGATTGCGCCACTACGATCTGGTGGATGCGTCTGAGTTCCGGAGCGAGTTCTTCCATCTCCGCTGTCGTGATGCCTTCCGCGCCAACGCCATCGCGGTACAGACGCGCGCTGTCGATATGCAGCAGTTTTGGCGATGAAGTATTTTGCGGAGATGAATTATTCCGGTGTTTCACGACAGGCCATTCCTAACGGTTACAACAAGTGTCTCGAAGGACGAATGTTATCATTGTTTCCCGTCCCGGGACTCCGCGGCTTCCAAGGTGTTCAGCAGCAGTGTGGCGACAGTCATCGGTCCCACGCCACCGGGGACCGGGGTAATCCAGCCGGCGCGCTGCTTCGCGGCGTTGAATTCCACGTCGCCGGTCAGCTTGCCGTTCGGCAGTCGGTTGATGCCGACATCGATCACGATGGCGCCGGGCTTGATCCATTCACCCTTGACCATCCCGGGTTTTCCCACCGCGACCACGAGCACATCGGCGCGCGCGACATGTGCCGGCAGGTTGCGCGTAAACCGGTGACAGACGGTGACGGTGCAGCCGCCGAGTAGAAGCTCAAGTGACATCGGTCGTCCCACGATATTGGATGCGCCCACGACCACGGCCTCTTTGCCTTCCAGGGATTCGCCGGTGGCCTCGAGCAGGCGCATGATACCGTAGGGTGTGCAGGGACGCAGTCGCGGGATGCGCTGCGCCAAGCGGCCGATGTTATAAGGATGAAATCCATCCACGTCCTTGGAAGGATTTATGCGCTCGATGACGGTTGTCTGGTCGATCTGTTTCGGCAGCGGCAGCTGTACCAGAATCCCGTCTACGTCGGGATGGTCATTCATCTGATCGATGAGGGACAGGAGCTTTTCCTGGGTCGTCTCGATCGGCAGGTCGTAGTCGAAGGAGCAGAAGCCGGCCTCGCTGCAGGCCTCGCGTTTGTTGCGCACGTAAACCTCGGAGGCGGCATCGTGGCCTATCTTGAGGACCGCGAGCCCCGGAGGACGTCGGCCTTCGCGCAGGCGGCGGTCCACCCGTTCTTTGATTTGGGCGCGCAATTCTTGTGCGATTTTCTTACCGTCGAGGAGACGTGCACTCATCTTTTTCAGGCCTGGCGCGCTCAATGCGCCGATGAATCATCGCATGCGCCCCGGTGGTGCGCCAAGCGCGGCGCCTGTATTTATAGCTTATAATCATGATCACGTCAGATTGACGGTCCCGGGGGTGGTGCGTATAGTTCCGCCCTCGCGCCGCCCGGGCCAGCCAGAACAAGGGCTTTCCGGAAATGGATGTGGTGACTCCGGCACCTGGCGTGGTGCACCGTTCGGGGTATAGCGCAGCCTGGTAGCGCACCTGCTTTGGGAGCAGGGTGTCGTGGGTTCAAATCCCTCTACCCCGACCAATTTTGATAATTGCATGCAGGGATCGCTTGGGATGTAATGACGGGCGTTTCGCCGGCGCCCGTAGCTCAACGGATAGAGCACCAGCCTTCTAAGCTGGGGGTCGCAGGTTCGATTCCTGCCGGGCGCGCCAATTTCCGAGTGGAGCAGGTGGATTCATCGCGGGTATAATGTCCGGCGACGACGAGTATCTATGGTGAGCGTAGCTCAGCTGGTTAGAGTCCCGGATTGTGATTCCGGTTGTCGTGGGTTCGAGTCCCATCGCTCACCCCAGTTTTTTTTGACCCGGGCCGTTAGCTCAGTTGGTAGAGCAGCTGACTCTTAATCAGCGGGTCGGAGGTTCGACCCCTCCACGGCCCACCATTTCTTACGGTATGGAATGGGTGAAGAGATAGCGATCTCTTTGCCCATTTCGATCCGTCCATGCGCTTTCCATATCAGTAATTCAAGGACCTTTCCGGCTTGTTACACACCGGATAGCGCTATACTGGAGTAACACGATTGCTGCGAATGTGGCGGAATTGGTAGACGCGCTGGATTTAGGTTCCAGTGGGGAAACCCGTGGGAGTTCGAGTCTCCCCATTCGCACCACTATTCACGGTTATTCGCCTTAAAGTTGCAAATTCTTGGCCTGTTTGCAGTAAATTCGGTATGATCCCTGCCGAAATACTATTAGCTTCAAGTTTTTATATTTTGATAATGGGGTTTTCAAATGCAAGTTTCAGTTGAAACCATCGGCACGCTGGGACGCCGCTTGAAGGTGGCTGTGTCGGCAGATCAGGTGGAGAAGGAATTCAATGACCGGCTTCAGCGTTTGTCGAAGCAGGTGAAGTTGCCCGGTTTTCGTCCCGGCAAGGTGCCGCTCAAGATGGTCGAGGCCCAATATGGTGGGCGGCTGATGGATGAGATCGCCGGCGACCTCATTCAGACCACGATGCACGAGGCCATCGGAAGCCAGGGGCTGCGCCCGGCGGGCGATCCGCGTGTGCAGCGCAAGACGGTAACACGCGGTGAGCAGCTCGAATACACCGTTGAGTTCGAGATTTATCCAGAAGTAAAACGCTTCGATCTGACGGGCACCCACATCGAGCGGCCGGTGGTAGCCGTTAGCGATGAGGACGTCGACCGCACGCTGGAAACCATTCGCAAACAGCGTGCCGCCTGGAGACCGGTCGAGCGCGAAGCGCATTTGGGCGACCGCGTGACAATCGATTTCATCGGACGGCTGAATGGCAAGGAATTTGAGGGCGGCAAAGCCACCGCATTACCGCTGGTGCTCGGGAGTGGCACGCTGATCGAGAGCCTGGAACAGGGGCTGATCGGCGCAAAAAGCGGAGAATCGCGCAACGTCATGGCCAAGTTTCCGGCGTATTACCGCCATTCTTTATTGGCCGGTCAGGCGGCGGATTTTGACGTAAAGGTTAATGAGGTCGCCGAAGCGATTTTGCCGGATGTGAACGAGGCATTTGCCAAGGAATTGGGTGTCGCGGACGGGAGCGTCGAAAAGCTGCGTACTGACATCAAATCCAATCTTGAACGCGAGGCGTCCAACCGCGCTCGCGCGGTGGTACGCACCCGGGCGCTCAAGTCGCTGTTGGATGCCAATCCGATGGACGTTCCTCAAAGTCTGCTGGATGGCGAGGTTCAGCGACTGAAATCAGCCGATGTCTCCAGCGGCTCAAGCCAGGCCGACGAGGCTGTTTATGCAAGCCGTGCCCGCAGTCGCGTGGCGTTGGGACTGATACTGGGTGAAATCATCCGCACCCGTGGTCTTGTGGCGGACCCAGCGCGAGTACGCGCCCGTCTCGAGGAAATGGCGGTGGATTACGAATCGCCCCAGGAGTTTATCAAGTGGCACTATGAGAAACCCGAGCGCTTGAGCGAGATCGAAAGCCTGGTCATGGAAGAAAGGGTCGTCGAGGATCTCCTGGGCTCCGCCGAGGTAACGGACAAATCCATGACTTTCCAGGAACTTCTGAAGACTGATGTTGTCCTTCAGTAGTTATGTCCTAATAGATTTCCCAAGAGAAGATTGCCGATTTTGGCGTGATGAAGGAAACCATAAATGACAGACATTGGACAACGTGACGGCGCTGCAAATCCCCTGGCCCTGGGCCTGGTTCCCATGGTTATTGAGACCACCGGTCGCGGCGAGCGCGCCTACGACATCTACTCACGCATGCTCAAGGAGCGCGTGGTGTTCCTGGTCGGGCAGGTTGAGGATCACATGGCGAATCTGATCGTGGCCCAGCTCCTGTTCCTGGAGTCCGAAAACCCGGACAAGGACATACACCTATATATCAACTCACCGGGCGGCGCGGTAAATGCCGGCTTGGCAATCTATGACACGATGCAGTTCATCAAACCGGACGTGAGCACCGTCTGTATCGGCCAGGCAGCCAGCATGGCCGCTCTGATCCTCACCGGCGGCGCCAAGGGCAAGCGATTCGCGTTGCCGCACGCACGCATGATGGTGCACCAGCCCATGGGCGGTTTTCAGGGGCAGGCAACGGACTTCGATATCCACGCCCGCGAAATCCTGCGCGTGCGCGAGCGGCTGAACCAGATCATGGTTAAACATACTGGCCGTGCCATGGATCAAATCAAGGATGATACCGACCGTGACTATTTCATGGACGGGGATGAAGCCAAGGCTTTCGGCTTGATTGACACGGTTATCGAAAAGCGCACCTAAAATAGGTGAACTTTCCGCAACATATGCTATAGATTTAAGGTAGAATATTTGCAAAACAGGCGTCTGAAAGCTTGCAAACATTGGCGGAAACCCGCATCCTTGCAGGCATTACAAAGATCCTTAATCGATAGTGAGGTTTAAGGATGGCTGACAACAACCATACGGGCAGGGGCGATGGAAAGAGTGAAAAGCTCCTGTACTGTTCATTCTGCGGCAAGAGCCAGCACGAGGTGCGCAAGCTGATTGCGGGGCCTTCAGTGTTCGTTTGCGACGAGTGCGTGGAGTTGTGTAACGACATTATCCGCGAAGAAGTCCAGGAAGAGAAAAACGCCGCCAATTCCAAAAAGAAATTCCCCACACCGCGCGAGATCCATCAGATTCTCGACGAGTACGTGATCGGCCAAGCTGACGCGAAAAGAGTGCTGTCGGTCGCGGTTTACAACCACTACAAACGCATCGAACACGAAGGCAAGGTCGGCGAGGTCGAGCTTTCCAAGAGCAATATCCTGCTGATCGGCCCCACCGGTTCCGGCAAAACGCTGCTGGCTGAAACGCTGGCGCGGCTCCTCAATGTGCCGTTTACGATTGCCGACGCCACAACCCTGACCGAAGCCGGCTATGTTGGTGAGGACGTCGAAAACATCATCCAGAAACTCCTTCAGAAATGCGATTATGATGTCGAGAAGGCACAGAAAGGCATCGTCTATATCGACGAGATCGACAAGATTTCGCGCAAGTCAGAAAACCCCTCGATTACGCGTGATGTGTCGGGTGAGGGCGTACAGCAGGCATTGCTCAAGCTGATTGAGGGCACGATTGCCTCAGTACCTCCGCAAGGTGGTCGCAAGCACCCGCAACAGGAGTTCCTGCAGGTGGACACACGCAATATCCTGTTCATCTGCGGCGGTGCGTTCTCAGGCCTGGAGAAAGTGATTCAGGGCCGCAGCGAGAGAACCGGTATCGGCTTCCACGCCGAGATTCGCAGCAAGGCCAACGCCAGGAAAGCGGGCGAAGTTCTGCGCATGGTTGAACCGGAAGATCTCATCAAGTATGGCCTGATACCGGAATTCGTCGGTCGTCTGCCTGTGATTGCCATCCTTGATGAACTCGACGAGCGGGCGCTGATCCAGATTTTGACGGAACCCAAGAATGCGTTGGCCAAGCAGTATCAGAAATTGCTCAAGCTGGAAGGGGTTGAACTGGAAATTCGCGAAGACGCGTTGCTGGCCGTAGCCAAGCGCGCCATGGAGCGCAAAACCGGCGCGCGCGGTCTGCGATCCATTCTCGAGCGCGCTTTGCTCGATGTCATGTTCGATCTGCCTTCCGTAGAGAACGTCAAGAAGGTTGTGGTCGAATCAGCTGTGATCACGGATGGCGCCAAGCCATTGATCATTTACTACGCCGATAACGACGAGCAGGACAAGCGGCGGGCATCGATCAGTCAGTAAGTGAAATCGCTGGCTTTACATCAGGAACCCCGCCCCGCGCGGGGTTTCTTTTTGTTAGCCCCATACTTGCGGGTCACATCTTCCCGGGGCCAGCAGCCCCATGCTCTGCCGCACAAAATGTCTCCCTTGGCTGCCTATGCGGCATTTTCCTGTACTGCTCATGCTGCACCACTTGTGGTTTCGGGCATTTTTAGTATAGCTGGTGCAGTTTGTACGGCTATGTGCGCCATTTGTCGCCGAACCGATGAGTTTGGTGGTTTTTTACAAAATATCTCAGGCATATGATTGAAATTGGACCATTTAGGCCCCAAACTTGAACGAAGTTAATCACTTTCACTGATTACAGGAATTACAGGCGGAAATGCAAGAAACCAAACCCCTCGTGGTCGTTCCAGGATCGGAAACGAACATCCCCGTGCTGCCGTTGCGCGATGTTGTGGTGTTTCCGCACATGGTCATCCCGCTGTTTGTCGGCCGGCGCAAGTCCATCCGCGCGCTCGAGCAGGCCATGGAGACCGGCAAACAGATCATGCTGGTCGCGCAAAAGAGCGCCTCCGACGATGATCCGACACCGGAAAGTATCCACACCATCGGAACCATTGCCAGCATTCTGCAGTTGCTGAAACTGCCCGACGGCACCGTGAAGGTCCTGGTCGAGGGTGAGCGTCGGGCCGTGGTTCAGAATTATCTGGATACGGAAGATTACTTTTCCGCGCAGGTGGCGCTGCTTGATGCCTTGTCACTCACCGACAAGGAGGGCGAAGCGTTGATGCGTTCTGTCCTGAATGAATTCGATCAGTACGTCAAACTTAACATGAAAATCCCGCCGGAGATTCTTACTTCGCTTGCGGGGATTGACGATCCGGGCCGGCTCGCCGACACGGTGGCCGCGCACCTTTCCCTCAAGATCGAGGACAAGCAGCAGATCCTCATGGTGCAGGATGTGCGCGAACGGCTGGAGAAAATTCTCACCGTGCTCGAGAGTGAGATCGATCTGCTGCAGGTCGAGAAGCGCATTCGCGGCCGTGTGAAGCGCCAGATGGAGAAAAGTCAGCGCGAGTATTATCTCAACGAGCAGATGAAGGCGATTCAGAAGGAACTGGGCGAGCTCGAAGAAGGTCCGAACGAGGCCGAAGAGCTTGCGAAGAAGATCGAGAAAGCGGGCATGAGCAAGGAGGCCCGCGAAAAGGCCGAATCGGAACTGAAGAAGCTCAAGATGATGTCGCCGATGTCAGCTGAGGCCACGGTCGTACGAAATTATATTGATTGGCTGGTAAACGTTCCGTGGAAGAAGCGCAACAAGATCCAGAAAGATCTATCGAAGGCCGAGGAAATTCTCGAGAAGGATCACTATGGCCTTGAAAAGGTCAAGGAACGCATCCTCGAATATCTTGCCGTGCAACAGCGGGTGAACAAGCTTAAGGGTCCGATCCTGTGCCTGGTGGGTCCGCCGGGCGTCGGCAAGACCTCGCTCGGTCAGTCCATCGCACGTGCCACGAATCGCAAGTTCGTGCGCATGTCGTTGGGCGGCGTACGTGACGAGGCCGAGATCCGCGGTCATCGCCGCACCTATATCGGCTCATTGCCCGGCAAAATCATCCAGAATCTGTCCAAGGCGAAGGTTCGCAATCCGCTCTTTATGCTGGACGAGGTTGACAAGATGGCCATGGATTTTCGCGGCGATCCATCTTCGGCGTTGTTGGAAGTGCTCGACCCGGAGCAGAACCATGCGTTCAACGATCATTATCTCGAGGTAGATTACGACCTGTCGGATGTCATGTTCGTCGCTACGGCGAACACGCTGAATATCCCGCCGCCGCTGCTTGACCGTATGGAGGTGATTCGTCTCTCGGGTTACACCGATGATGAGAAGATCAACATCGCCATGCGCTATCTCATTCCCAAGCAGCTTAAGAACAACGGACTCAAGGAAAGCGAACTGCATCTGTCCGAAAAGACCATTCGCGATATCACCCGTTATTACACGCGTGAAGCGGGGGTGCGTAATCTGGAACGTGAGATCGCCAAGATCTGCCGCAAGGTGACGAAGGAACTTCTGCTCAACAAGGGCAAGGCGGAGAAGACCATCGCTGTTACGCCCAAGAGCCTGGAGAAGTATCTCGGTGTGCGACGCTACCGTTATGGCACGGCCGAACAGACCAACCAGGTAGGTCAGGTCACGGGCTTGGCGTGGACCGAGGTGGGCGGCGAATTGCTCACCATCGAAGCGGTTATCGTGCCCGGCAAGGGCAAGCTGACCATCACCGGCAAGCTCGGCGACGTCATGCAGGAGTCGATCCAGGCGGCCATGAGCGTGGTGCGCGCGCGCGCGACCAAGCTTGGCATCATGCCCGATTTCTATCAAAAGCATGACTTTCACCTGCACGTGCCTGAAGGCGCTACACCCAAGGATGGACCCAGCGCCGGCATAGCCATGTGCACCGCCATGGTCTCGGCGCTGACCAAAATACCGGTGCGCGCCGAAGTGGCGATGACGGGCGAAATCACGCTGCGTGGCGAGGTATTGCCAATCGGCGGACTCAAGGAAAAGCTGCTCGCGGCGCACCGTGGCAACCTCAAGGTGGTGCTGATTCCGGAAGAGAACCGCAAGGATCTCACTGAGATTCCGAAGAACATCCGCGACAGCCTCGATATCCGTCCCGTGCGCTGGGTCGATCAGGTGCTGGAGGCGGCGCTTGAGCGCCTGCCTGAGCCGCTGGATGAATCGAAGCTCGCCGAAGCGGCCAAGCCACCGGAGCAGCCTGCTGCCGTCAACCCGATCACGACGCATTGACGGGTACGGCCTGACTTGCCCTCGGGCGAGGGTATTCTCTCTTTTGTCTCCGATCACACGACACGGCGCCTCACGGCCCGTGTCGTGTGTCTGTTTTTCTTGACAAGGATTTCCCGCAACTGTATATAACCTGCGACGCGTCTATGTTTTTTCATGGAACGTCGTTTCTGATTCAGCAGCAATTGTTTTCGGGAATCCTGTTCACCACATCCAGCAAGAGGACCTAACGTGAATAAAACCGATCTGATTGACAAAGTTGCTGTAACCACCGAACTGAACAAAGCCTCCGCCACACGTGCCGTGGAAGCGGTGCTCGAGATCATCGCCGGTACCTTGCGTCAGGGCGATACCGTCACGCTCTCCGGCTTCGGTACATTCTCAGTGAGCAACCGGTCTGCGCGCACCGGACGCAATCCGCGAACCGGCGAAATGATCGCCATCCCGGCCTCCAAGGCACCCAAATTCAAATCTGGCAAAGGTCTGAAGGATGCCTTAAACTAGCCGGCCTTTTGTGAGGGTCTTGATTCGGCTTCAGGGTGCTTAGCTCAGCTGGTAGAGCGTCGCCCTTACAAGGCGAATGTCGGGGGTTCGATCCCCTCAGCACCCACCAAAGACCGGGAGCGGTAGTTCAGTTGGTTAGAATACCGGCCTGTCACGCCGGGGGTCGCGGGTTCGAGTCCCGTCCGCTCCGCCACTACACGCGCAGGGCGAGGAGTCATCCTCGCCCTTTGTTTTTTTGATTCTGTTTTGTGAATTGATGTGCCCGCAAACTCTCTGTAGAGTAACAGCCCAATGCTTTCCACGATCCGCGAAAAAACCCAGGGCATCTTCGCTACTTTCATCCTGGTCTTGGTTGTCGTACCGTTTGCGCTGTGGGGTATCAACTCCTATTTCGACACCGGTTCCAAAATCAATGTCGCCAAGGCCGGTGACATTGATATCAGCCAGGTAAAATACCGCCGCGAGCTCGACCGGCTGCGTGGCCGCGTGGAGCCGGCAACTCTGGACAACCCCCAATTCAAACAGCGGATCCTCGACAGCCTGATTGATAGGGCACTGCTTGTGCACGATGCCGAGGTGCAGGGTTACCGCCTCAGCAATGCGCGTCTGGCCCAAACGATCCGCGAACTGCCGTATTTTCAACGTGACGGCCATTTTGATTCCGCATTGTATGAGGGCACGCTGCGTCGTGAAGGCATGAATGTGCATGAATTCGAGAGCGGAGTGCGCGAGGAAGGTCTTGTCATGCAGGTTCAGGCCGGCTTGAGCGAAAGCGGCTTTGTGACACGCACCGATGTGGCTGCGCTGATCCGCTTGCTATCACAGGAGCGGGAAGTGGCCTACGCCGTGATAAGCACAGACGCCGTGATGCCCAAGGGGTCCGTCAGCGAGAAGGAGATCGAACAGTACTATTCATCTCATACCGAGCTCTTCCAGATACCCGAACAGGTCCGCGTCGAGTATCTGCGTTTCTCCGCCGGTGACCTGAACACGGGCGGTCAACCGACGGAAGAGGAGCTCAAAAAGGCCTATGCCGAGGAGGCGGCTCGCTATGTCATTCCCGAGAAGCGCCGTGCCAGCCACATATTGATTTCGCTACCTGCCCAAGCCACGGATGAGCAGGCCAAAGCGGCACTGACGAAAATTCAGGACATTGCCAAACAGGCCCGTACCGGGGCCGATTTCGGCGCGCTCGCGAAAAAGTATTCCATGGACAGCGCGACATCCCCTGGTGGCGGCGATCTTGGCGAGATTCGCCGCGGGGCGATTCCGAAGGAACTGGAAGCGACCGCCTTCGCATTGAAACCCGGCGAAATCAGCCAGCCGGTTCGCAGCACCTATGGCTATCATCTGATCAAGCTGACCGCCCTGACCCCCGAGAAGCGCAAACCTTTTGCGGACGTGCGCAAGGAATTGATGGATGTCGTGCGCAAGCGCAAGGGTGAAGAAAAGTTTTTCGAGCTGTCGGAGAAATTCCGCAATCTTGTCTATGAGCAGCCGGACAGTCTTGTGCCCGCGTCCAAAGCCTTCGGACTCCCGATACAGAAAAGCGACTGGTTCACGCGCGCCGGCGGTCCCGGCATCGCCGCCAACCCCAAGGTGGCGCAGGCCGCGTTCGAGCCGGATGTGCTGGCTCAGATTCGCAACAGCGATGCCATCGAGGTTAGCAGCGATACCCTGGTGGCCATCCGCGTTACCGACAAGCAGCCGGCCGGACGCAAGCCGTTAGCTGAGGTGCGCGCGCAGATCGAGCAAGTGCTGAAGCAGGAACAAGCAAAACAGGTAGCGGGAAAGCTGGGTGAAGCATGGGTGCGTGAACTGCAGGCCGGTGGATCGCTCGAGGCGCTGGCCAAAAAGCGCGGATTCAAATACCAGTCACCGAAGGTGTTCACGCGCCAAACGCTGCCAGGCGTTGAATCGCGCATCGCCGAAGCTGCGTTCCGGACTGCGCGACCGGAGGGAGGAAAGCCGGTGTACGATCTGGTTGACCTGGGTCCCCAAGGTTACGCGGTACTGGCACTGCTGCGCGTGCGCGACACGTCAGACAAGGCGGAAAGCAGCGTACAGGAGAAGGCGCGGTCGTTGCTGCTAAAGCGTCGCGGTACGGACTACTATGCCAATTACCGTGCGGGATTGCGCCAGAAGGCTAATATCAAGATTTACGCTGACCAGCTATAAGCCTATTCCAGCAGTTTGCCGTAATCCAGGCCGATCGCCACGGTGTTGAATCCACCGTCGACATAGGTGATCTCGCCGGTCACGGCGGAGGCGAGATCGGAGCAAAGGAAGGCTGCCACGTTTCCCACCTCGTCGATAGTCACGCCGCGCCCGAGCGGCGCCATCTTGTCGTTGTAATCCAGCAGCTTTTTAAAGTCGCTAATGCCGGCGGCCGCCAATGTGCGGATAGGTCCGGCAGAGATCGCGTTGACGCGGATGCCCTCCGGGCCGAGTGCCTGTGCCAAGTAGCGCACGTTCGCCTCAAGACTCGCCTTGGCCAGTCCCATTATGTTGTAATTGGGTACCGAACGGTCGGCGCCGATGTAGGTGAGCGTCAGTAACGCACCCTGGCGGCCCTGCATCATGGACCGGCTGGCCTTGGCCAACGCGGTGAAGCTGAAAGAGCTGATCTCGTGCGCGATGCGGAATCCCTCGCGTGTTGTGACATCCACGAAGTTGCCGGACAGCTGTTCACGCAGCGCGAAAGCGACTGAATGAACGATAATGTCGAGCCCGTCCCAATAGTCGTCGAGGTGCGAGAATACCGCCTCGATCTGCTCGTCGCTGGAGACGTCGCAGGGGATCAGGATATCCGACTTGGTCTGGGCCGCCAGTTTCTCGACCCGTTCCTTGAGTTTATCGTTCTGGTAGGTATAGGCGATCTCGGCGCCTTCCCGATGCATGGCCTTGGCGATTCCCCAGGCGATGGACCGGTCCCCGGCCACGCCCACGATCAACGCCCGCTTGCCTGCCAGAAATCCCATAAAACGATCTCCACCTGATATTTGAATTGAGAGCCTGACGCCATGTTGTTTTACCGGGCGTCCGGGTGAAATGAGTTGCTACAGTAGCGAAAATTCACGCCCGCGGGAAGAGGGATGATTGGATGGAATTTGATATATTGGAGCCGTAACCGGCTTGCTTAATACGTCAAGACGAGCGAGCGCAGCGAGCAGGGCTTCATTTAACCGGCACGACGGACCTACTGGAGAACGGACTCAGGCAGCATGAAATGCCCCGGCGCGACGCGGACTGTCTTGTTGGCGATTTTGATCCTTTTCTCCGCTGCCGTGGCGGCTTCCTGGAACAATCCCTATCCGGAGGCGGACGCGGAAAAGAATATTCTGTATTCCGCCTTCCGTGAGCGCCCCAAGACATTCGACCCGGCGCGCGCCTACAGCTCCAACGAATATCAATTCATCGCCCAGATCTACGAACCGCCGTTCCAGTATCATTACCTCAAACGGCCGTATACGCTGGTGCCGTTGACCGCCAGCAGCGTTCCCACCCCCGTCTTTTTCGACAAGCAGGGACGCCGCCTGCCGCACAATGTTCCGGTGGCGCGCATCGCCTACAGCGTGTATGAGATTCACATCCGTCCGGGCATTTATTTCCAGCCGCACCCGGCGTTCGCACGCGATGCCTCCGGCCGCTTGCTGTATCACGCCCTGGGCCCGGGCGACCTGATGGATATAAATACTATCGGCGATTTTGCACAATCCGGCACGCGCGAGGTGACGGCCGCCGACTACATCTACCAGATCAAGCGCCTGGCGCACCCCAAGCTGCACTCGCCGATCCAGAGCCTCATGAACGATTACATCGTGGGCATCCGGGAATATGCCGACACGCTCAAGAAGGCTTACGACGCCATTGCCGGCGGCCGCGAAGAGGGCGTATATCTCAATCTAACGCAATACCCGCTGGCCGGCGTCGAGGAAGTGGACCGCTATACCTACCGTGTGAAGATCAAAGGAAAGTATCCGCAGTTCCTTTACTGGATGGCCATGCCGTTTTTTGCGCCGATGGCACCCGAGGCCGATCACTTTTTTTCGCAGCCGGGCATGGCGGAAAAGAATCTCACGCTCGACTGGTATCCCGTCGGCAGTGGCGCCTACATGCTGACGGTCAACAACCCCAACCGCCAGATGGTGCTGGAACGCAACCCGAACTATCACGAGGAGCTCTATCCCGCCGAGGGTGAGCCTGGAGACGGGTCCGCCGGTCTGCTCGCTGACGCCGGCAAGGCTCTGCCATTCATCGATAAAGTTGTGTTCAGTCTCGAGAAGGAAGGCATTCCGTACTGGAACAAGTTTCTGCAAGGGTATTACGATCGCTCCGGCGTGTTGGCCGAGAGTTTCGATCAGGCCATCCGTTTCACCGGCGAGGGCGACACCGAGGTGAGCGACGCGATGAGGCAAAAGGGCATACAGCTGCTGACCAGTGTGCAGACCTCGACCTATTACCTCGGTTTCAATATGCTCGATCCGCTGGTGGGCGGTTACACAGAGCATGCCCGCAAGCTGCGTCTGGCGATATCCATTGCCATCGATTTCGAAGAGCGCATATCGATATTCGATAATGGGCGCGGCATCGCCGCGCAGGGTCCGCTGGCACCGGGGATTTTTGGTTACCGTGAGAGCCAGGCGGGCATTAATCCCTACGTGTACGACTGGATCGATGGAAGACCGCAGCGCAAACCGATCGAATATGCGCGCCGTCTGCTGGCCGAGGCCGGTTATCCTGGCGGCGTTGATCACGCTACCGGCAAGCCGCTCCTGATCAATTTTGAAACCCCCGCGACCGGCCCCGAGCGCAAGGCCGAACTTGACTGGATGCGCAAACAATTGCAGAAACTCAACATCGACCTGGTCGTACGCGCGACGGACTACAACCGCTTCCAGGAGAAGATGCGCAAGGGCGACGCGCAGATGTACGACTGGGGGTGGAACGCGGATTATCCTGATCCGGAGAATTTCCTGTTTTTGCTCTACGGGCCGAACAAGAAGGTCGGACACGACGGCGAGAATGCCTCGAACTATGACAATCCGGAGTTCAATCGGCTCTTCGAACGCATGAAGAACATGGACAACACGCCGGAGCGCCAGTCCATCATCGATCAAATGGTAGACATCGCGCGCCGCGACGCGCCTTGGGTCTGGGGCGTCCATCCGAAGCAGTTCACCCTGCAGCACGCCTGGGTATATAACACCAAGCCCGGCCAAATGGCGAATAACACCATCAAATACACCCGCATTGACCCCAGGATGCGCGCCGAGCGGCGCATAGCCTGGAACCGCCCAGTGATCTGGCCCATTGCAGCCGTGCTGGCGCTGCTCGTGGCAAGTGCGGTGCCGGCCGTCGTGGCCTATCGTCGGCGCGAACGAGAGGTAGCGACGTGAGCCGCAGAGATGGCGACCGCGCTGCGCGGAGCAGGGGCCCCTCTGGGGATGCGACCGCTGCGCGGGATGCAGG
>NZ_JBAVEJ010000011.1:0-2721 GCF_049587675.1 Sulfuricaulis sp. | reverse complement strand
GCCACGGCCTCAAGATGCGCGCGCAGCGCCGGCAAACCGTCGCCGGTGACGCTCGATAGCGCAAATACGGGGCTGCCGGCGAGCGCCGTATTACGGAGCAAGGCCTCAATCTCCGCCCGCGCCGCGGCCGCGCGCGCCGGTTCCACGCAGTCGATCTTGGTGAGCGCCACCGCGCCCTGCTTCACGCCAAGCAGATCGATGATCTCCAGGTGCTCGCGCGTTTGCGGCATCACGCCGTCATCCGCCGCCACCACCAGCAGCACGAAGTCGATGCCGGTCGCGCCGGCAAGCATGTTGTGCACGAAGCGCTCGTGCCCCGGCACGTCGATGAAGCCGAGCACCGCGCCTTGAGGCAGCGGATAGAAGGCATAACCGAGGTCGATGGTGATGCCGCGCGCTTTTTCTTCCTTCAGGCGATCGGCGTCCATGCCGGTGAGCGCCTTGATGAGCGCGGTCTTGCCGTGGTCGATATGGCCCGCGGTGCCAATCAACATGACACTTCACCTCCTACTCCCCCTCCCCCTGAAAGGGGGAGGGGGAGGGGTGGGGGTGATGCGGGTGCGAGCTGGATCGTCACCCTCCCCCTCACCCCCTCCCGTCGAGGGAGGGGGGTGTTATTTCGTGCAGCGTCGCGCGACGTGATCATGACTCACTCCTGCTGGCGTCGAGCCGCAGCCGCGCCAGTTGTTCGACGAACTCGCGCTCATTCTCCAGGCAGCGCAGGTCGAATTTGAGCGCACCATCGGCGATCGTGCCGATCACCGGGACGGGTAGCGCGCGGAACGCGTTTGCCAGTCGCTTGAGCGCGGTACCTTCGCCACGCCCGCGCTTGAGCGGCGCGAGCGCGAGCGCCGTGCTCGGCAGTAACTCTACCGGCAGCGCGCCGCTGCCAATCTGGCTGTGGCACGGCACCACACTCACGTGTGCGACGTTGCTGACTGCTTGCGCCACCGCCGGTTCGATGCGCCGGCACAGCGATTCGATGTCGGCCGCCGGACGCGTAAGCAGCCGCAATGTCGGCAGGTGCTGCGCGAGCTTCTCCGGCTGGCGATAGAGCCTGAGCACCGCCTCGAGCGCGGCCAGCGTCATCTTGTCCACGCGCAGCGCGCGCTTGAGGTGGTTGCGCTTGATTTTTTTCACGAGCTCGGCGCGCCCGACGATGATGCCGGCTTGCGGCCCACCCAAAAGCTTATCGCCGCTGAAGGTCACGATATCGGCACCGTGCGCCAGTGTCTCCTGCGGGGTCGGTTCCTGTGGCAAACCATATTGGCTCAGGTCCACGAGCGTGCCGCTGCCGAGATCCACCACGAACGGCAGCCCGCGGGCGTGCGCGAGCGCCGCGAGTTCCTGCTCCGGCACCGCCGCGGTGAAACCCTGGATCACGTAGTTGCTGGTGTGCACCTTCATGAGCATCGCGCTGCGCACGCCGATGGCCTGCTCGAAATCGGCAAGATGGGTGCGATTGGTGGTGCCGACTTCGCGCAGTCGGCATCCCGCGTGCGCCATGATCGCGGGGATGCGGAACGACCCGCCGATCTCGATCAGCTCGCCGCGCGAGACGATCACTTCCTTGCGCGCCGCGAGCGTGGCCAGCACCAGCAGCACCGCGGCGGCGTTGTTGTTCACCACCGTGGCGGCCTCGGCGCCGGTGAGTTCGGCGAGCAGCGCTTCGACATGGCTATCGCGGTCGCCGCGCTCGCCGGGCGCGAGGTCGTACTCGAGATTGCACGGCTGGGTCATCACCGCCTGCACCGCGTCGACAGCCGCCGCCGGCAACAGCGCGCGCCCGAGATTGGTGTGCAGCACCGTGCCGGTGAGGTTGAACACACGCCGCAGCGAAGCTTGCATGGCGGCCTCCAGCCGGGCCTGAAGGCGGCGCGCGAGCGACGGCGCTTGCAGCGCTTCCGCGGGCAGCGCGATTCCGTCCAGCATGGCTTGGCGCATTTCGGAGAACAGGGAACGGATGGCGTGGACCACGGCGGTGTGGCCATACTGCGCGCCCAGTGCCTGCACCGCAGGCATCTGGAGCACACGATCTACCGCCGGCAAAACAGCGGCTATTTGCGGATTCTGCGCTTGGACCAAGGACGGTTCCGCCTATGCGTGAAAACTGACTATCGTCTACAACGGTTTACCGGGCTATTCACTTCCTCCTAATAAGAAGAAATTCACCCCATTGCGAGTGATACCGGATTCGGCCATCAGGACATCGAGTGCGATGCTCGCCACGTCATCCGCGAGCGCGTCCACGTTCGGGTCCTTTTCCATGTACAGTATCTTGAGATAACCCTGGCAGGCATCGCAGCTCTCGGCCTTGATCGCGGCGCTGCCGCCCTCGATGCCGTAATAAGCGATGCCCTTGGTGGTATCGCAGAAGACGCACTTGATGCGCACCGCGTGCCATTGCGTGTTGCACAGCGAGCAGGTCAGATAGCGCAATCCGTGATCCGCGGCGCCGATGCGCACGACGCTGGCCATGGGCGCGGAACCGCACACCGGACAGAGATGCGGGGTATCGAGCCGGCTAAATGCTCCAGCCCCAAGCGTCGTGACCAGGTACAGCCAGTACGCTTGCAGCGCCGCGCCGATGAACGGGATCGCCGCCCTATCGAGCTTTTCATAATCGCCCGCAAGCAGTGCGTCGGCCTGGCGTTCAAGCGTGGCGTCGTCCATGTTCTTGAACCGCGCGATCGTGGCGCGCGCCGCCTCCGGCAGTGCGCC
>NZ_JBAVEJ010000010.1:0-30883 GCF_049587675.1 Sulfuricaulis sp. | reverse complement strand
CAAACTCGAACCCACCTTGCTGGAAATCTTCACTACCGAAGCGCAAGGAAATCTCGCCAATATCCGGCAGCAGATCGCCGCCTGCCGCGAAGCCGGCGGAACGTGCTTCGTGTCGGACACCCTTTACCGTTCCGTGCACACGCTGCAAGGCAATGCCCGTTCGCTGGGTCTCGATGTAATGTCCGAACCCTGCGCGGAAATAGAAAAGTTGTTGCACGCGCTCAAGAGCGAAAGCATTCCGTTAACCGAGAGATATCTGGATCTGGCGACCCGTTTCGAAATAGCGGTCTCCGACTTGGTGGAGTGCATGAACACCGGCGCGACTTCCTCCGGCGATCTGCGACGGCGTTTTGCCGACCTTTCACACGATCTCCGCGCCGAAAGCGCCCTTCTGGTGCAGAAGGATTCCGCTGCCGAAACCGCTGCTCCGGTCGCGGAACGTGTCTCCGCGGTTGAAGAAGAAACACCAGCGGAAATGCCGTTGCCGGAGGAGCCCTGGGATAGCGAGCCGACCGCGGAAGCACTCCCCGTTGTGCACGAACCCGGACCGCGGGTTGAACCCGTGGTGCCGGCACCGACCGCCGCCGTTCCTGTGGTGCCTGAATCGCCGCCCGCGCCGGTGGAGGCCGAGCAACTCGATCCCGAGCTGCTGGAAATTTTCCAGGAAGAGGCGACGGATATTCTCGGCGGCATCGAAGAGGCGCTGTCCCGCTGGCGCAGCCGTCCGGATGATATGGCGCTGGTGCAGGATCTGAAGCGCTCGTTGCATACGCTCAAAGGTGGCGCGCGCATGGCCGGCGCGATGACCATGGGTGATTTGAGTCACAACACCGAAACCCTTCTGAAGCACATCGAAGACGGTCAAGTGTCCGCCAACGGCGACTTGTTTGACCTGCTCGACGAAGCCCACGACTTGCTCGTGACCATGCTCGATCACGCCCAAAGCGGCAGGCCCGCGCCGGATGTTCGCAGCCTGAATGCCAAGTTGCAGGCGCTGTCCTCCGGCCAGCCGGAATCGGAGGTTCCTGATGTTTCCACTCCAGTACCGGTAATCAGCACGCCTCGGGAGGAGCCGGTGGAAAAGCCGGTCGCACGATTCGTTGCTGAGCCGGCGCCAACCATTGTTTCCGCCATCGAGGCACCAGCCCCGGCGTTGACGGCGGCGGAGATCGAAGAGCGCCGAGAGCTTCAGGAAGCCGAAGAGAAACAGTGGCCGGAAAAAATGGAGCGCCGCGGTCAGGTGCGCGTCAACACCAGCTTGTTGAACGAGCTCGTCAATTACGCGGGCGAGGTGAGCATTTCACGCTCGCGCATGGAACAGCAGATTTACAGCGTTCGTGACAATCTTTCCGAACTGTCGCGTAACATCACGCGCTTCCGCGAGCAGATCCGGGAACTCGAAATTCAGTCCGAATCGCAGATTCTCTACCGCATGGAACACGAGGCGGTTGCCGAAGGCCGTGCCGCCGATTTCGATCCGCTGGAGTTCGACCGCTTCAGCCGCATGCAGCAGTTGTCGCGGTCGCTCACGGAAAGTCTGCACGATCTGGGGACTATTCAGAACAGCCTGGGTAACTTCGTCGGCGAGGCTGAATCGGTGCTGCAGCAACAGGCGCGTATCAACACTGATTTGCAGGAAGGTTTGATGCGCACGCGCATGGTCAGTTTTTCGACACAGGCGGCGCGTCTGCGGCATATCGTGCGCCAGACCTCGCGCGAGCTGGGCAAGCGTGTGGAACTCAATCTGGAAAACGCCGAGGTGGAGATCGACCGCAATGTGCTCGAGCGCATGATCGGGCCGTTCGAGCACATGATTCGCAACAGCATCGACCACGGTATCGAATCCGAGGCCGTGCGCCGCCAGAAAGGCAAGCCGCCGCACGGGCGCATCAACATCGCCACCTCGCAGGAGGGGACCGAGGTCATTATCCGTTTCTCCGATGATGGGGTGGGATTGAATATCGAGGCGATCCGTACCAAGGCGATCGAACGCGGGTTAATGTCACCCGAAACCAATCTGACGGAGGAGGAACTGATCCAGTTCATTCTCATGTCCGGATTTTCCACGGCGGAGAAAGTCACGCATGTCTCCGGCCGCGGCGTCGGCATGGACGTGGTGCACAGCGAAGTGAAGCAACTGGGCGGCAGCATGTCGGTGGACACCGAGCGCGGCGTGGGCACGACGTTCATCGTCCGCTTGCCCCTGACGCTGTCCATCACGCAGGCACTGATGGCCTACGTGGGCGACCAGCTTTTCGCGCTTCCGCTTGGCTCAGTGGTGAATATCATCGAATTTCCCATCGAAAAGATCGACAGCCTCGCGGTCGGTAACAATCCGCTGCTTTCCCATAACGAGCAGGTGTACCCGTACATGCACCTCGGCCAGCGTCTGGGAATTCCCTCGACGCCGCGCAATGGTAAAAAAGTGCCGATACTGATCGCGCGCACCGGAACACGTGAGGTCGCTATCCAGGTCGACGGCCTGGGCGGCACGCGCGAAGTCGTGATCAAATCCATTGGACCGCAGCTTTCCGCGCTCAAGGGGCTTGCCGGCGCCACCATCCTCGGCGACGGACGTGTCGTGCTTATCCTGGATATTCCCGGCCTGTGGTTCCGTGAAGACGTCATCTATTTCGAACACCGGCCGGAAGGCAAGGTGGCGCAAGAGGTCCGCGCGCGGCCGGTTGTCATGGTGGTGGACGATTCTCTTACCGTGCGCAAGATCACGAGCAAGCACCTGCAGAAGCGCGGCATCGACGTGCTGGTCGCCAAAGACGGCATCGACGCCGTCGAACAGTTGCGCGACCACGTGCCCGACGTGATGCTCGTCGATATCGAAATGCCGCGCATGGACGGATACGAGCTGACGACACGCGTGCGTTCCGACGAAAACCTGAAGCACATCCCGATCATCATGATCACCTCGCGCGCGGGCGCCAAGCACCGGCAGAAGGCGTTCGATCTGGGCGTGGACATGTACATGAGCAAGCCCTATCAGGAAGATGAGTTATACAAGAACATTGACACCCTGTTGGCGAAGGGCAGGACGACATGAGCCGTCCGCGCACGGCGGCTGAATGGCTTGGAGCGCTGCCGGTGTTCGGGATTAAACGACCGTGACCGATCCCAATCAGTACATGCGCCTGCAGCTCGGCGATACCAGTTTCCTGTTGCCGAGCAGCTCCGGTTTCACCATCGAGCAGCGCGAAAACCTGATCACCAATAAATCCCCCGAGGGCAATGTCGCTGCGTGGCGCGTGGTGCAGAACACGCGACTCCCGGCCTATAGTCTCGACGCCACCCTGCGCGTGACCCGGCAGCACCTTTGGCATCGTGCGGTGTTTCTGGATACGGTGCCGCAGGCGGTGGGGCTGGCGGTAGACGAGGTTCAGCTGCTGCCGCGCGCCGAAACCGTGATTTCGCCCTTCACACCTCTCGGCCTCGCACCCACGCGCCTTGGACATCTGTTTTCCGGGGCCTGGGTGTCGGGCCATCGCGCGATGCTGGTTTTCGAGCCGAAGGCCCTGGCCGCGTATCTGCAAGGCCTGGGGGAGGAATGAAAAAGCCGCGTATCGGTCCGCGTCTGCATTCGCTCGAAGTGCCGCTGGATGGATTGACGCTGATCGTTCCCAGCGCGGCCGTGGCGGAGGTCATCAATTCGCTGACGCTGACGCCGGTTCCCTTCAGCCAGCCTTGGCTGAAGGGTGTCTTTGGCTGGCGCACGCTCGCGGTGCCGGTCATTTCTTTTGAAGCGCTGGCTGGCATGCCGGAGCCGGTCAGTCCGGCGGCCGGCAAGATCGTCATCTTTTATCCCCTGAGTGGACGCAGCGATTGGGAATTCTATGGGATGTTCGCGACTGCGGAACCGCGCCCGCAGGCGCTGAGCCACAGCGAGCCGGTGGCCACCGATTCGGAATTGCCCAACCTGCCCTATATCGCGGCGGGCCTCAAGGTAGGTGGCAAGTTGATGCTCATCCCGGACATGGACGAGATGAAAAAGGTGTTTTATCCAGCATGAGTATCAGGCGGTGGCACGATCAACCCCTTCCCACGCCACCCTTGCCAGCAGTTCGATTTCCTCCGGTTTGATCACGTACGGCGGCATGAAATAGATCACGTCGCCGAGCGGGCGCAGCAGCACGCCGCGCTCGAGCGCATGACGGTATACTGATAAACCACGCCGCTCCTGCCACGGATAGGGCGCACGCGTTTTTTTCTCCCGCACCATTTCGATCGCGAGAATCATCCCGGTCTGCCGCACCTCGGCCACATGCGGGTGGTCGACCAGCGGCGCCGTGGCGCGCGCCATGTGCCCTGCGAGTTCCCGGTTGCGGTTGATGACATCGTCGTCGCGAAAAATATCGAGCGTGGCCAGCGCCGCGCGGCAAGCGAGCGGGTTGCCGGTGTAGGAATGCGAATGCAGGAACGCCTTGCGCGCGGTGTAATTCGCGTAGAACGCCTGATATACCTCATCCGTCGTCAGACACACTGACAGCGGCAGGTAACCGCCGGTCAGTCCCTTGCCGAGGCACAGAAAATCGGGCGCTATGCCCGCCTGTTCGCAGGCGAACATCGTGCCGGTGCGCCCGAAGCCGACGGCGATTTCATCGGCGATGAGGTGTACTCCATGTTTGTCGCAGGCCTGGCGCAATAGTTTCAGGTATACCGGATCATACATGCGCATCCCTCCGGCGCATTGCACCAGCGGTTCAACGATCACGGCACAAACCTCGCCGGCATGGCGCGCCAGCACTGCCTCCATTGCGGCAAACGCACGTGTCGAATAATCGGCCCGGGATTCGCCGGGTTCGCGGTGATAACCATCCGGGGATTTGACGGTAATCGCCTCGAGCAGCAGCGGACGGTAGGTTTCCTTATATAAGGCCACGTCACCCACTCCCAGCGCCCCCAGCGTTTCGCCGTGGTAGCTGTTCGCCAAGTTGATGAAGCGCGTGCGTTTTTTCTCGCCACGGTTGTGCCAGTAATGAAAACTCATCTTGAGCGCGATTTCGACGGCCGCGGAGCCGCTGTCCGCGTAGAAGCAGCGGGCAAGTCCTTTCGGAGCGATCTGCGTCAGTCTTTCAGAGAGCTGCACGACCGGCTCGTGCGTGAAACCCGCGAGTATCACGTGTTCGAGATTTTGCAGCTGATCGGCAATGGCGGCGTTGATGCGCGGATTGGCGTGACCGAACAGGTTGACCCACCATGAACTGATGGCGTCGAGATAACGCTTGCCGTCGAAGTCCTCGAGCCACACGCCTTGGCCGCGGCGAATCGGGATGGGCGGCAGCGTTTCATGGTCATGCATCTGCGTGCAGGGATGCCAGACCACGCGCAGGTCACGTTGCGTCAGGGAGTCGTTATCCATAGACTGGATGATGATACAGGGCGAGTTGCCCCGTGTTAAATAAGGAATTGTGGAGAAAGAATCATGGTGCGTACTGAAACCCCGGTGTGCGATTTCGGCCGGCCGGCCCTGGACTTCCGTCTCAAAGGTGTGGATGGAAAAATCTGGACGTTGAACGAGACCCGCGGAAAAAACGGCCTGCTCGTGATGTTCATCTGCAATCACTGTCCCTACGTGAAGGCCGTGCTCGATCGCATTATTCGCGATACGCGCGAGCTGAAAGCGCAGGGTATTAACACCGTGGCGATCATGTCGAATGATCCTGCGGATTATCCGGAAGATTCTTTCGACAACATGAAGCGTGTGGCGCAGGAGCTGAATTTTCCGTTCCCGTATCTGTACGATGAAACCCAGGAAGTTGCCAAGGCTTACAGTGCCGTGTGTACCCCGGATTTTTTCGGCTACAACAGCGATCTCAAGCTCCAGTACCGCGGACGGCTGGACGAGTCGCGCAAGGAGCCGGCGCCGAACGCGCGGCGCGATCTGTTCGAGGCGATGAAATCCGTTGCCCAGACCGGCCTCGGGCCGAAGGACCAGATTCCGAGCATGGGCTGCTCGATCAAGTGGAAGCAGGAATAGCGGACCGGGGTCGCATGATCGTCGAGGAGACTTTCTACCGTCCGCCCGAGTTGTCGCGCGAACCGCGCACGCTGCCAGCCGAGACTTACAATCTAGCGCACCTGTTGCTGAAACGGGCGGCCACCGGCTGCCTGTTCGTGCCGCTGCGCAGCATGCAGTTTCTCGCGGTGCTGGATGCGGAGGAGTTTATCTTCGTGGACCGCGAAGGCCGGCGCATGATCGAACTCGCCTGGCAGCGCTTTGCACCGCAGGCGCGCCGCGCCCTCGATGAACCGGTTTCCTATGAAGCGGTGTATTACTCGCTGGCGGGCGCGGAGGTCATGCGCCGGGCGCAGGGCGAATTCCACAAGGCCTTGCGCGAGGTGGAACGGAAATACGCGTCTCCAGGCGCAGCGCGGGTGATCAAGCTGACAGGCGGCAACCGCTGATGCTTCCCGATCTGATATTGCTTCAGAACATCGTGCGCAGGGCGTCCCGGGACGAACTGTTGCCGCGGTTTGCCGACGTCATCCGTCACGTCAAGCACGATGGCAGCGTGGTGACCGAGGCCGACGTGGCGATGCAGCAGCGTCTCAAGTCGGATCTCGCTCATCACTGGCCGGAATACGATTTTCTGGGCGAGGAGATGGCGGGGCACGAGCATGAGCAGCTCACCGGCACCACGGGCAACGGCTTGTGGTGCGTGGACCCCCTCGACGGCACCAGCAATTTCGCCACCGGTATTCCGTATTTCGCCGTGTCGCTGGCGCTGCTCGTCGACGGGAAGCAGGAACTCGCCCTGGTTTACGACCCGGTGCGCGACGAATGTTTCATGGCGCGCCGCGGGAAAGGCGCGTGGCTCAACGATATCGTGCTCGTGCTCGGCGCCCATGAGCCGATCCCGCCGCAGGCGATACGCCGCTGCATTGCCTGCGTGGATTTCAAGCGCCTCGCCCCCCTGCTGGCCGCGCGGCTGGGCGCACAGCCGCCCTACGGTTCGCAGCGCAATTTCGGCGCGAGCAGCCTCGAGTGGTGCTGGCTTGCGGACGGGCGCTTTCACCTCTATCTGCACGGCGGCCAGAAGCTGTGGGATTACGCCGGCGGCAGCCTGATCCTGGCGGAGGCCGGCGGTCATGCCTGCACGCTCGAGGACGAAGCGGTGTTCAGCTACGGGCTCGCGCCACGTTCGGTGGTGGCAGCGGCGACGCCGGCGCTGTTTTCGGAATGGAAGGCCTGGATCGACCGCAACCGCGCGCCAGGCAAAACCTGATCCCGGCGCGATTTCCCCTGATAATCGTCAGAGGCCCGTTTCGCTCACAAAGTCTTGTTTATGGGCGGATAACAGATTGCCAAGGGACGTTCGGCTTGCCCTAGGACCGGGTGTGAGCGAAAATGCGCGCGGTTCGAGGAGCCTCTGACCAGGGCCGATTGCCGAGCCGTACAGTAGGGAAATGGCAATCCCGGAAGACAAGAATCATATGGCGTAACCGGTTTCCGTTCTCTTTGGCGATGACCATGCAACTCCGCCAAGGGGACTTTGTTATTGGTCAGCTATGGCCATGAAGGCCGCGGACCGGAAGGTCGCCGGTTTCGGGCTCCGCCAGTTTTCAAGCATTGAGGATTAATCCATGACAGTGAAAATCCACGCCCACAAGGCGGGCGAAGGCAAGGCATTAACCAAACGGCGCGAGCTGGCGAACGCCATCCGCGCGCTCGCGATGGACGCGGTGCAGAAGGCGAACTCCGGGCATCCCGGGGCGCCCATGGGCATGGCCGACATCGCCGAAGTGCTGTGGAACGATTTCCTCAAGCACAACCCGGGCAACCCGAAGTGGATGGATCGCGACCGCTTCGTGCTGTCGAACGGTCACGGCTCGATGCTCATTTACTCACTCCTGCATCTTACCGGCTACGACCTGCCGATGGAGGAGCTCAAGAACTTCCGCCAGTTGCATTCCAAGACCCCGGGTCATCCGGAGTACGGCTATGCCCCGGGCGTCGAAACCACCACCGGTCCGCTTGGCCAGGGCATCACCAACGCCGTGGGCATGGCGCTCGCCGAGAAGGTGTTGGCCGGACAGTTCAACCGCGACGGCCATCACATCGTCGATCACTATACTTATGTATTCCTCGGCGACGGCTGCCTCATGGAAGGCATCTCGCACGAATCCTGCTCGCTCGCCGGCACGCTCGGCCTCGGTAAGCTGATCGCGTTTTACGATGACAACGGCATCTCGATCGACGGTCATGTCGAGGGCTGGTTCACTGACAACACCCCGAAGCGTTTCGAGGCCTACGGCTGGCATGTGGTGCGCGACGTCGACGGCCATGACTCCGAGTCCATCCGGAGGGCGATCCTCGAAGCGCGCTCAGTCAACGACAAGCCGTCGATGATCTGCTGCAAGACCGTGATCGGCTACGGCGCGCCGAACCTCTGCGGTTCGCACGACTGCCACGGTGCACCGCTCGGCGCCGACGAGATCAAGGCCACGCGCGAGAACCTCGGCTGGAATTACGAGCCATTCGTGATTCCGATGGAAATCTACGCCGGTTGGGACGCCAAGGCCAAGGGTGCTGTGGCCGAGAAGCACTGGAACGACAAGTTCGCCGACTACCGCAGGGAATTTCCGGACCTGGCCGCCGAGTTCGAGCGGCGCATGAAGGGTGAGCTGCCGAAGGACTGGAACGCCAAGGCGGATGAATTCATCAAGGCCGTGGACGCCAAGGCCGAGACCATCGCCTCGCGTAAGGCCTCGCAGAACACGCTGAACGGTTACGGCCCGGTGCTGCCGGAATTCCTGGGCGGCTCGGCCGACTTGGCGGGTTCCAATCTTACGATCTGGAAAGGCTCGAAGGGCGTGAGCAACACCGTGTCCGACGGCAACTATATCTATTATGGTGTGCGCGAGTTCGGCATGTCGGCCATCATGAACGGCATTGCCCTGCATGGCGGCTTCATCCCCTACGGCGCCACGTTCCTGATGTTCTCTGAGTACGCCCGCAACGCCCTGCGCATGGCGGCGCTCATGAAGATCCGTTCGATCTTCGTCTATACCCATGACTCCATCGGTCTCGGGGAAGACGGTCCGACGCATCAGCCGGTCGAGCAAACCGCGACCTTGCGCCTGATTCCAAACATGTCGGTATGGCGCCCGTGCGACGCGGTGGAATCGGCCGTGTGCTGGAAGTTTGCCATCGAGCGCAAGCAGGGCCCGACGATCCTGATCTTCTCGCGCCAGAACCTGACACACCAGAAGCGCGATGCTGCACAGCTCGCGGCCATCCGCCGCGGCGGCTACGTGCTGTGCGAAGCCGAAGGCGGCAAGCCGCAGGCGGTGATTATCGCCACCGGCTCCGAAGTCGGCATCGCCGTGGAAGCGCAGAAACTGCTCGCCGCCAAGGGTAAGAAGGTGCGCGTGGTGTCGATGCCGTCCACGGACACGTTCGACGCCCAGGACGCCGCCTGGCGCGAATCGGTTCTGCCCAAGGGTGTGAAACGCGTGGCGGTCGAAGCCGGCGTCACCGACGGCTGGCACAAGTATGTCGGGCTCGACGGCAAGGTCGTGGGTCTCAACCGCTTCGGCGAATCCGCCCCAGCCGGCGCGCTGTTCAAGGAATTCGGCTTCACCGGCGAGAACGTCGCGAAAGCGGTGGAAGAGATTCTGTAAATAATTTTTCGCCTTTGCGGCGGATTTAGATTTTCAATTTAACTTTCTGGAGATTTGGTTATGGCAATCAAAGTCGGTATCAACGGGTTCGGCCGCATCGGCCGCATGGTGTTCCGCGCGGTCGCGAAGGACTTCAAAGACATCGAGATTGTTGCGATCAATGACCTGCTCGAACCCAGCTACCTGGCTTACATGCTGAAGTACGACTCCGTGCATGGCCGCTTCAATGGCGACATCAAGGTCGAGGGCAACAACCTGATCGTCAACGGCAAGAAGATCCGCCTGTCCGCCGTGAAGGACCCGACCGAACTGAAGTGGGGCGAAGTTGGCGCCGACATCGTTATCGAGTGCACCGGCCTGTTCCTGACCAAGGATACCTGCGAGAAGCACATTCAGGCTGGCGCCAAGAAGGTCGTGCAGTCGGCCCCGTCGAAGGACGAGACTCCGATGTTCGTGTACGGTGTGAACCACACCAAGTACGCCGGTGAGAAGATCGTTTCCGCCGCCTCTTGCACCACCAACTGCCTGGCCCCGGTCGCCAAAGTGCTGCACGACAACTTCGGCATCAAGCGCGGCCTGATGACCACCGTGCACGCCGCCACCGCCACCCAAAAGACCGTCGACGGCCCGTCCATGAAGGACTGGCGCGGTGGCCGCGGCATCCTGGAAAACATTATTCCGTCGTCTACCGGCGCCGCCAAGGCCGTGGGCAAGGTGCTGCCGGAGCTGAACAAGAAACTCACCGGCATGGCGTTCCGCGTGCCGACCTCGGACGTGTCCGTGGTCGACCTGACAGTGGAGCTGAACAAGGAAGCTTCTTACGAGCAGGTCTGCGCGGCCATGAAGAAGGCCTCGGAAGGCGAGCTCAAGGGCGTGCTCGGTTACACCGACGAGAAGGTGGTGTCCACCGACTTCCGCGGCGTGAACCTGCCGTCGATCTTCGACGCCGAAGCCGGCATCGCCCTGGACAGCACCTTTGTCAAGGTGGTGGCCTGGTACGACAACGAGTACGGCTACACCTGCAACATGCTGCGCTTCGTGCAGCACGTGGCCAAGTAATCATCTTGTAGGGCGGGTTGGGCGCTAACGCGCCGTAACCCGCCGAATGACGGCGGAATACGGTGGTTACACCGCCTGTTCCGCGCTACATTTCCCGGAGTCATTATTATGTCCGTAATAAAGCTGACCGATCTCGACCTCAAGGGCAAGCGCGTGCTGATCCGCGCCGATCTCAACGTGCCGGTGAAGGAAGGCAAGGTCACGTCCGACGCGCGCATCAGCGCCTCGCTGCCGACGTTCAATTACTGCCTCAAGGCCGGCGCCAAGGTGATGGTGATGTCGCACCTCGGCCGTCCGACCGAGGGCGAGTACTCGGAAGAGAATTCGCTCAAGCCCGTGGCCGACGATCTCTCCAAAAAGCTCGGCAAGCCCGTGCGCCTTATCAAGGACTGGATCAACGGCGGTTTCGATGTCGCCGCCGGCGAGCTGGTGCTGCTCGAGAACGTGCGCTTCAACATGGGCGAGAAGAAGAACGTCGACGAAACCGCGCAGAAATACGCCAAGCTGTGCGACGTGTTCGTGATGGACGCGTTCGGCACCGCGCACCGCGCCGAGGGTTCGACCCATGGCGTCGCCAAGTTCGCGCCCGTCGCTTGCGCCGGCATTCTGCTCACCGAAGAACTGGAGGCGCTGACCAAGGCGCTGCTCAATCCGAAGCGGCCGATGGTCGCGATCGTCGGCGGTTCCAAGGTTTCGACCAAGCTGACCGTGCTCGAATCGCTGTCCGAAAAGGTCGACCAGCTCGTGGTCGGTGGCGGTATTGCCAATACCTTCCTGGCCGCTTCCGGAAAGAAAATCGGCAAGTCGCTGGCCGAGGCCGATCTCATTCCGACGGCCAAGACGCTCATGGAGAAAATGACCAAGCGCGGCGCGACCATTCCGATCGCGGTGGACGTGGTCGTGGGCAAGAAGTTCGACGCTAACGAGAAGGCGGTGCTCAAGGACGCCGGAGCCGTGGCCGACGACGACATGATCTTCGACATCGGCCCCAAGAGCGCCCAGCAACTCGCCGACATCATCATGAAGGCCGGCACCGTGGTATGGAACGGCCCGGTCGGCGTGTTTGAGTTCGACCAGTTCGGCGCCGGCACCAAGACGATCGCCGACGCCATCGCCAAGACAAGCGCGTTCACCCTGGCCGGCGGCGGCGATACCATCGCGGCGATACAGAAGTACGGAATTTTTGACAAGGTGTCCTACATCTCCACCGCCGGCGGCGCGTTCCTCGAGTTTCTCGAGGGCAAGAAACTGCCCGCGGTTGCCATGCTCGAAGGACGGGCCAAGAAATAAGCCAACGAAAACTGCCGGCAACGGCCGGCGGTTTCAAAGGATTTTATCTGCTGCGTAGAACCAAAATCGTCGCCACCTTCGGTCCGGCCACGGAAGATCCGAAGGTCATCGACAAACTGATCGAAGCCGGCCTGGACGTGGTACGCCTCAACTTTTCGCATGAGGGACACGCGATCCACATGCAGCGCGCCGAGACCGTGCGCGAGCGTGCCAAGGCACACGGGCGCGAAATCGGCATCATCGTGGATTTGCAGGGGCCGAAAATACGGATTGGCAAATTCAAGAACGGTCGGGTCACGTTGCAGGAAGGCGAGATGTTCATCCTGGACGTGGATCATCCGCTCGATGCCGGCAACCAGGAGCGCGTGGGCATCACATACAAAGCCCTGCCGCAGGACGTCGAACGCGGCGCGACCTTGCTGCTCGACGACGGACGCATCGTGTTGTGGGTGGACAAGGTAGATGGTAACAAGGTGATTTGCCACGTGGTGGTCGGTGGAGAACTCTCGAACCACAAGGGCATCAATCGTCAGGGCGGGGGGCTCACGGCCAAGGCACTGACCGACAAGGATCGCGAAGACATCCGCGCGGCCGCCCGGATGCAGGCCGATTACGTCGCTATTTCCTTCCCGCGTAGCGCCGATGACGTGAACGAGGCCAGGCAGTTGTTGCGCGCGGCCGGAGGTCACGGCGGGATCATTGCCAAGATCGAGCGCACCGAAGCGGTTCAGAACATCGAGTCGATCATCGATGCCGCGGACGCGATTATGATCGCGCGCGGCGATCTCGGTGTCGAAATTGGCGATGCCGCCGTGCCGCCGATTCAAAAGCGGCTGATCAAGCTGGCCCGGGAACACAACAAGGTGTCGATTACCGCGACGCAGATGATGGAGTCGATGATCGAAAATGCGATCCCGACGCGCGCCGAAGTGTCCGATGTCGCCAACGCCGTGATCGACGGCACCGACGCCGTGATGCTGTCGGCCGAGACCGCCGTGGGCAAGCATGTGGTGGCGGCGGTCATGGCTATGGACCGGGTTTGCCGCGTGGCCGAGCAGGAGCCCGAAGTCATCACGTCCGCGCATCGCATGCGCGCCATGTTTAAGCGCGTCGACGAGGCCATCGCCATGGCTACGATGTATACCGCGAATCATCTGGACGTGAAGGCCATCGCCGCCCTTACAGAATCTGGGTCTACTGTGCTGTGGATGTCGCGCATCAGTTCGGCGGTGCCGATCTACGCCTTGACGAGCCAAGTCGAGACGCGTAGAAAGGTGAGTCTTTACCGCGGCGTCTACCCCGTCGCATTCGAAGTCAAAACGTCGGATCATGCGACTGTCAACAAGGAGGCGATCGATGAACTTCGCCGGCGGGGCACTGTGCGTGACGGCGACCTGGTCATCATCACCAAGGGCGATTTGACGGGCGTGATGGGGGGAACCAACGCCATGAAGATCGCCATGGTGGGGAATTTGCCGGAATTTTCATAACCGCAGGACTTTTTTCAACGTATTCAAGTTCAAGAGGAGTTTGTTATGGCACTTGTGACACTACGCCAACTGCTGGACCACGCCGCGGAACATACTTATGGTGTTCCGGCGTTCAACGTCAACAATCTCGAACAGATGCGCGCCATCATGGAAGCGGCGCACGAGACCGACAGCCCGGTGATCGTGCAGGCCTCGGCCGGCGCACGTAAGTACGCCGGTGCGCCGTTCCTGCGCCACCTGATCCTGGCGGCGATCGAAGAGTGGCCGCATATCCCGGTGGTCATGCACCAGGACCACGGCGCTTCGCCGGCGGTATGCCAGCGCTCGATCCAGCTCGGCTTCTCGTCCGTGATGATGGACGGTTCTCTGAAAGAGGATATGAAGACGCCAGCCACCTACGAATACAACGTCGATGTCACCAAGCGTGTCGTCGACATGGCGCACTCCTGCGGCGTGTCGGTGGAAGGCGAACTCGGTTGCCTCGGCTCCCTCGAAACCGGCATGGCCGGTGAAGAGGACGGTTCCGGCGCCGAGGGCAAGCTCGATCATTCGCAGCTGCTGACCGATCCGGACGAGGCCGCCGACTTCGTGAAGAAGACCAAGGTCGACGCGCTTGCCATTGCCATCGGCACCAGTCACGGCGCCTACAAGTTCACGCGTCCGCCGACCGGCGACATTCTCGCCATCGAGCGCATCAAGCAGATCCACAAGCGCATCCCGAACACGCACTTGGTGATGCACGGCTCGAGCTCGGTGCCTCAGGAATGGTTGAAGATCATCAACTCCTACGGCGGCGACATGGGTGAAACCTATGGCGTGCCGGTGGAAGAAATCGTGCAGGGCATCAAGCACGGCGTGCGCAAGGTCAACATCGATACTGACCTGCGCATGTCCTCGACCGGCGCGGTGCGTAAATTCCTGGCCGAGAACAAGAAAGAATTCGACCCGCGCAAGTGGCTCGCCGCCTCGACCAAGGGCATGAAGGAAATCTGCAAGCAGCGCTACCAGGCTTTCGGTTGCGCCGGCCAGGCAAGCAAGATCAAGGTGCTGTCGCTCGAAGCCATGACGACACGTTACGCCAAGGGCGAGCTCGATCCGAAGGTCAACTAACAGACCAGTCGCATGCAGCAGAAAAAAGGGGCGGGCAACCGCCCCTTTTTTTGTTTTTCATTCTGGTGGATTTGCGAAGCAAACCGGATAGGCCTATGGTTGAAATATGATGGATCTCGATAAATATCCCTGTCCCTGCTGCGGTCACCGGGTTTTCCAGCGCCAGCCGGGAAACCATGAAAAGTGCCCCATCTGCCTGTGGGAAGACGACCTGGCGCAACTGCGGTTTCCACGCATGCCGGGCAGTGCCAATCACGTCTCACTCGAGCAGGGGCAGCATAACTATGCCGAGATCGGCACCGCCGAGCGCCGCTATCGCGGCGAAGGGCGCGCGCCGTTCGAGGAAGAACCGCGCGAGTCCAGCTGGCGCCCGCTCGACCCCGCGCGCGACAACGTCGAGGAACCGCAGCGCGGCATCGATTACGGTGATTCCTATCCGCTATCCGACACCACTGTTCTTTACTACTGGCGTGAGACTTACTGGCGGCGACTGGCGAGCTGAAGAGCCCCAAGGTGATGCCGGAGGAGCGTCGGTTCACGGCCAGCGGCGAAGCACAGCGAAATACCCGGCGACAAGCCCTTATCTTGAATCGCAGAGTGATGATGATGAAACGGAGCTACAAGGCATGTGGCAGGATTGCGATGCTACTGTTTACGGCTTGGGGGCTTGTCCCGGTCGCGCAGGCCGTGGATATCGCGCCCTTGGTGGGCTATCGCTTCGGCGGCAATCTAACTGTCAATGGCAGCGGAACGACAAGCGGAACGACAACCGAGAACGAGTCCAGGCTCAATCTCGGCGACACGACGAGCTACGGCCTGATCCTCGATTTCGATCTCGATCCCCAGCGGCAGATCGAGGTCTATCTCAGCCACCAGAACACCCAGCTGACGGCCAGCCAGCCGTACCTAGGCTATTCGCAGTTCGACCTCGCGGTTGATTACTACCACATCGGCGGTCTCTATTTTCCAGATTTCCCAGAGGGGGGTGGACGTTTCCGCCCGTTTGTCTCCGGCACGTTCGGCCTGACCCACATGGACCCGAAAGGTACCGGCCTCAGCACGGAGAACTTCTTTTCGCTCGCGCTCGGTGGCGGCGCCACGTACTTCCCCGTCAAGCACGTGGGGCTGCGCTTCGATGCCCGCATCATCTTCACGGCAGTCAACACCGACAGCGCTATCTTCTGTTCTGGCGGCTGTGTCGTCAGCGTCAGCAGCGAGGGCTTCACGCAGACGGAGATAGGTGCTTCGGTCGTGTTTCACTTCTGACCGGCAAGGCGGGTTTTCCTTCAGCGTCCGGTGTGCGGCCTGTCAGACTCAAGGGCGGCGCGAGCTGCCCTTCTTATTTTTGGTTTCGCTGGTGCGCGCGAGTTTCGAGTGTTCATGTAACAGGCCGTGTGTTTCCTTGAGCATGAATTGCCTGAACGCTTCCGCCGCGTCCGACAGGCGTTTGCCGCGCCGGTGCACGAGATACCAGTGACGCATGATGGGGAATTCGGCGACATCGAGCACGACCAGACGCTTCAGCGTCAGTTCCTGTTCGATCGTGGCGCGCGACAGCAGGCCCAGTCCCAGCCCCGCCTGCACGCTCTGCTTGATCGCTTCATTACTGCCGACTTCCATTCCGGTTTTCAGATGCATCTCGCGTTCGGCGAAAAAACGCTCCATGGCGATGCGCGTGCCCGAACCCGGTTCGCGCACGAGGAAGATTTCTTCCTGAAGCCGCGCCAGTGGAATTTTCTTTTCGCGCGCTAGCGGATGATCCGGCGGCGCGACGATCACCAGCGGGTTCTCCATGAAGGCATCCGCCTCGGCGTCGAGTTCCGCGGGCGGCTGGCCCATGATCACGAGGTCCACGGTGTTTTCTGAAAGCTGTTGCAGCAGTGTTTCGCGGTTGGTGACGTCGAGGCTGATCGTCACACCCGGATGGCGGCGTGAAAAGGTGCCGAGCAGGGTGGGAATAAAGTAGTTCGCCGTGGTGGCCACGGAAATGCGCAGGCGCCCGCCGGATAGCCCCTTGATATGGTTCAGGACCCCCTCGAGTTCATCGAGCTGCTGGGTGACGGTGCGGGCATAGCCCAGCACCTCGCGACCGGCCTCGGTGAGGTGGATGCGCTTGCCCAGCTGCTCAAAGAGCGCGACCCCGAGGCTCTCCTCCAGTTGCTTGACCTGCATCGACACGGCCGGCTGGGTGAGGAAAAGCTCTTGCGCCGCGCGGGTATAGTTCAGATGCCTCGCGACCGATTCAAAGACCTTGAGTTGGCGCAGCGTGAGGTGCACAGTATCGGCCCCGATATGACCATAAGTTTAAGCTTATCATAACAATCATTAATTATGAGTGTTATTTATGGTCTGAGGAAGATAAGGTACGCGCCCATGACGGGGGTCCGTTAGGGCAGAACAGACGGAAAACCCTTAAATCACACGATTTCCAACGAGGAGTCCACTATGTCAGGCAAAGTGAAGACGTACAAAGCAGGCGTCAAAGAGTACCGCGAAACCTATTGGATGCCGAATTACACGCCGCTGGATACCGACATCCTGGCGTGCTTCAAGATCACCCCGCAGGCCGGCGTGCCGCGTGAAGAGGCTGCTGCCGCCGTCGCCGCCGAGTCGTCCACCGGCACCTGGACCACGGTGTGGACCGACCTGCTGACCGACCTCGACTACTACAAGGGCCGCGCCTACCGCATCGAAGACGTTCCCGGCGACGATACCTGCTTCTTCGCTTTCGTGGCCTACCCCATGGACCTGTTCGAAGAAGGTTCGGTGGTCAACGTGTTCACCTCGCTGGTCGGCAACGTGTTCGGCTTCAAGGCGATCCGCGCGCTGCGCCTCGAGGACGTGCGTTTCCCGATCGCCTACGTGAAGACCTGCGGCGGTCCGCCCCAGGGCATCCAGGTCGAACGCGACATCATGAACAAGTACGGTCGTCCGCTGCTCGGCTGCACCATCAAGCCCAAGCTCGGCTTGTCCGCCAAGAACTACGGCCGCGCCGTGTACGAATGTCTGCGCGGCGGTCTCGACTTCACCAAGGACGACGAGAACGTCAACAGCCAGCCGTTCATGCGCTGGCGCACGCGTTTCGACTTCGTCATGGAAGCCATCCACAAGGCCGAGAAGGAAACCGGCGAGCGCAAGGGCCATTACCTGAACGTCACCGCGCCGACCCCGGAAGAAATGTACAAGCGCGCCGAGCACGCCAAGTCCATCGGCGCGCCGATCATCATGCACGACTACATCACCGGCGGCTTCTGCGCCAATACCGGCCTCGCCAACTGGTGCCGCGACAACGGCATGCTGCTGCACATCCATCGCGCCATGCACGCGGTGCTCGACCGCAACCCGCACCACGGCATCCATTTCCGCGTGCTCGCCAAGATCCTGCGCCTGTCCGGCGGTGATCACCTGCACACCGGCACCGTGGTCGGCAAGCTCGAAGGCGACCGCGCCGCGACCATCGGCTGGATCAACCTGCTGCGCGACAAGTACATCAAGGAAGACCGCTCCATGGGCATCTTCTTCGATCAGGACTGGGGCTCCATGCCGGGCGTATTCGCTGTCGCGTCGGGTGGTATTCACGTCTGGCACATGCCGGCGCTGGTTTCGATCTTCGGCGACGACTCGGTGCTGCAATTCGGTGGCGGCACGCTCGGCCATCCGTGGGGCAACGCCGCGGGTGCGGCCGCGAACCGCGTGGCGCTGGAAGCCTGCGTCGAAGCGCGCAACCAGGGCATTCCCATCGAGAAGGAAGGCAAGGCCATCCTGACCAAGGCCGCGCAATCGAGCCCGGAATTGAAAATCGCCATGGAAACGTGGAAAGAGATCAAGTTCGAGTTCGACACCGTCGACAAGCTGGACGTGGCACACAAGTAACGCAGTCATCCCGGACGCGCCGCAAGGCGCGATCCGGGATCCAGAAATATTAATGCAGGTTTGGCTGAGCGTGAGTGAAGCCCAACAATCATGAGGAATATGAAATGAGCGAAATGCAAGACTACAAATCGAGCCTGACGGACGTAACGAGCCGCAAGTTCGAAACCTTCTCCTACCTGCCGGCGATGAGCGCGGACGAGATGCGCAAGCAGGTGGAATACATCGTGAAGCGCGGCTGGAACCCGGCCATCGAGCACACCGAGCCGGAGAATGCCTTCGACCATTACTGGTACATGTGGAAACTGCCGATGTTCGGCGAGACCAGCGTGGACCGGATCCTGTCCGAGGCCGACGCCTGCCACAAGGCGCATCCTGGCAACCACGTGCGCCTGGTCGGTTACGACAATTTCAAGCAGTCGCAAGGCACCGCGATGGTGATTTTCCGCGGCAAGATGAAGTAAGGCCGCTCTCGCGCATCCCTGCGCTCCGCGGCACTTGGGCATCCTGCCCATCGCAGTCGGACACGCAGAGCCGTCATCGGCCCCTGTCCGGCGCGTTCGGGCAGGGGCTTTTTGTTTTAGTGACAAGCGTAACCAATTTGCCGTTCGCCCTGAGCTTGTCGAAGGGTGAACGGCGCAACGGATGGGATGGGCATGGCCTTCTGGGTTTATATCCTGAAATGCACCGATGACAGCTACGACACAGGCCACACGGACAACCTCGAAATGAGAGTTGCCGAGCATCAGGCGGGAGAGATACCCGGTTGTTACACTCATCAACGCCGGCCTGTATCCCTTGTGTTTAGCCAGCCTTGTGTGACCCGCGAAGAGGTATTGGCTGTAGAGCGTCAGATAAAGGGATGGAGTAGAGCAAAGAAGGAAGCAATGGCTGCGGGCAATTGGACAGAGGTATCACGGCTTTCAAAATCGAAAGTTGTTCGTCCTTCGACAAGCTCAGGACGAACGGCCAAATAAATTAGCGTCAATTAGAGGTTTCTGAAATGAGCGTTGAGCAATATTTGATCAAGACGGAGCCGTATTACCGGCCGGTGTCGAACGAAGTGCAGTTATACGAAGCCGCCTACAGCGCGCGCATGCCGGTGATGCTCAAGGGCCCGACCGGCTGCGGCAAGAGCCGCTTCGTCGAATACATGGCGTGGAAGCTGAAAAAACCCCTGGTCACCGTCGCGTGCAACGAAGACATGACCGCGAGCGATCTGGTCGGCCGTTTCCTGCTCGACGCCAGCGGCACCAAATGGCACGATGGCCCGCTCACGGTCGCGGCACGCGCCGGCGCGATCTGCTATCTCGACGAAGTGGTCGAAGCGCGCCAGGACACGACCGTGGTGATCCATCCGCTCACCGATCACCGCCGCCAGCTGCCGCTCGAAAAGAAAGGCGAGCTGGTGAACTGCCATCCGGATTTCCAACTGGTGATCTCGTACAACCCGGGCTACCAGAGCCTGATGAAGGATTTGAAGCAATCCACCAAGCAGCGTTTCGGCGCGATCGATTTCGATTACCCCGAGGCCAGCGTGGAGGCCGAGATCGTGATGCACGAAACCAAGGTGGACAAGGCCACCGCGGAAAAGCTGGTGCAGATTGCGCATCGCGCGCGCAACCTGAAAGGACATGGCCTCGATGAGGGCATCTCCACGCGTCTGCTCGCCTACGCCGGAAGCTTGATCGCGCGCGGCATCGAACCGCGCGCCGCCTGCCAGATGACCCTGGTGCGGCCGATCACCGACGACCCGGACATGCGCGAAACGCTGGACGCGGCGGTCGCGATGTTTTTCTCAGATAAATGAACCGCCCCACGTCCTACGTCGGGATTCACGCCGATATTCACGGCGGCATGACCGATATCGGCCGGATGATTCGCGACGCCTGGGTGTTCGGCCTGCTTCCCGAAACCGAGACTTGCGAAGGCTGGGAATTGCCGAAGTTCGATACCCTGTACGAGCAGGTGCACAAAGCGTGGGAACCCTACGGACACCTGGTCAGCCGATTGCCACCGGAGTTACGCGCACGCCACGAGCGCATATATAACGAGGCGGTGAAGCGGGCGCGCGAACTCGGCTGGTCGCCCGAGCTCGACGACGACGAATGAATCGATTTCCAGTAACAAACACATGAGCATCGATCTCAAGGATTACCACGCGCAGCTCGACGGGCTGGACCAGCACGTCCGCGGCACGCTCGAGGGAAGCTTTTCCGAGGCGGCGCGCGTGATGTCGCCGCAGGGCCTGCACAATTGGCTCGAGGGCGCGAAGGGGTTGTCGCAGCTCGGACGCGGCAACGATCTGGTCGTGACCTACATTCAGTCAATGCCGGCGGTGGTGAAGGACGTCGGCGAGGACGTGCTCACCGATTGCATCACCGGCGCCATGAAGCTCTCCTCCATGGTGAGCGGCGAGGTGATCCAGCTGCTGTTCAACACCCTGCCCACGGCCGCCAACCGGCTCGGCGACGCCGAGCTGCTGCGCGGCTATCTCAACCTGATCCACCAGCTCTCGGCCAAGGTGCCGCGCGGCCTGCGCCCGATGCTGGCGCATCTCGACGAGCTGTTCGCCAAGCTCACGCTGGGTGGTCTGCGGCGCTGGGCGTTGTGGGGCGCGCAGGCGCACCTGCGCGATTTCCAGACCCAGATCGCGTATTTCGATCTAAAGAGCGCCGACAGCCAGGCGATGCTGCAGAAGGAACGGCGCGGCACGCTGTTCATCGACAGCCAGCGCAAGCTCAACTTTTATCTCCGCGCCTTCTGGGGCCGCGATTTTTTCCTGCGCCCGACTTCGGGCGACTACGAGGCACGCGAGGGTTACAAGCCGTTCATCGAGACGCGTGTCATCCACCTGCCGGACGCGTACGACGACTTCGCCGGGCTGCCGGGCCGCGATCTGTACCGCGCCGCTGCCGCGCACGCCGCCGCGCACCTGGTGTACACGCGCGAACCGCTGTCCATGGAACAACTCAACCCGGTGCAGATGTTCCTCATTGGTCTGTTCGAGGACGCGCGCGTCGAGCATCTCGCGATCCGCGAATTTCCCGGGATGAAACAGCTCTGGTCACAGTTCCATGCCAAGGTGCGCGAGGTCAGCTGCCCGACCGACCCGATTGTCGGCCTGCTGGAGCGTCTCGCCTATGCGCTGCTTGATGAAAATTATCATGATGATGACAGGCTGATTCAGGAGATGGCGACCGCGTTCCGTGACGAGTTCGCCAAAAGTCCCAAGGACAATCGCATTGCCTGGGACCTGGGCGTGACGCTGTACAACAAGCTCGGCGAGCGCGGCAGCATTCCGTCGCTGCGCGTGCTCGAGTCGATGGCGATCCCGTACCGCGACGACAACCGCTATTGCTGGGCCTCGGACGAGATCGCCTGGCACGAGGCCGAATACGTCCCGGCGCCGAAACAGGTGCGCAAGCATGTCACGACCATGGAAATGGTGAACGAACTCGACTGCGAGCTGGCTGGCGACGACGCCCAGGAGATCTGGGTGCTTGACCAGCCGTTCTACCTCGACCAGGAAGGCTGCACGATCAACGAGCTCGAAGGCAAGGAGCCGGTGTCCGAGCCGTATCACTACCAGGAGTGGGATTACTCCGTGCAACTACACCGGCCGAACTGGGCCACGGTGCTGGAAAAGCGCCAGAAGAAAGGCGATCCCGCCGAGATCGACCGGATACTCACCGAGAACAAGCCGGTGGCCGCGCGCCTGCGGCACATCATCGACGCGCTGCAGCCGGAAGGCGTGCAGCGTTTCCGGCGCCAGGAAGATGGCGACGAGATCGACCTCAACGCCGCGATCCGCGCGATGATCGACATGCGCATGGGCCAGACGCCGGACACGCGCATCAACATCCGCATCGTGCGCAAGGTGCGCGATCTGGCGGTGCTGGTGCTGCTCGACCTTTCTGAATCCACGAACGAGAAACTCGGTGGTTCCGAGAAGCCGGTGATCCAGCTCGCGCGCGAGGCGACGTCATTGTTGTCGTGGGCCATCGACCGCGTCGGCGATCCGTTCGCGATCCACGGCTTCGCCTCCGACGGTCGCCACGACGTGCAGTACTACCGCTTCAAGGATTTCGACGATCACTACGGCGACGAGGCCAAGGCCAAGCTCGCCGGGATGCAGGGCGGGCTGTCCACGCGCATGGGCGCGGCGCTGCGCCATGCGGCCTCGTTCCTGCTCAAGCAGCCGGAGCAGAAAAAGCTGATCCTGCTGGTCTCCGACGGCGAGCCGGCCGACATCGACGTGCGCGATCCGCAGTACCTGCGCCACGACACCAAGAAAGCCGTGGAAGAACTGGCCACCCGCGGGGTGCACACCTTCTGCCTCACGCTCGACCCCAACGCCGACGATTACGTATCGCGCATCTTCGGCATCAAGAACTACATGGTAGTGGACCACGTCAACCGCCTGCCGGAACGGCTGCCGATGCTGTACGCCGGGCTTACAAGATAAATTTTGATCAGCCGGCTGTTTTATTGCCGGCGGCCTTGGCAGGCAACAGCGGACATTCGCCCTGCTCGGCATGGTGGCAGGGCACTTCGCTGGCGAACTTCGGCGCTTGCTTGAGATAATCGAGAAAGGTGCGCGCCACCACCGAGAGCTGCTTGCCGGACGGATAGGCCACGTACCAATGACGCTCGATCGGAAATCCCTCGACATCCAGAATTGTCAGCTGTCCCATCGGCGCATCCAGCGCCAGCGTGTGCCGCGACAGCACCGAGATGCCGAGTCCTCCGACGATGGCCTGCTTGATGGCCTCGTTGCTGCCCAGCTCCATGCGCACTTTCATCTTCAGTCCGTGTGCGGCGAACAACCGCTCGACCGCCATGCGCGTGCCGGAGCCCGGTTCGCGCAACAGGAACGGTTCCTCGGTAAGGCGGACGATGGGAATTTTCTTTTTTCCCGCCAAGGGGTGGTTCGCGGGCGCGAGCACCACCAGCGGATTTTCCAGAAACGGTTCGGATTCGGCCTCCAGTTCCTCCGGCGGCTGGCCGAGGATGCAGAGATCGTCCAGGTTGTCGGCGAGACGTTCGAGAATGCGCTCGCGGTTCGACACCTTGAGCGATACCTCGATGCCTGGATACTGCTGGCAGAACGGGCCGAGCAGTCGCGGCGCGAAATATTTCGCCGTCGTCACTACCGCGAGCCGCAGCGCACCTTTTTTCAGCCCCTTCATGTCGGCCATCAGCATCTCGAAGCGCGTGAAGTGTTCGAAGATCCCGCGGCTGGTCTTGTGCAGTTCGCGCCCGGCGTCGGTGAGATAGATTTTTTTCCCGACCTGCTCGAACAGCGGCAGGCCGACGGCCTCGGTAAGTTTCTTGATCTGCATCGAGACCGTGGGCTGGGTCAGGAACAATTCCTCGGCGGCGCGCGTGAAACTGCCGAGCCGGGCGATGGCTTCAAAGACCTCGAGTTGTCGCAACGTGCTGTGGCGCATGAACCGTTACCCTCGGATAGATGATTCTCTATGGATAATATCGAAAAGATTGACTGTTATAGATGATTCCATTTCGGCAGCATGCGCGCAACGTACTGATACGAAATAAACCCCTGAAAATTGGAGGGTTACGACGCTTCGGGGCGGTGAATCCGCCACGAGGGTCCGGTGCGGAGCGGTTCAATCAAAAACTCTGGAGGCAGTCATGGGTAAAACCGAAACCATTAAGGAAGGGAAAGAACGCTATAAAGCCGGCGTCATCCCGTACAAGAAAATGGGCTATTGGGAGCCCGATTACAAACCCAAGGACACGGATATCATCGCCTTGTTCCGTATTACCCCGCAGCCCGGCGTGGATCCGGACGAGGCCGCGGCCGCCGTCGCCGGCGAGTCGTCCACCGCCACCTGGACCGTGGTCTGGACCGACCGCCTGACCGCCTGCGAGCTGTACCGCGCCAAGGCCTACCGCGTGGACCCGGTGCCGAACACCGGACCGGGAACGAAAAACGATGCCCAGTTTTTCGCCTACATCGCCTATGACCTCGACCTGTTCGAGGAAGGCTCGATCGCCAACCTGACGGCCAGCATCATCGGCAACGTCTTCGGCTTCAAGGCCGTGAAGGCGCTGCGTCTCGAAGACATGCGCCTGCCGGTCGCGTATCTCAAAACCTTCCAGGGCCCAGCCACCGGCATCGTCGTGGAGCGCGAACGCCTCGACAAGTTCGGCCGCCCGCTGCTCGGCGCCACCACCAAGCCCAAGCTCGGCCTGTCCGGCCGCAACTACGGCCGCGTGGTGTATGAAGCGCTCAAGGGCGGTCTCGACTTCGTGAAGGACGACGAGAACATCAACTCGCAGCCGTTTATGCATTGGCGTGACCGTTTCCTGTATTGCATGGAAGCGGTGAACAAGGCCTCGGCCGCCACCGGCGAAGTGAAGGGGCATTACCTCAACGTCACTGCCGGCACCATGGACAAGATGATCGAGCGCGCCGAGTTCGCCAAGAGCCTCGGCTCGGTGATCGTCATGATCGACCTCGTGATCGGCTACACCGCGATCCAGACCATGGCGCAATGGGCGCGCAAGAACGACATGATCCTGCACCTGCACCGCGCCGGTAACTCGACCTATTCGCGCCAGAAGAATCACGGCATGAACTTCCGCGTGATCTGCAAGTGGATGCGCATGGCGGGCGTGGACCACATCCATGCCGGTACCGTGGTCGGCAAGCTCGAAGGCGATCCGCTCATGATCAAGGGCTTCTACGACGTGCTGCGCGAGACGCACAACCCCATGAGCCTGGAGAATGGCCTGTTCTTCGAGCAGGATTGGGCCTCGCTCAACAAGGTCATGCCGGTGGCATCGGGCGGCATTCACGCCGGCCAGATGCACCAGCTGCTTCATTACCTCGGCGAAGACGTGATCCTGCAATTTGGCGGCGGAACCATCGGTCATCCACAAGGCATCCAGGCGGGTGCGACGGCGAACCGCGTGGCGCTGGAAGCCATGGTTTTGGCGCGCAACGAAGGCCGTGACTACATGAAGGAAGGCCCGCAGATATTGGAAAATGCCGCCAAGACATGCAGCCCGCTCAAGGCCGCGCTGGAAACGTGGAAGGACATCAGCTTCAACTACGAATCCACCGATACCGCGGACTTCGTGCCGACCACCACGGCCAGTGTTTAAAAGCAACTCCCTCTCCCTTGAGGGAGGTGAGACGGAGTCGCCGCGAATGTCCGGTGGACATTCGCGCCGTCGAACGGGCGCAGATGAAGTGTCTGCGCCCCGGCGGGAAAAGGTTGGGGTGAGGGTGAACAGCATGCCATGCCGCAGCGTTTTGCCCCTCACCCTACCCTCTCCCCGGAGGGGAGAGGGGTTTATATAGACAGGCTTATAATTATTTGGAGACCGCAATCATGATGACCAATCCTGGAAACCGTATTACACAAGGTCAATTTTCCTTTTTGCCCGACCTGACCGACGCGCAGATCACCGCGCAGATCAAATGGGCACTGAAGCACGGCTGGGCGGTGAGCGTGGAGTACACCGACGATCCGCACCCGCGCAACACCTATTGGGAAATGTTCGGCAATCCCATGTTCGACCTGAAGGACCCCGCCGGGATCCTGATGGAGATCAACAACTGCCGCAAGACTTTCCCCCATCACTACATCCGCGTGATGGCGTTCAACTCCACACGCGGCGGGGAAAGCCCGGCCATGTCGTTCCTCGTCAACCGGCCGAAGAAAGAGCCGGGTTACCGGCTGGTCCGGCAGGAGCGCGACGGGCGCAGTATGGGTTACACCATCGAGTCATATGCGACCGACAAGCCGGAAGGCGAACGCTACGCCTGAGGAGAGAGGTATGGCGGCGGGTGTACCCAGCCCGTCGCCGGTTTTTGACGCAGATTTGGAGCCATCATGAGCGATAGCAAGAACGCCGGCGCCGCCGCGCGCCCGGCCGGTCAGGTGGACGACGTCGTCGACCTCGAGGCCGAGTTCAAGGCCTCCAATATCCAGGAAGTGCTGGACAAGCTCGACCGCGAGCTGATCGGGCTCAAGCCCATCAAGACGCGCATCCGCGAGATCGCGGCGTTGCTGCTCGTCGACCGCCTGCGCAAGCAGTTCGAGCTCACGTCGGTCACGCCGACCCTGCACATGAGCTTCACCGGCAATCCCGGCACCGGAAAGACCACGGTGGCCATGCGCATGGGTGAGATCCTCAAGCGCCTCGGTTACGTGCGCGAGGGTCACCTCGTCACCGTCACGCGCGACGACCTCGTTGGCCAGTACATCGGCCACACTGCGCCCAAGACCAAGGAAGTCATCAAGAAAGCCATGGGCGGCGTGCTGTTTATCGACGAAGCCTATTACCTGTACAAGCCCGAGAATGAGCGCGACTACGGCGCCGAGTCGATCGAAATCCTGTTGCAGGTGATGGAGAACAACCGCGACGATCTGGTGGTGATCCTCGCCGGCTACAAGGACAAGATGGACCGATTCTTCCAGAGCAACCCCGGCATGCGCTCGCGCATCGCGCACCACCTCGATTTCCCGGATTATTCCGCGGATGAATTGATGGCTATTTCCAGGCTCATGCTGGCGAGCCAGAACTACCGTTTCAGTCCCGAGGGTGAGAAGGCCTTCGCCGAGTACATTCCGCTGCGCATGAAACTGGCGCACTTCGCCAACGCGCGTTCGATTCGCAACGCGCTCGACCGCGCCCGGCTGCGCCAGGCGAACCGCCTGTTCGCCGGCAAGAGCCGCAAGCTCACCCGGCTCGATCTCATCACGCTCGAGCCGGATGACATTCTGGTGAGCCGTGTTTTCAAGGAAGGCCAGCCAGACGGCGAGGCGGGCTGAGCGGCGGGTAACGGAAGCAGAAGATGCATTGATGTATTGGGTTCACCGATAAATCGGGAGGAATCATGCCACTGGTGGATATGCGCGACATGCTGAACCATGCCTACCGCAACAGCTACGCGGTGGGCGGGTACGATCTGGTGAGTCTCGACTTCCTCGAGGCGATTCTCGACGCCGCGGAGAATTGCCGCTCGCCGGTCATCCTGAGTCTGGCCGAATTCCACTTCGGGCATTACGACTTCGAACTCGCCATGGCCGCGACCGAAAAAGCGGCGCGCCGTGCCGACGTGCCGGTCGCCATCCACCTCGACCATGGCGCTACGCACGAATCCGCGGTGCGCGCCATCAACCTCGGCTGCAACGGCGTGATGGTGGACGCCTCGCACGAATCCTTCCCGGACAACGTGGCGCAGACGCGGCGCGTGGTCGAGATGGCACACGCCTGCGGCGTAGCGGTCGAGGGCGAGCTGGGCTATGTCGCGGGCGTGGAAGGCGAGGACGCAGCCAAACACCCGGGCGAAAACGAATACACCTCGGTGGAGGAGGCCAAGGCTTACGTGGCGCGCACCTGTGTCGATTGCCTCGCGGTGTCTATCGGCACGGTGCACGGGCGCCTGCGCGGCAAGCCAAAACTGGATTTTGAGCGCCTAAAGCGCCTCATCGACGCGGTGAAAACCCCGCTGGTGATTCACGGCGGCACCGGCCTGGCCGATGAGCAGTATCGCAAGCTGATCTCCCACGGCGTGGCCAAGATCAACTGCTACACCGCGCTGGCCGACGCCGCCGGCAACCGCATCCGCGCCAACGCGCGCGCCGATAGCCGTAGCGGATACACCGGGCTGGTAAAGGGCATTCGGGAAAGCATCCGCGAGGAAGTCGAGCGCAGGATGCGCCTGTGGGGCTCCGCCGGGCGCGCCGCCGAGGTGCTGGTGCAATGCCAGGCCTGGCAGCCAGTCGAGCACGTCATCATTTACAACGTCGAGCATGTCCCGGACGCGCAGATCGAGGCCATGATGGCGCGCGGACGTGAGATGCTGGCCACGATCCCGGGGGTGCGGCGGGTTGTCACGGGCTGGGCCGCGGCCGAGAAACCGCGTTATCGTTTCTGCTGGCTGATCGAATTCACGCACCGTGCTGTGATAGATTCCTATCGTGAACATCCCCTGCACAGACAGTTCGCCGACAACCTGTTCCGGCCGATCGCCGTTGACCGGGTGTCGGTGGATTTCGAGCATGTGGATGCCATGCCTTCCGTGCCCGTCAACCGGATCCGGGAAAGCGCCACCGGCTGATTCCTTCCTGCTAATTATTGACCCGGCACGATTACATTTAAAAAATACAGACGAGCCGGGACGGCAAGGTCGCTATGAGAGGAACGAGCGCCGGGTCAATAATGGAAATCATATGATTTTTCGATTATTACGGCGGCACGACTTTGATTCACAGCTACGGAACATCTGACCTGCACGCCATTTTTCAAATGGATTCATGCCGCCGTAATAATCTCAGGCCATGATAAGCGTCGGCACACCGCTGATGTGGATGCTGTTCGTGGCCTTCGTGCTGGCCGCGCTCGTGGTCGATTTCCTCGCCATGAACAAGCAGGGCGCCCACAAGGTCACGATGGGCGAGGCCGCGACGTGGTCGCTGATCTGGGTCGCGGTGTCGTTCGTGTTCGTGGCCCTGCTGTGGTGGTATCTCGGCGGCATGGGCAGCGACGAATCGGCCCGTGGCGTGGCCAACGCCAAGGCGCTCGAGTTCGTCACCGGCTATTTGGTCGAAAAGGCTCTGGCGGTAGACAACATCTTCGTTTTCCTCATGGTGTTCACGTATTTCTCGGTGCCGGCGGAATTCCAGAAGCGCGTGCTGATGTTCGGCATCCTGGGTGCCTTGGTGCTGCGCGCGGTGATGATCTTCGGCGGCGCCTGGCTGATCACGCGTTTTGACTGGGTGCTGTACATCTTCGGCGCGTTCCTGGTGTTCACCGGCATCAAGATGTGGTGGGCCGCCGGGCAGGAGCCGGACCTGGAATCGAACCCGGCGCTGAAATGGATCCGCAAGCACATGCGTATCGCGCCGGACTTCGACGGCGAGAAATTCTTCACCGTCGTCAACGGCGCGAAGCTGGCCACGCCCCTGTTCGTGGTGATCCTGCTGATCGGCATCGTCGACGTCGTGTTCGCCGTGGATTCCATCCCGGCCATTTTTGCGATCACGACCGACCCGTTCATCGTCCTGACGTCGAACGTCTTCGCCATCCTCGGCCTGCGCGCGATGTACTTCCTGCTCGCCGGCCTGCACGGGAAGTTTCATCTGCTCACCTATGGTCTTGCGATCGTGCTGGTCCTGATCGGCAGCAAGATGCTGCTGATCGACGTCTACCATATCCCGGTGGCCTGGTCGCTCGCCGCCACCGTCATCGTGCTGGCCGTGACCATGGTGCTGTCGCTGTACATTCCGGCCAAGGGTTACACCGGCAGTGCCTACCCCTTCAAGGCCAAGCACGACAAAGGCCGGAACAAGGCGAAGAACTAGCAGACTGCTGAAAAGGTTTTTTCCCTTCTCCCTCCGGGAGAAGGTCAGGATGAGGGGGATATTAAAAACAAATGTTTATAAAAGTAAGATCGCCCTCACCCTCGCCCTCTCCCGTGGGGAGAGGGTTTTTTCAGCAACTTGCTAGAGCCTGTTCAGAAATGAAAAAAATATTACTCGTATTGGTTTTGCTCTTAACGGGATGTGTCGGCATCCCCGAGAATGTGAAGCCCGTTGATAATTTCAAATTGGAAAAATATCTGGGCAAGTGGTACGAAATCGCGCGGCTGGATCATCGTTTTGAACGAGGTCTGAGCCGGATAACGGCCGATTACAGTTTGCGCGACGACGGCGGTGTCCGGGTGTTGAACCGCGGTTATTCAGCGAAAGAAAATGAATGGAAAGAGGCCGAAGGGAAGGCCTATTTCGTCAAAGGAGCCGATCAAGGCCACCTGAAAGTTTCTTTCTTCGGTCCTTTTTATGGTTCCTATGTTGTGTTTGAGCTCGACCACGAGAATTATCAATATTCACTCGTCTGTGGCCCCGACAAATCCTATTTATGGATTTTGTCCCGGACCCCGGAAATGAAAAAGGATGTAAAGGATGCCCTCGTGGCCAAAGCGTCGTCCTTGGGTTTTGACACGAGCAAGCTTATATTTGTTGATCATCGTTAAATTCCGCATTGCAGGATCGCTATGAATGAAATCAAAAATCTGATCGAAGGCTTTCAGCGCTTCCGCGCGCATCATTACGAACGCGACGGCACGCCGTTCAAACAGCTGGTCAGCCAGGGGCAAGCACCCAAGATCATGGTCATCGCCTGCTGCGACGCGCGCGTGGACCCGGCCATCGTCACCGACTGCGACCCCGGCGACCTGTTCGTGGTGCGCAACGTGGCCAACCTGGTGCCGCCGTTCGAGAAAGGCGGCGGCTATCATGGCACCTCGGCGGCGCTCGAGTTCGCGGTGCGCTGCCTGAACGTCCAGCACGTGATCGTGATGGGTCATGCGCACTGCGGTGGCATCCGCGCGCTGCTCGGCAATATCCGCTTCGAGGGCGGCGCCGGGCAGTTCATCACGCCGTGGA
>NZ_JBAVEJ010000009.1:0-8595 GCF_049587675.1 Sulfuricaulis sp. | reverse complement strand
ACGGCGTGATCAGGAGCAGCAACACTCCCGCGCCGAGCGAGCTGCCGACGAGAAACCAATACAAGGGAATGCTTGAACCGGCCAGCAGGCTTTCCAGCATGCCGGCCAGGTAATTGGCGATGGCGTTGGCGGTGAACCAGATGCCCATCATGATCGCGGCTTGCCAGCCGCGCGCCGATCAGGCGGTTTGCTGAATGCCGGCGATTGTCCAGTTGCGGCTGTCGTCGATCGGCTTGGTCAAATGCCAGACCTCGTCGAACGCCTCGGGCGCGGCGCCCGGCGTTTCGCGGATCGTGCCGAAGAAGCGCACGCTGGCGATGTGTTGGCGAAACTCGGAGGCGACCTCCAGCAACTCGGCATTGAGCGCCACGACGTCGGTTTTCTGCGGCGCCGTGCCGCGCTCCTGCATCTGCAGTTTGATTTCGGCGAATATCTCGGGCGTGGTGAATGCGCGGATGTCTTCGATGTTGCCTTCGTCGTTCGCCGCTTGCAGACGCAAGAAATTGAGCTTGGCATGACGGATGAAGTTCTCGGCATCGAAACCCGCTGGACCCTCGATGCGTACCGGGCCCGATCGGGTGGCCGTCGCCGCGCTCCCGCCGGTTGCCGGCATCTCGTAGGCGGCGGAGCCGACCGGGCCGCCAGCGTACTGCACGCGCTGGGTCGCCGGCTGAGCACGCCGCGTTAACAGCCGGAAGACGAACAACACCGCCGCGCCGATGAGCAGCAGCATGACGATCGACGCGAAGCCCTCACCCATGCCGAAGTGCGAGAACAACGACGCCAACCCGATACCCGCCGCCAGGCCGGCGATCGGACCGAGCCAGCGGCTCGCGCCGGATTGTTGCGGCGCGGGTGTCGGGGCCGCGTTTTGGTTCGATGGGGCGCCGCGCTTCATGGGCTGGCTGCGCTGCATGCCGAAACTGGAACCGCCGCCGAAACGCCTGGCGGCCTCGGCATCGTGCATGATCGAACCAGCGACCAGGACAACTGCTAAAAGCGCAACGAATACTTGTTTCATCTTCCTCTCCGGTTCGGAACCGCAGTTCCGGTGTGGTGCCACGGTTGTGGCGCCGCGATTATAGCGGTAAAGCGAGCGAACAATGCCAGCAGGCTGCTGAGAAACTCGATGTTCCGCGACGTGCCAGTAGACACCACGAAGGGCAAAAATGCCGTAAAAAAATGACGCCGTGGCGTAAAAAACTCGTAAAGAAGGCTCGCCGAGGACTCCTCCATGCATCCGGCTGCGGTCGGGGACGGGTCTTTGTCATTGAGCGGCAACATGGCGGCAACATGGGAGCAACATGGCGGCGCTAGATTGCCTATGCCAAGCGATCGGGAACATCTTCACCCTTTCAAATTTCCTGGTAGCCGGCCTTCCCATCAAGAATTCACAGGAGCCAACCCATGAACCCTTCGTCATTGAGACTCAGACTGCTGGCCGTCGCGCTGACCGCCGCGACCACCCTGAACGCCCACGCCGCCGTGGACCTGATCGCCATCGGCAGCATAAGCGGCGCCTATGAAGACCTGTCGAACCAGACGGCCGCGCCCCTGGAAAACGGGGTCGCCGGCAACCGCCTGGGAGGCATCGGCTCCGGTCTCGCCTACGCCGGTGGAGACATCTTTCTCGGCCTCCCGGACCGCGGCCCGAATGCAACGCCCTTCGATTCAAACATCATCGACGACACCGTCTCCTACATCGACCGATTCCATACCTTGAACCTGAGCCTCGCGCCCAATCCGGACTACCCGGGCGAGCCTGGTTCCCTGCCTTTCGTGCTGACCCCGACCCTGCGCGATACCACCCTGCTCTCCAGCGTGACGCCACTGGTCTACGGTACCGGCGCAGGGCTGGGCAACAAAATCGACGGCATTACGCCCATCGGCTCCGGCGAACCCGGCCTCAATAAGAGATTCGTCCATTATTTCACCGGCCGTTCCGACAACTTCGACCCGACCAAGCCTTCGACCAATCCCAACAACGCCCGCCTCGATCCGGAAAGCATTCGCGTCTCCAACGACGGTCTGTCGGTATTCATCTCCGACGAATACGGTCCCTACGTGTATCAGTTCAACCGCATCACGGGTCAGCGCATCCGGTCCTTCAAGCTGCCTGACAACCTGGCGATCACCGCCCTCAGCTCGCAGAAAGACGTAGAGATCGCCTCGAACACCATCGGCCGCGTCACCAACAAGGGCATGGAAGGCCTCGCCATCACGCCGGACGGCAAGACGCTGGTGGGCATCATGCAAGCCAACCTCGAGCAGGATAAAAAGGGAAGCTTGCGCATCGTCACCATTGACATCAAGAGCGGCGCCACCCACGAGTATGCCTACAAACTCACCGACGGGTCGGGCGTCAGCGAGATCGTCGCCGTCAACAACCACCAATTCCTGGTGGACGAACGGGACGGCAACGGCATGGCCGATACGCCCGCAACGCCCTCCGCCGCCCTGGTCAAGGAGCTGTTCCTGATCGATCTCAATGGTGCGCAGGATGTAACGAACGTTACCGGTCCCAAGGCTGACCTCTCGAGCTATGCCGTCAGCAAGGTGCTGTTCCTGGATATCGTCGCCAAGTTGACCGCCGCCCCGGCCAACATCAACCCACTTCTGATTCCGTCCAAGATAGAGGGCGTGGCTTTCGGCCAGGACGTGGTCATCAACGGCGTCACCAAACACACCCTTTACGTGACAAATGACAACGACTTCCTCGCCACCATCGCCAATCCGCTCGCTCCAGCCAGCGGGAACGTCGCCAACCCGAACCAGTTCTACGTGTTCGCCTTCGACGACCAGGATCTGCAGGGCTACGTGCCGCAACCGGTCAAACCCCGGACGCTGCTGGAATGCGGCTTCAACCTCTAGCCCTGGGTCGGCTCCGGCCATGACGATATTTCCAACGATCAGGGCGGGTGTTGTCAGGAGCGCCCGGGCGCAGGCGTGAAGTCATGGCCATCCTGAAAACTGGAACATAACCGACGCCAAACCTCGGCCGCCTCGCGCGGCCGTTTTTTTCGGAGGCGGACTATCCTCAGTGCGTCCGGTTACGGCCAGCTATTGATCGCGCTAACCGGTTGCCGCCGCGCGAAGCGTGGAGGCGGCCCGGTTGAACGCGGGGTTAGGCAAGCCGCAACTGCGCCAAAGAAGCGAGCATGCGCTCAGTGTGGCCTCTAGGGCGCCCGAGGATCTCGGGAACTCCCCCATCAAGTAATATTCTATTTACGCCGGGATATCAGCATCAGACCGAAGATGCCACTGCCAAAAAGCAAGATGGCGGGCGGCAGGGGCACGGCCGTGATTTCCACACCGTACGAGCATAGCCCTGTACACGTCCCGACGACGTTAGAAAAGTATTTTCCCGGCGTCGCGGTGAACGGGAACGAGGCGGAATCGTTAGCGCTCGGCGAAACAAGAGCCGTAGATCCGAACAGGTGCAAGCTGGTACTGATTCCGAGCGCGACGGTCCCGAACGATGAACCCGGGAAGAACGTCAAGTCGGTGATGGTGGCGATATACGAACCAGGTGCGGCGATCGTGAACGACGTGGATTCGCCGGCAGCCGGTCCGATGATGGTGTCGACATACTCGAACACCGGCACTGTGGAGGCGTTTGCCAGGTTGCTGGCGCCAAGAAGCAGCCAGAGGCAGGCGCTGATTTTGATGATAAAGGACGAAAAAAAGCGTTTCATGTTTCTCCCTCCATGGAGTTAAGGTGCCGATTTGAGTCTCGCGTCTTCGGCTATGCATTCCCTGGGCCGGCGTCCTTTCCAGAATCTGGAAATCGAGATGCAGTTACTGAAAGTAGCTGGCAAAATCCATTAGACAATGGCGCTACGGCCACGCAGCGCCTGGGACGTGTGATCTTCCGATGGATGGCTGACACCGAAGGACAAGCGAGTCGAAAAACGTGCCCTTTCTGCCCGTCAGTCGGCCGATCAGTGGATAATGTTAATTAATGGATTAGGAGTGGCGCCTACACTTGTCGGCAGTAGCGAGGGAATTTGGCAAACATCTCGGCCTATTGGGAAGATGCGCTAACAATCCTCGCGGGTGAATCATCAATTCACTGGCCGGATATTCTCTTGGTAATGAATGGCTGCTTCGGGTCGGATTGATCCTACCCACGTTTGATGGACACACCGGAAAGAGCAATACTGGCTCTGAGAGAGGTGTGACATGCAACGGAAACCGTACACAAGGTATAGCCGGGAGTTCAAACTCGAGGCAGTTCGCCAAGCGGCGCTAGGCGAGAAGCCCAAGGCGCAGATCGCGCGGGCGCTCGGGATCCGAGTCGGTCATCTGAGAGAATGGCGGATTCAGTTCGAGGAGGAAGCCCGCACGGGTGTCACCCAACCCCCGCCGGTGGCCAGCCAGGACCTGGAGCAAATGCGGCGCGAGAACGCCAAGCTGCGGATCGAGAATGAAATCTTAAAAAAAGCGGCCATCTACTTCGCGGGCGAGTCGAAGTGAAATACGCCTTCATCGATCAGCAGCGACGTAGCTACAAGGTGAAGGCCCTGTGCGCGGCACTTAAGGTCTCGCGCAGCGGCTATTACGTGGCGCGGGGCCGGGTGCCCAGTGCCCGAAAGGTGCGCCAACACACGCTGCTCGCGGCGATTCGTAAGATTCACCTGGACAGCCGCGAGACCTATGGGGCACCGCGGGTACACGCCGAGCTCTGTGCCCAGGGCGTATTCTGCTGCCGGAATACGGTCGCCAAGCTCATGCGGCAAGCGGCTATCCTGCCCAAGTGCATTCGCCGCTTCCGGGTGACGACGGATTCGCGCCGGACCCAGGCCTCGCCCAACCTGTGATCGGTCGGGTGTTCACGGCCGAGCGTCCCAACGCGTGCTGGTTGAGCGACATCACCTACATCCCGACGCGTGAAGGCTGGCTGTACCTGGCCGCCGTGTTGGATGTGTACTCGCGCGCCGTTGTCGGCTGGGCCATGAGCCGAACGCTCGACTGCAAACTCGCCACCGATGCTCTCAGTATGGCGATCGGCTGGCGCGGGCCACCGGGTATCCCCTGCACTCCGACCAGGGTACGACCTACTCGGCCGTGGATTACCGGGAACTGCTGGCACGTTACCCCATGATCCGCCAGAGCATGAGCCGCAAGGGGGACTGTTGGGACAATGCGCCGATGGAGAGTTTCTTCCATACCCTGAAGACCGAGTTGATCATGCACTGCGACTACAAAACCCGAGACCAGGCGCGCGCCAGCCTGTTCGATTACATGGAGATGTTTTACAACCGCCAGCGGCGTCACTCGACCTTGCACTACGAGTCTCCGCTGGCCTTCGAGGCGATGCGAATCGCCTAGTTATCGTGTCCACAGAACGTGGGTAAGATCAGATGCTGACGGTCGGTTAACGGCCATAAGCGGCCGTTAGCAGTATCCCGCAAGCAGACGCTCAACGTCGTGGTGAGCGGCGGGCTGCCACGGAACGCCAATATGGCAACGCGCTTCCGGCCCGCCCGCTCCACCTAGCGTTAGGCACGCGGCCCGCTATGCCAGCTTGCCAAGAATCCCGTTCATTTCCTCTTTGGAGAAGGCGCGTAGGGTCTGCGTGCGGATATTGCCTGCGACACCAATAGCCAATGTGAATGCGGTTGCTGACTTGTCATCCGGTGCTTCGATGATCGCAACCAGATCATAGTGCCCCACCGTCCAGTAGATTTGCGTCATATTGGCCCCGAACTTCTTTGCCGCCTCCATGACAGCATCGGCGCGTTTCGTGGTGTCCTTTACGTTGCGAATCCCTTGATCCGTAAAGTTACAAAGTGCGATGTATGTCGCCATGACGGTTCTCCTTTAGATTCACGGGACCTCACGCGCCACGAAAGCCAACGGCGGCCCCAAAACGCTGGCCTTACAGGTGATGTACGGACAACCTTGGCAGTATATCCTCAGAACTGGCAACGCGGTCATGGGACTGTTCTGGGTTCGCTTTGTGACGGTCGCATTCCGGCCAAGAGCAGACGTTTAACGTTCGGCGTCAGCCGCGCCCGATTGCGGGCGTCGGCTGCACGCCGTGGTTAGGCAGCGCTCATCTATTGGCGACCACCTGTGCCAGGACAATCCGGCCCTCCTCTAGATTGCGGCCCTGATTTTGCGCCATGGCCTGAAAATCGGCTCCGAGAAGAACATGAAAGCCAAGCGGGGGGAAACCGGTTTTGCGGATCTTTTCGGCTAGCGATACGAACCAGGCGCGCGCAGCGTCTGTAGTGTCGGACCAATCTTCTAGATTGAACCCGGCTTTCTCGAGCAGCCCGCGCAATTCGTCTGGCGTGACGAGGAAGCTCGACTCCGGTGTGCGCGCCCAAGGGACGGGGAAAAGGACTGGGCCCGACGGTCCGGCAAGAACGTCATAGATCGCGAGCGTGCCCTCCGGCTTTAGGACCCTGTACATCTCCTCGTATAGCGTGGGTTTGTCCGGGATATTCATGGCCACATGCTCGGTCCAGACAACGTCAAACGACGCATCGGGAAACGGCAGCTTCGTGGCGTCACCTTGGCGAAAGTCGACGAGTTCGGTGAGGGCGATTCGCTCGGTAAGCATCGCGGCGGCGCGGCAGTACTCGTCGGTGAGATCAATGCCGGTGACCCGACACCCGAATTCCCGCGCAAGACATCGTGATGTCCCGCCGATGCCGCTACCGACGTCAAGTACGTGCTTCGTGGCGTCGACGCGCGCAGTTCGCGCAAGCTCGAGCGTTGCTGCTCGGCCGCGAATGTGAAATTCGTCGATCGGCGCCAAGTCTTCCGGCGTGAGGCGATTCAGGTCTTTGCCAGCGTTTTCCAAGGCGGCCAGAATGACGCTGCCAAGCTCGGACCGGGCGTAATGCGCCCGGATGGCTTCATTGACTTGACTCGACATTGACTCGATCCCTCCTTTAATACGCTGCCTAACGATGATTAAACGGCCCAAGTACGGGATATTCAATATACCGTGGACTAAAAATACCTGAAAACCGTTTGAGGTCAGTCATTTCGGCTGAATACCTCGTATGTGTTTCGCAGCAATATACTGCAAACCTACGGGATAAGCCTATTGAACTGCTATGTGACGGTTTAACTCAGATTTGAGAGGCGCTGAGCAAGCAGGCACAGCGTCCCCTCATACGAGTGTCCGCTTTGGGTTGCGGATTCAACCGATCGATGCAACACACTAGATACTGCGCAAGCAGAAGGAGTGTTGCAAATGAAACAAAGACCACGGATCTATTACTCCGAAACCCAGAAAGCCCTTATGTGGGACCGCTGGCAGAGAGGGGATTCGCTTCACCAGATCGCGCAATTGTTTGGTCGACACCACCCATCGATACAACGCATTCTGGCGGAGACGGGTGGGATACGCCCGGTGCCGCGTCGCCGTTCGAGATTGGCGCTGACATTGGCGGAACGCGAAGAGATATCGTGTGCGGTGGTGGCGGGCCACGCGATCCGTTCGATTGCGGCGTCGCTCGGACGCGCACCCTCCACCATCAGCCGCGAGCTCAAACGCAACGGTGGCCAGCGATGCTATCGGGCGAGTCGGGCCGACCAAGCCGCCCGGGATCGTGCACGTCGCCCCAAGACCTGTAAACTGGGGGAGAACCCGGCGTTGGCGCGCATCGTGGCCGGTAAGCTCCAATTGGAGTGGTCGCCGCAGCAGATTGCCGGGTGGCTCAAGCGCACTTATTCGGACAACGAGTACTACCGGGTGTCACACGAGACCATCTATCGCAGCCTCTTCATTCAGGCCCGTGGCGCCCTGAGGAAAGAGCTGTTACAGCATTTGCGGCGCACACGCGCCATGCGCCGCTCGCGCCATCACACGCAGAAAACGGACACTCACGGCAGAATCACCGACACGGTATCGATCCGCGAGCGTCCGGCCACGGTTGACGATCGGGCCGTGCCGGGTCACTGGGAAGGCGACCTGCTGTTCGGAAGCCACAACAGCCAGATGGCGACGCTCGTCGAACGTCATACGCGCTACGTGATGCTGGTGAAGGTCGACAGCAAAGATACCGAGACTGTCATCGATGCACTTATCAGGCACGCTCACCGGTTACCGCGGGAACTCTATCAATCGCTGACCTGGGATCGGGGCAAAGAAATGGCCGACCACAAACGTTTCACGTTGGCGACCGACATCAAGGTGTATTTCTGTGATCCCCAAAATCCTTGGCAGCGGGGGTCCAATGAGAATACGAACGGGCTATTGAGGCAGTATTTCCCCAAGGGAACCGACCTTTCGGTCTACACGCAGGCCAGGCTGAATGCCGTGGCTCGGCGCTTGAACGAACGTCCACGGAAAACGCTAAACTATGAAACACCCGCTGAACGATTTAGCCAAACTGTTGCGTCGATCGGTTGAATCCGCAGTCGAAAACAGACGCTTTGCCGCGTCGTAGCTCGTTGCTTGGTCCCTGTTATTTCTCCGGCCTCAACGATCATGGTTACAAGTTTGGCACAGCAAGAACAGCTGCTGGCTCAGCCTTTCCCATGCATCAGGTATTTCAGCAACGGCGTGATCAGGAGCAGCAACACTCCCGCGCCGAGCGAGCTGCCGACGAGAAACCAATACAAGGGAATGGT
>NZ_JBAVEJ010000008.1:0-6559 GCF_049587675.1 Sulfuricaulis sp. | reverse complement strand
ACCAGCCGTGGGTCAGCCACCCACAAGTAAAACATGGCCGCAGGCCGCTCAGTTAAATCAGCGAGGAAACAGCTTCTATGCTGGACTCCCCGTCTCCTCGGCATATTCGTAACCCACGCTAGTGCATCTCTCTATGAGGCGACATGTGATATCGCTACCGTTTCAGTAATCCCTCAACGAGCGTGAAGAAAGCGCCGATATCGATAGGCTTGGTGACAAACGCGCGAATGCCGGAACCGCGTGTCTGGGCCTCGGTCAGGCGTTCGGCATAGCCGGTGTAGAGAATCACCGGCAGATCGGGACGCCGCGTCAACAGCGTGCGCGCGAGATCGAGGCCGGTGAGTCTGGGCATGGTCTGATCGGTCACCACAAGGTCGTATTTTTCAGGACCGTCCGCGAACAAGGCCCGGGCCTCGACCGGGTTCTGATATACCGTCACCTCAAGCCCCCAACTCCCCAGCAGCTCAGCCATGAACTCGGCGACGGCCGGCTCGTCGTCCACCAGCAGCACGCGGCCCTTGAGCTGGCGGCTCGCGGATACCGGCCCCGATGTCTCGGTCCGGATTGCCTCGCCCTCCGCGCTCGCCATGGGTCTGAACAGCACGCGAAAGCGCGCGCCCTGGCCCGGCGCCGTCTCGACCACGATATGCCCGCCGTGCTCGTGCACAATGCCGTGCACGGTCGAGAGGCCCATGCCACTGCCTTTGCCGGTTTCCTTGGTGCTGAAGAACGGCTCGAATATGCGCTCCACGACCTCGGCAGAGATGCCGGGGCCGGTGTCGCTGACGGCCAGCTCGACGTAGGTGCCACGCACCGGCTGGTGACAGGAGGTGCAGACACTGTCGTGGCGAGTGGTTTTCTTGAGTGCGATATTCAGTGACCCGGCACCTTGCATGGCATCGCGCGCGTTGATGCACAGGTTCATCAGCACCTGCTCGAGATGCACCGGGTCGAGCAACACCGCCGGCAACGCGGCATCGAGCTCGGTGGCGAACTCGATGCTGGACGGGAGCGTCGAGCGCATGAGCTTGACCGATTCCTTCACCAGCGGCAGGAGTTGCAGCGCGCGCGGTTCGCCGCGCTGTCCGCGCGAGAACGTGAGCATCTGCTGGATCAGGTCGCGCGCCTGGCGGCCCGAGCGCAGCGCGCGGTCGAGATACTTGTCGAGCTTCTCGTCGCCCTGAGCCGCGACGCGCTCCTGCGCCATGGCGACGTAGCCCATAACGGCGGTAAGAATATTGTTGAAGTCGTGCGCCACGCCACCGGTGAGATGGCCGATGGCCTCCATCTTCTGCGCCTGGCGCAACTGCGCCTCGAGCCGGGTGCGCTCGGCCTCGGCCTGCTTGCGCTCGGAGATATCGCGCATGATTAGCAGCAGGTGCGGCTCGTTGCCGTAGTGCACCGGCACGCCGTGAACCTCGGCGTCGAAGATCGTGCCGTCCTTGCGCTTGGCCCTGGCTTCGGACTTCAGGCTGTGGCCGCAGCTCGCGGCCTCGAAGAACGCCCAGCAGCGCAGGTGACTGTCCGGGTGCACGAACTGGAACGACTCGGCCGCCAGCAGCTCCTCGCGCGTATAACCGTGCAGACGGCAGAATGCCGGGTTCGCATCCATGATGCGCCCGTCGGGTGTGCACAGAGCGATCCCATCGACGGAAGCATTGAAGGTCGTGTGATAGCGCTCCTCGCTTGCGCGCAGCGCCTCTTCGGCCGACTTGCGCTCGGTGATGTCGGTGGAGATGCCGCACACGGCATAGGCCTCGCCTTGGGCGTTGTACAGCGGAAACTTGAGCGACAGGTAGGTGCGCATGCCGTCTTCCCGCGGCACCTGCTCCTCGAACTCGACGGGCGCATTGCGCTCGAACACGAGTGCATCGTTGCGGTGCAGGTTCGCGGTGATCTCGGGCGGGAAAATCTCCGCGTCGCTGCGCCCGATGACCTCGCTCGCGCTCCGGCGGAACAGCTCCAGGAACAGGCGGTTGGCGAATTGATAGCGGCCGTCACGATCCTTGACGTACACCACGGCGGTAGCGTGGTCGAGAATCTGCTGCAGGACGAGGACGCTGTCCGCATCGCGCGACATCGGTGGCATCAAAGATTCGGGTTGCGTGGCCATGGCTGATCAGACGCTAGTGTACTCATGCCTCGGCCGCTGCCAAGCAGGTGTTACAAGCCTGAAACAATTGAAACAAAACGCCGCCGGCGCGCCGGGCGGGCTCAGTCGGGATTGGGGACGAACATGTAGCCCGAGCCGCGCACGGTCTTGAGGGTGCCGGGCTTGTCCGGGTCGGCCTCGATTTTCTTGCGCAGGCGCGCGATGCGGATGTCGATGCTGCGGTCGAAAGGGTCCCAGTCGCGGTTGCGCGTGATGTTCAGGATCTGGTCGCGCGTCAGCACCCGGTTGGGGCGTTCGGCGAAGACCTTGAGCAGGTCGAATTCCATGCTGGTGAGCGGGATTTCACGGTTATCGGCGTCGAGCAGCTGGCGCGTGTCGAGGTCGAGAGTGCAGCGCCCGAAGGGAACGCGCCGGCGCTTGGTTTCATCCGCAGCTCGCGTCGGTGAGGCCGCGCCCGGGCGCTGATAGCGGCGCAACACAGTCTTGATGCGGGCGCGCAGTTCGCGCGGATCGAAGGGCTTGGTGAGATAGTCGTCGGCCCCGACCTCGAGGCCGACCACCCGGTCCACGACCTCGTCGGCGGCGGTCACCATGATGATCGGCAGGTCGAAGCGCTCGCGGATATAGCGCGCGAGCGTGAGCCCATCCTCTCCCGGCAGGTTCACATCCAGCAGCACCACGTCCGGAACGTTTTTCGCCAGCAGTTCACGCATGGCCTTGCCGCTGTCCGCCGCCATGACCTCGAACCCGTGGGAGTTGAGGTATTCGGACAGCATCTCGCGGATTTCGGCTTCGTCGTCGACGACCAGAACGCGCTGCTTGTTCTCCACGCTTTCTCCCGGGTCCGGCCTTATAACGCGCGGATTATAGCAACACGCCGATACAAACCGATAACAAAAATCCCCTGGCGCGAAATCATCCTGATACGTACCGGGCCTAGAGTTCGTCACATGCAGTGGCGGTCCATGCGGAGACGAAAGTCAGGACGGCGCTGCAAGCGGGCGGTTCAACCGGTAACGGAAAGACAGGCCCGAATCGAAACCTCAACCTGAACAGGAGACAAGTGTCATGCAAACGAATCAGGCCAATGTCGTAGTGGATTTGAAGCGTACCCCGAACCGGGAACGTATCACCGAGCTGGAAAGCGAGCTCGACGGGATGGATGGCGTAACCCGGGCGCAGGCGAGCTCGAGATCAAGCCGACTGGTGCTCGTGGATTACGACCCGGAAGTGATCGACTCGCAGAAGATTCTTAGCGCCGTCGTGCGCCAGGGGTTCGATGCGCGCCTGATCGGCATGTAACCCGGCACCCGGACGCGCGGCGCGCGTCCGGGTGGACCATCAACCATCCTTTGAGGAGACAATAGTCATGAAAAGAATCGCAGCATTCACATACGGCGTTGTCTGTTACGCCATTTTCTTCGGCACCTTCCTGTACGCCATCGGCTTCGTCGGCAATTTCATCGTGCCGAAATCCATCGACTCGATACCGGACGGCCCGCTGGATCAGGCATTGTTGATCAACGCGCTGCTGCTCGGGCTCTTCGCGGTGCAGCACAGCGTCATGGCGCGCCCGGCCTTCAAGCGCTGGTGGACGCGCTTCGTGCCGAAACCGGTCGAGCGCAGCACCTTCGTGCTGTTCTCGAGTCTGGCGCTGATCGCGCTGTTCGCATTCTGGCAACCGATCGGAGGCGTGATCTGGCATGTGCAGGACCCGGTCGGGCAAGCCGTGCTTTACGGACTTTGCGCCCTCGGCTGGGGGATCCTTCTGGTATCGACCTTCCTGATCAATCACTTCGATCTTTTCGGTCTGCGTCAAGTATGGCTCCATCTGCGCGGCAAGGAATATCGCCCGCTTAATTTCGGAACGCCCGGCCTGTACAAAATCGTGCGTCACCCGATCTACGTCGGTTTCATTATCGCCTTCTGGGCCACACCGACCATGACCGCGGCGCATCTGTTCTTCGCGCTGCTCACGACGGCGTACATTCTGATCGGTATCCGTTTCGAAGAACGCGATCTCGTGACCTTTCACGGCGCGCGCTACAGCGAATACCGCAAACAGGTGCCGATGCTGGTGCCGCGCCTCGGCGGTCGTTCGTCCGGGATCGATCCGGAGGCGACCTAGAAAAATCGGGTGGCGCGGCCTGCGCCGCGCCACCCGCAAGCTGGAGGAAATGACATGAACACGCTGACGGGCAACATCGAAAATCGTTTCTGGAAACGTCTGGGCATGGCCGGTTTCGCATTTTTTCTGGTGAAGGGTCTGGTCTGGCTGGCCGTGCCGGTCGTGATGTACCTGATGGGCATCGCGGCTTGATAGCGCGGCAAATTCAGCTCAACCGATTAACTCACCGAGGAAGATTGATATGTCCACGCGATTGTTTTCGTTCATGGGTGGCGACACAGGTCTCTGGCGTGTCACCAAAATGGAAGTGATGGTAGGAGAGCCGCTGCCGGCGGCGCGAAGGCTCGAAATCGCCTCTGGCTCAGAGATTCCATCCGATCCACGGGCGTCCTGGGTTCTTCGTGGGATAACCAGCCATGAGCGGTATGTCGTTCGCGAGGAAAGGAACCAGATCGTGGCCAAGCAACTGGGTCTCGGGCGCCCCGAGGCAACCTGCGCGGCCCTGATCCCCATTCGAAAGAACGAGGCCTGGTGGGCGCTCACCCAAGACGAACGCCTGAGCATTTTCAAAGAGCAGTCTCACCACACCAGAATCGGGCTTCAGTATTTTCCCGAGTTAGCGAGAAGGCTCCACCACTGCCGGGATCTCTCGGAGCATGAGCCGTTCGATTTCCTCACCTGGTTCGAGTACGCGCCGGCTCAGGAGGCGGCGTTCAACAAGTTGCTTGCCGCGTTGCGTGCCATCGAGGAGTGGAAGTATGTGGATAGGGAAATTGACATCCGGCTCGTGCGCGAAGAGGCCTAACTCAATGACCAAGGTCTCGAAAGATCTGCGGGTTCAATCAGTCAATTTCTTCACATGCCAATAGGGGGATAACGATGACGACTCATAAAGATATCAGTTGGTGGTACTGGCTGGCCATGGCGGTGCTGCTGGCCACCGGCCTCGCGGGATTCAGGCAGGCGTTTCACGTGGCCATCGCGCTCGGCGTGGTGCAATCGCTGCATTACCTCGGTTGGCACCGCCGGCTCATGGCGTTCCCGGTGCAGGTCCGGGTGGCATATCTTGGATTGCTGGTGCTGGGACTGTGGGACCCGTATGTCATTTGGTACTGGTTCCAGCTTGCCGGCACCACGGCCATGGTCACGGTGAGCTACTGCCCGCTCGCGCGCTTCCTGTCACTCATGCCCTGGAACCGCCAGGAACCGTTCACGCTGGCGCTGCTGCGGCGAACCGTCTTCTCGGCGCCGGTGAAGGGAAGCATTTTGCAGGGATTGCCGGCGGAATAACCGCGGTGGTTGTCATGTCCGCGAAGGCGGACATCCAGGTTGAATGATCAAAAGCCGCCCTTCGGCGGCTTTTGACTTTGAAAATCTAATTGCGGGTGGCTCCGCCCCTGCACCCTGGGTGACTTTCTCTTGCTTGTCCAAGAGAAAGTCACCAAAGAGAAGGACACCCGGTCGCTTCGCCGCCCACACAACGGGCGGTACCCTGTGCTCCTCGTGTGATCAGGCGCTCGCCTAACTCGCCGGGCGCACAGTACGCGCCTCGGGCTCGATCAAGAGGCTCGCGACAACCCCCGACTTCGCTCGGTGCTCGGCTCGCTCCGACGGGTCAAAAATTACCCACCTCACGAATGTTAGCTGGCGCCACGTTCACCATCGGCTCGGATTACAGCTAGCCCCTTGGCAATAACTTCGCGGAGCAGCTTAATTCGGCCCGCGATTTTGGAACGATCTTTACTCTTAGAATCTTCATCGAGACCTCGACTGCGACAGATTTCAGCGAAGCGCTCGATGTCTTGGGGCAAGAGAACCGGATTGTGAAGAAGTTCTTCGTGGCACTCATAGCAAAATACTTCTGTTTTGCCTTCATATCCCCATGGACAAGTTTCAAAAATACCTTCGGTCTTCGTTCCGCGCCGATTGGTGGAACGGCCGAAAAAACGTTCGGGTACAAAATGGTTCTCAGTGGCGTGACTACGGCCTTTAACATCCGGACGAGCATAGGTGCCCTTCTCACGATGCAGTGTGCAACCACAGATGAAACAGCGTTCAGCCATTAATTTTCTCAAAGTTATATATTTTGTTTCAAAACCGCCGCATGAAATACGACATGCTTGTGCTTTCTACACCTTGAGTCAAGCCGAGATCGGAGAAGGTGCTGCTAAACCCCCGTAGCGCGCGCCGAGTACCGCAGCCCCACCGGGAGCTTTTAAGCGAGACCGTGTTCGAGCCCGAGGCGCGTTGTGTGCGCCCGGCGAGTTGGTCGAGCGCCGATTCCGGCGAGAAGCGCAGGAAGTAGTCGGCGGCTCCGG
>NZ_JBAVEJ010000007.1:0-2101 GCF_049587675.1 Sulfuricaulis sp. | reverse complement strand
TTCAGGCTTCTTCCTCCGCCGTGGCTTCCACTGCTTCGTCGTCACCGGCCGCGGCGCGTACCGCCGCCACGGCCTTCTCGCGGATGCGCTTCTCGATCTCGGCGGCGATATCTGGATTGTCCTTCAGGAACTGGCGGGCGTTGTCCTTGCCCTGGCCGATGCGTTCCTTGTTGAAGCTGTACCAGGCGCCTGTCTTGTCGACGACGCCGTTCTCGGACCCGATATCGACGAGCTCGCCTTCCTTCGAGATGCCTTCATTATAAATGATGTCGAACTCGCACTGCCGGAATGGGGGCGCGACCTTATTCTTGACCACCTTCACGCGCGTCTGGCTGCCGATCACTTCCTCGCCCTTCTTGATCGCGCCGATGCGGCGGATGTCGAGGCGCACCGAAGCATAGAACTTGAGCGCATTGCCGCCGGTCGTGGTTTCGGGATTGCCGAACATCACGCCGATTTTCATGCGGATCTGGTTGATGAAGACCACCAGGGTATTGGAGCGCTTGATGTTGGCGGTCAGCTTGCGCAGCGCCTGGCTCATCAATCGCGCCTGCAGGCCCATGTGCGAGTCGCCCATTTCGCCCTCGATCTCGGCCTTGGGCGTGAGCGCCGCCACCGAGTCGATCACCACGATATCCACGCCGCCCGAACGCACCAGCATGTCGGCGATCTCGAGCGCCTGCTCACCGGAATCCGGCTGCGACACGAGTAAATCGTCGATATTCACGCCGAGCTTCTTTGCGTACAGCGGGTCGAGCGCGTGTTCCGCGTCGATGAAGGCCGCCGCGCCGCCCAGCTTCTGGACTTGGGCGATTACGGAAAGAGCCAGCGTCGTTTTTCCCGAGGATTCCGGTCCGTATATCTCCGCGACCCGGCCACGCGGCAGGCCGCCGATGCCGAGGGCGATATCGAGGCCCAGCGACCCGGTGGAAACCGCCTCGACCTGCTGTACAACGCCGGCATCGCCCAGACGCATGACCGAGCCCTTGCCGAACTGCTTTTCGATCTGTCCCAGGGCCATGTTCAATGCCTTGGTTTTGTTCGTATCCATGCCTGTTCTCCTGCGGTAAACCGCCTAAACGGTTGTTCGGTGCGCTTAGAAAAGCTGAGTTACAAACGATTATTCCACAAGTCTCTGGAGTGGCCTAGCCCTAACAGAACAGGCTGGCAGCGGCCGATAAATTGGCTTGGCTTGGAAGAAAGCGTTGATTGTTCGGTCGACAGAAAGGTCAACTAAGAAAATCGAGGAGGCCCTGAAGTGCAGTAACCACCGCCTGCCTCCGCACGGCCTCACGGTCACCAGTAAAAACATGCTTGCGACTATGGGTATCGCGTTTCTTCGCGGCCCAGGCGAAGCAGACGGTACCGACCGGCTTCTCCGGCGTGCCGCCGCTCGGACCGGCAATACCGGTAATCGCGAGCGCAACCTGCGCGTGCGAATGGGTGAGCGCGCCTTCGGCCATGGCGCGCGCGGTCTGATCGCTCACGGCACCGTAACGCGACAGGATCGTGGTGCTGACCCCCAGCATCTCGCGCTTGGCAAGATTGGTGTAGGCGACGAATCCGCGCTCGAACCACTCGGAACTGCCGGCCACCGAGGTGATCACCTGCGCCACCCAGCCGCCGGTACAGGATTCCGCCGTGGCCAGCATCAACCCCTGCCTTTTAAGCGCATGCACCACCTCGCGTATTAATAAGGTATCAATTTCCATATGAACGCCTGATGACTGGTCGGCCATTGCCAGTACTTATAATAAACTCCATAGCATTTTCACGCCGAGAATAGCCACAAAGGCGGCGAATATGCGCCGCAGGGTGGCATCGGAAAGCCGATGCGCGAGGCGCGCGCCGAACGGCGCCGCCGCCATGCTCGCCACCACGATGCCGGCGAACGCCGGCAACACCACATAGCCGACACTCCAGGGCGGCAATCCCTCCACGTTCCATCCGGCCACGACAAAGCCGATGGCGGCGCTGAGCGCGATGGGAAATCCGATCGCCGCCGAGGTCGCGATCGCCTGGCGCGCCGGCACACCGTACCAAGTCATGAACGGCACCGACATCGAACCGCCGCCGATGCCGAAGAATGCCGACATCAGGC
>NZ_JBAVEJ010000006.1:0-4065 GCF_049587675.1 Sulfuricaulis sp. | reverse complement strand
GCGCGCCAGTTCAATGCTCGATAACAGCGTTTCACGGATTTGCTTGTCCACGCCGATATCCATGAGTCGGTAGGCATGGATGCGGTTGCGGGCACGGGCGTAGATCTTGAGGTGCGGGTAATGTTTTTTGACCATCAGCGCGGTTTTGATCGAGGCCTCGATATCGTCGATGGCCAGCACGAAAACCTCCGCCGACTCGGCGTGCGCGGCACGCAGCAGATCGAGCCGCGAGGCGTCGCCGAAGTAAATCTTGTTGCCGAACTTGCGCACGAAGTCGACTTGCTCGAAGCTCGCTTCCAGCACGGTGAAGGGGATTTTTTTCATGCGCAGCGTGCGTGCGATCATCTGACCGAATCGGCCGAACCCAGCGATGATGACGCGGTGCTCGCGCGCCTCGATTTTGTCGAATTCTCTGACCTTCTCCGTGACGCATCCGATCTTGAAGATCTTTTCATTCAACGTCACGAGCAGGGGGGTGACCATCATGGAAACCGATACGACCACGATCAGCAGGTCCGCCACCGTTTTGTCCAGTACCTGCGCGCCCACGGCCGCGCCGAACAAAACGAAGGCGAATTCACCGCCCTGGGAAATATACAGGGCCAGATTGAACGCCGCGCCGTGACCCAGTTTGGCCATGCGCCCCAGCCCGTAGAGCAACATCGATTTAACGGCCACCAGTCCCACGACCAGCCCCAGCACGGCGAGTGGCCGGTCGACCACCAGCCCCAGGTTCATGGTCATGCCCACGGCCATGAAAAACAGTCCGAGCAGCAGGCCTTTGAACGGTTCGATATCGGCTTCCAGTTCGTGGCGGTATTCCGAATCGGCCAGCAACACGCCCGCCAGAAACGCCCCCAGTGCCATGGACAGACCGGCCGATTGCACCAACAACGCTGTTCCTATCACCACCAGCAAGGCCGCGGCGATAAATACCTCGTGACTCGTGGCGGAGGCGGCCAGACGCAGGAACGGGCGCAACAACCAGCGGCCGCCGACGATGACGACCACAACGATGGCCACGGGCTTGAGGACGGAAAGTAAATTCCACCCTTGGTCGAGGTCGCTGATGCCCAACAACGGAATCAGCGCGAGCAGGGGGATGGCGGCAATATCCTGCAGCAGCAGTATCGTGAACGACGCGCGTCCGTAATGGGTGGTGAGTTTTTTTCGCTCCGCCAGGATTTGCAGTGCGAAAGCGGTGGAAGAAAGCGACAGCACCAGCCCGACCACGAAGGCGGTCGTGGCCGGCAGCCCCAGCGCCATGCCGGCGGCGCCCAGGACCACGCCGGTAACGATAAATTGCGCGCCTCCGAGACCGAAGATGGGACGGCGCAATTCCCACAGGCGCGACGGCCGCAGTTCCAGCCCGATCACGAACAGCAGCAGGACCACGCCGAGCTCGGCAAAATGCAGAATGTTGTCAACATCGCTGATGAAGCCGAAAAGCCACGGCCCGATGAGCACGCCGGCGAAGAGGTAACCCAGTACCGCGCCCATGCCGAGTTTTTTGAACAACGGTACCGCGATAACCGCCGCCGCGAGAAACATGACCGCTTCGTGCACCAACGACATGCTCATTAAAAAGTTTCCTTGGTATTCAGCGAGCAGGAACGATCATGCTGCCTGACCGCTGCGCGACCGACAAGCCTGCCGCGCGATTGACGCGAAATCTCTGGCTGTCTCATTTACCCCTCCGTCCGCATGGCTTCCTTATGGCTTCCTTTGCGCAATGGATAGACAATAAGAAACCATTTAGCATGGTGGATTCCAGAATTAACGGGAGCAAATAAGCATGTCGGGTTTGAAAGACAAGGTAATGATCATCACGGGCGCGGCCGGCAATCTCGGCCGCGCCGTGGCGGCGTGCGTGCAGGCACAGGGAGCCAGGATGGTCCTGGTCGAGCGGTCGGTCGAGCACTTGAAGGCAGCTTATGGCGAGCTGAAAGGGCCGGATCAGCATTGGCTCGCCGGCGACGTCGACATGACCGACCCGAAAGCGGTGAACGCCATGGCGGCCGAGGCGCACAAACGCTTCGGGCGGCTCGACGGGCTGGTGAATACCGTCGGTGGATTTCGCGGCGGTAAGCCGGTGCACGAGTCCGATCTCGCGGAATGGGATTTCATGTATGACGTCAATGTCCGCACTGCGCTCAACGCCTGCCGCGCCGTGATTCCGTACATGCTGTCGGCGCAGCGCGGGCGCATTATTAATGTCGCGAGCCGCAACGCGTTTCAGGGCAGCCCCAACTACGCCGCCTACAGTGCCGCGAAGACAGCGGTGTTACGGCTTACTGAAAGCCTGGCGGGTGAGCTCAAGACGCGCGGCATCAACGTCAACTGCATCGTGCCGGGAACGATCGACACACCGCAGAACCGCGAGTCCATGCCCAAGGCGGATTTTTCCACCTGGGTCGCGCCCGAAGATATTGCCCACGTCATCGCGTTTCTGTTGTCGGATGAAGCGCGCTCGGTAACCGGCGCCGCGGTGCCGGTGTACGGGAGGAGCTGATCATGCAGTTGTTTGGCTAGGGAAGCTCTGATTAAGTCCGTTCGTGGTGAGCCTGTCGAACCATGAACGGACGATTCGCCTGACATTTACCGCATTTCCCGTTCACCCTTCGACAAGCTCAGGGCGAATGGGAGACTGAATCAGAGCTTCCCTAGGGCACGACGCGGTACGGCCGCATCATCTCGTGGTCCTCGTGTTCGAGGATGTGGCAGTGCCACACGTACAGGCCGGGCAGATCGAAGGTTGCGATCACGCGCGTGACTTCGCCCGGGTTGGCGATCACGGTGTCCTTCCATCCCCTTTCGTTGACATGCGCCGGTTGCGGCGCACCGGTCAGCTTCAGGGTATCGGGTTTGCCGAGCACGAACTCAGCGTGGTCGAAGCGTTGGCGGTCGAATACGCGGAAGTGCACCAGATGCAGGTGCACCGGGTGCGCGTCCGCGGTGGCATTAACGATGCGCCACACCTCGGTTGTGCCGGCGCGCGGATTCTCCGAGATCGGGTCATCCCAGCCGAGTGCACCGGATTCGAGCGTGCCGAGCATCGGTTTCACGCGTCCGTATTCATCCTCGATTTCGGCGAGCAACACCGTGCGCTCGCTGTCCGCGCGCGGTGTCGCGATCGGCGCGCGCAACGTCGTCGGCAGGCGTGCGTCGGCAACCGCCGAACGCGGGCGCGTGACCCGGAACGCCATGATGCGGCCGGTGGTGGCGGTATCGACGGCGTCGCCGTTCGGATAGGGCGTCTTGGCGTCGTTGCGCATGATGATGGTCTTGCCGGCGAGCGCCGGGCCGGAGAAATCCACGATTATGTCGGCGCGTTCGGCCGGCGCGAGCGTCAGCTCCTTGAGCGCGATCGGCGCTGGCAACAGTCCACCGTCGCTGCCAATCTGATGCAGGGTCTGGCCCGAGTCGAGCCACAGATGGTAGAAGCGCGCGTTCGAGCCGTTCAGCAACCGGAAGCGATAGTGGCGCGGCTCCACCTCCAGGACAGGCCACAGCTTGCCATTGACCAGGATCATGTCGCCGAAAAACTCCGGCTCAATCGACGGGCTTAATGCGCCGGTGAGCGGGTCGCGCGGCAGATTCATCGACGCTTCGCCCGGAATTTCCTTGCGTTCGGGACGTTGTTCCACCTCGCCGACATCGGCAGTGTAGGCGAGTGAGCCATTACGCCGGAATGCGCGATCCTGGATCATCAACGGGATTTCATAAGCGCTATCCGGCAGCGCGCCGTCGCGTTGCAGACGCGCCTCGTTGTCGTCGCGCAGGAGGTAAAAACCCGCGAGCCCGGCGTACACGTTCAGGCGCGTGATGCCCATCGCATGGTCGTGGTACCAGAGCGTCGCCGCCTCCTGGTCGTTCGGGTAATCGTAGACCTCGCGGCTGAACAACGGCCCGCGTTCCTTGAAGCCCGGCGAGAACCAGGCCTCGGGATAGCCGTCGCTGTGATCCGGCACGTGGCCGCCGTGCAGATGCACGACCGTGCGCACGAACGGCCGGCAGTGGGAGTGGCCGTGCGCCGCGTCCGGGCCGCAGTGCACGGTGGTGTCC
>NZ_JBAVEJ010000005.1:0-4965 GCF_049587675.1 Sulfuricaulis sp. | reverse complement strand
GCCTCCTTGAGCGCGTGTCCAACGAATTCCTGCACCGCCGCCATGATCTGCGCCGGTTTGATGTCGCCGCGTCCGGCGGCCGCGAGGAAATCATCCACCCGGTGAAACTGGAAACGGCTCGCGAGCTTTTCGTAATTGACGTCGCCGATGCCCAGACGCTGGAACTCCCGTTCCAGCACGGCGCGTCCCTCGGCGATGCTCGTCTCCAGATTCTGCTCGCGGAACCAGTGACTCACCCGGGTGCGCGCCTTGGAGGTATGCAGATAACCGAGGTGCGGCGACAACCAGTCGCGCGACGGCCCGCCCTGCTTGACCGTCAGCACCTCTACGCGGTCGCCGGTCTTGAGCGGATGGGTGAGCGGCACCATCTGGCCGTTGACCTTGGCGCCGCGGCAACGGTGCCCGACGTCGGTGTGAATATCATAGGCAAAATCGAGCGGCGTCGCTCCCGCGGGCAGATCGACGATGTTGCCCTTGGGCGTGAACACGTATACGCGCTCGCTGAAGACCTCAGATTTGAACTGATCCACGAAATCAGACGCACTCGCGATCTCGTCCTTCCATTCGAGCAGGCTGCGCAGCCAAGCGATCTTGGCGTCGTAACTCTTATCCGCACGCGCGCGCTCCTTCGCGCCTTCCTTGTAGCGCCAGTGGGAAGCGACACCCAGCTCGGACTGATTGTGCATATCGTGCGTGCGTATCTGCACTTCCACCGTCTTGCCGTCCGGGCCGATCACCGCAGTGTGGATCGAGCGGTAGTGATTTTCCTTCGGTGTCGCGATGTAGTCGTCGAATTCGCCGGGAATATGCTGCCACAGCGAATGCACCACGCCGAGGGCGGCGTAACAGTCGCGGATGTCCTTGACGAGCACGCGCACGGCGCGCACGTCGAAGATCCGCTCGAAATCCCGGCCTTTCTTCTGCATCTTGCGCCAGATGCTGTAGATGTGCTTCGGCCGGCCACTGACGTCGGCCGCGATTTCGGCGTGATGCAATTCCTCCGCGAGCATCGCGACAAAACGTTTGATGTAAGCCTCGCGGTCCTCGCGCCGTTCGGCGAGAAAACCGGCGATCCGCTTGTACTCGACGGGTTCCAGATACCGGAAGGCCAGGTCCTCGAGCTCCCACTTCATCTGCCAGATGCCGAGACGGTTGGCGAGCGGTGCGAAAATATCCATGGTCTCGCGCGCGATGCGTTTCTGTTTCTCCTCTGGCAGGGACTCCAGGGTTCGCATGTTGTGCAGACGGTCGGCGAGCTTGATGAACACGACGCGCACGTCCTCGGCCATGGCCAGCAGCATCTTGCGCAGGCTCTCGGCTTGGGTATGTTCGCGACGCGAACCCCCCGGCTGGATCTGGAATTCCTGGATGACATTCATCTTGGTCACGCCGTCGACGAGGCTGGCGATGCGCGCGCCGAAGTCGCGCTTCAGGTCCTCCAGCGCGATGCCGCCGTCCTCGACCACGTCATGCAGGATTGCCGCGGCAAGCGTTTCGTGATCGAGCCCCAGGTCGGCGAGGATCTTCGCCACCGCCAGCGAATGCCGGACATACGGTTCCCCGGAGGCGCGCCGCTGTCCGGCATGGGCCCGGGCTGCCAGGGACGCGGCACGGCGCAGGATGTCGCTTTCCTCCGCGGGTCTTCCGGCGGTGACGGCGGTCAGCCAGTTCTCCACGTCGCCCGCCTCGGGCGTGCCCGCGGTAGCGGAGATTGGCGTGGATTTGGCCATGATGATGTCTTTCCTCGGAAACGGTCATGCCGGGCTGACTCGCGGCGGCAAAGTATTACTGATTACTGTCTATAATTCTGGTATTGCCATCTCATGATTGCTCCCGTCGCCGCCAATGTCCATAGTCCCGGACCGGCGTGCAAGCGGACTTATATGATAATCGCCAGATCAACGCTGATGCTTTTCGCCGTGACGTTAACCGCCTGCCTCGCGCTGACCGGCTACGCGCACGCTGCGCAACCCGCACCCGCCGAAAAAACGCAACCGGCCGCGATCGACCCGGAACTACGCCAGATCGTGAAAAAGGCGGCGCAGGAAACCGACAGCTTTCCCGACCGTTTCGACGGCGAGGTGTGGCTGGCGGACATGTCGCGACGTCTTGCGACGCGCGTGCCCGAGCCGCGTTACCGCGTTGAACTGCTGAAGAATGTGCACTACGAGGCGAACCGCGCCGGGCTCTCGCCCGAGGTCGTGTTGTCGGTCATCGACGTGGAAAGTAACTTCGACCAGTACGCTATCTCCTCGGTCGGCGCGCGCGGACTGATGCAGGTGATGCCGTTCTGGCTGAAGGAAATCGGCAAACCCGGCGACAGCCTGTTCCGCCTCCAGACCAACCTGCGGCTCGGCTGCACGATACTCAAATACTATCTCGACAAGGAAAAAGGCAATCTGTACGCCGCGCTCAAACGCTACAACGGCACGCGCGAGCGCGACTATTCCCTCAAGGTGGACAAGGTGCTGCGGACGCGTTGGTTCCGTCAGTAGTCAGCCGCGGACGGAAAAATCGCCGAACGATTGCAGTTCCGCCTCCCGCGACTTTACCTGCTCGACGCGTGCCCGCGGCGGTCCCTGCCACAGCCAGCGCTCCAACTCCGCGAGCTTCACGTCCTCACCGCAGGCGACCAGTTCCACGCTGCCGTCAGCAAGATTGCGCACCCAGCCGGTAACACCCAACCGGCGCGCGGTGGCTTCCGTCGCGGCACGGAAGAACACTCCCTGCACCCGCCCGGAAACCAGAATATGCCGACAACGGTTCATGAAAATATTGTAAACCGCCGGAGAGCCTGGGCGGTGAGAATTATTTCATGGACGTTTTCTGGCGCCGCTTTTCAAGGTCACGAATCAAGTCCTCCGCCTGCGTCTGCGTCACGGGACCGATACGTTGCGTCATGAATTTCCCCTCGGGCGAGAAGAAGTAATACGTTGGCGTGCCGATGAACGTGGTGCCGCTGAGACGCCCGGGATCGTCCGGCCCGCCGAGCAGGTTCGGAAAGTTGAGGCTCTGATCGTTGACGAAGGCCCTGGCCTTGTCGCGCCCGGCCTGACCGTCGATGGACAGGCCCAGCACCGTGGCATCGGTTTTCCGGTGCTCCTCGTGGAAAAACGTCATGTGGTAAATATCGCGCCGGCAGATGGGACAGTCGGCGGACCAGACCACAACAATGGTCCATTTTCCCTGACCGATGAATTCGCTGACGTGGTGGTCATTGCCGTCCATGTCCTTCAGCCGGATATCCGGAGCCGCCGCCAGGACCAGCCCCGGCACCGTCAGCAACACCAAGACAAAAAGCCTTATTCGATTAAGCACGTCATCCTCCGTTCAGAAATTCATAAAAGGGAGCGAGATGCATTCCTGCGTCGCCATCCCTATAATTCGTTTACATGAATTGGAGCCCGCCATGAGCAAAAAATTCCGCACCGAAAAAGATTCGCTGGGCGAGCACCCGGTGCCGCTCGACGCCTGGTACGGCATACAGACGGCACGGGCGGTGGAAAACTTCCCGATATCCGACCGACGGCCGGACCGGGACTTCATTATCGCTCACGTCCGGATCAAGCGCGCGGCGGCGGCGGTCAACGAATCGGCCGGCGCGCTCGAAGCGCGCCTGGCAAACGCCATCATCGAGGCGTCGGACACGCTGATCACGGGCAAGCATCTCGATGAATTCGTCGTCGACCGGTTTCAGGCCGGCGCCGGCACCTCGCACAACATGAACACCAACGAGGTGATCGCCAATCTGGCGAACGTGGCGCTCGGCGGCAAAAAGGGCGATTACAAACCGGTGCACCCCAATGACCACGTCAACATGGGGCAGAGCACCAACGATACCATTCCCACCGCGATCCGTCTCGCCGCGCTGGCCAAGCTGCCACGACTGCTCGCCGCCGTCCACGGCATGGCCGACGAGTTTGAAACCCTCGCACGGCACGAAACGAAAACCGTCAAGAGCGGCCGCACTCATTTGCAGGATGCCGTGCCGACGACGATCGGGCGCGAGTTCGCCGCCTATGCCTGGATTTTGCGCCGTGGCGCGCATCAACTGCGTGGAACCATTTCGTTGCTGTGCGAGATCGGCCTCGGCGGCTCGGCGGTCGGCACCGGACTCAACACCGTTCCCGGCTACACCGCGCACGTCGCCGAGGAACTGGCGCGCCTCACCGGCGAGCCGATTCGTGCCGCGGACGATCTCGCGGCGCAGATGCAGTCGATGCACGACCTGCTGCAACTTTCGGGCGCGATTCGCGCGCTGGCGCTGGAACTCACGCGTATCGCCAACGACATGCGCCTGCTGGCCTCGGGCCCGCGTACCGGCTTCGGTGAAATCGAATTGCCGGCGGTGCAACCGGGTTCCTCGATCATGCCGGGCAAGGTCAACCCGGTCATGTTCGAGATGCTGAACCAGGTGTGCTATCAGGTGCTCGGGCAGGATCACGCCGTGGCCCTCATGACCCAGGCGGGACAACTCGAACTCAATGTCATGATGCCGGCGCTCGGCTCGGCGCTGTTCGACGCCATGGACTGGCTCACCCATGCGGTGAGCGCCGCGACGGGAAAAGGCCTGCGCGGCCTCAAGATTAACCATGATCGCTGCCGCGTGCTGGCGCACACCAGCGTCGGGCTGGCCACGCTCCTCAATACTTCCATCGGTTACAGCGCCGCCGCCGAGGTGGCCAAAGAGTCGGAACGCAGCGGCCGGCCGGTACGCGAAATCGTCGCGGAAAAGGGGCTCATGAGCTCCGAAGAATTCGACCGGCTGGTCGAGCAAGCGGCGGTTGAAGGCAACATCAACTCACCTCGCCGATAGTGTCGGCTTACCGGCCAATCCCATCACGCGTGAAAAGCCCGGACGGCCGTAAATTGTGAACCCGCGGACCGGGGGTTACACTTTGCATACGAAGCCAATAATAACAGCGAGTCCAGAATGCCATTAGTTCTGTCCGTACCGATTCTGTC
>NZ_JBAVEJ010000004.1:0-5771 GCF_049587675.1 Sulfuricaulis sp. | reverse complement strand
GGCGTGGGAGGCGCGGCGGCGCGGCCCGGCGCCAGGGTTTGGAAGATCGGATCGAGGCAGGCAGCCACGTCCCGCTCGCCACCGATCATGAGGCAGTAGCCGCGTTCGCGTCCCCAGACCCCGCCGCTGGTGCCGACGTCCACATAGTGGATGCCCCGGCTGGCAAGCGCCCGGGTGCGGCGGACGTCGTCCTTGTAATAAGTATTGCCGCCGTCGACGATGATGTCACCGGATTCCATGATCTCTCCCAGCGCCTCGACGGTTTGTTCCGTGATCTCGCCGGCCGGCACCATGATCCAGGCGACACGCGGCTTGGCGAGTTTACCGATGAATTCCGGGAGCGATCCGCAGCCGACGGCGCCTTCGGCGGCCAGGCGCGCGACGTTACCGGGATCCCGGTCGAACACGACACAATCGTGTCCGCCGGCCATCAGGCGCCACGCCATGTTGGCGCCCATTCTTCCCAATCCGATCATGCCGAGCTGCATGACGTATCCTCCTTGCCAGGAACGGTTTCATGCGACGGGTCCCTATCGGCGAAGGAATGAACTTCGCCAGCGCCATTCCTGCGCGCGCCTCTCAGGGAAGGCATCGCGCCGTTTTCCAGCGGCTTGCTGCCCAGGATCTGGAGGACAGAAAGCCAGCCGCGATCGAAAGCATCCGCGGAACCGCCCATGTATATCCGCCAGACGCGGTATTTGTCCTCGCCCATCAGCCTCATGTTGTTTCCCTCCGATTAAGGTCGGGGCCGATGCCCCGAAAAAGGTAATGCCGACAACCGTTGTGCACCTCCAATCCGTCGGCTCTCGTAATTGGATTCGGCGTTGAGCGCGTTGCGCTCGACCAAACGGTGCAGGGCGCAGCGTACTCGCGCTCCAAAGACAAGTGGTCAGCAAAAGGTTGGCCTTTGGTCTAATCAGGTCGCGAATGAAGAACAGCGGGATGCAGGTGGTCAGGTTGTCCCTATCCGAGTTGGCGACCGACCGCCAGAATATGTCGAGTCCAAATCGGGACCGCGTGGAAGCGCCTGCGCCGGCGCTGTGGACAATCGCGCGCGACGCCCAGGCGGGCAGAACCAAGCCCGGCATGTGCTGGAGCACGGTGGAAACGCCCCGTTGAGGGGGCCGACGCATTCGCGCTCGCGGCGGATTGGGTGGGCGCGCAACGCCGCAGGCGGGCGATACGCTGACTGCGGCGCTCCAGGTGGCGTGTAATCAAAGCGCGATTCGCAGGGAATTCAAGGAATACACGCAAGTCCGCACAGCTCAAGGAAGGCACCGCTGCGCATGTTTGCCAGCAGACTAGCGCAGTCTCACGGCGTCGCCACAACCGCTGGATACCCGTGCCAGACCGATAACAATCCCGAATCCGGACGAGTTCGAAACCATTTCCGAACTACTTTCCTGCGCGCCTAGCGCAAGGTTGCTCTCGGATTAACTGGAGCACACGCGCTGATGAGGCAGATCGACACCAAGCGTGCCGCCGAGAGCCAAGGCGCGCGCCGGGCGAGCGCGCATCTTCCGGAGGAAACGTCATGACCGAGACGACTACTTTGCGCGACCTACCCGCATGGACGGCGCTCGACGCGCACGCGCGCGAGGTGCGCGGATGGCACCTGCGCGGCCTGTTCCGCGACGATCCGCAGCGCGGCAAGCGCATGGTCCTCGAGGCGGCGGGCATCTACCTCGATTACTCGAAGAACCTCGTCACCGATCAAACACTCGCGCTGCTGGTGCGGCTCGCCGGGGAGGCACGGCTTCCCGCGCGGATTGACGCCATGTTTCGTGGCGACGAGATCAACGTCTCGGAACGACGCGCCGTCCTGCATGCGGCGCTGCGTGCGCCGCGTGGAACAGCCATCTTTCATCAAGGGCGGAATGTGGTGCCCGACGTGCACGCGGTGCTTGACCGCATGGCCGATCTCAGCAACCGAGTTCGCGCGGGTGAGTGGAGGGGAGCGACCGGCCGACACATCCGCAACGTCGTTAATATCGGCATTGGCGGATCGGACCTCGGTCCGGTCATGGCTTACGAGGCGCTCAAGGCGTACAGCGACCGCTCCATGACGTTCCGCTTCGTCTCGAACGTCGATGACACGGATTTCGTCGAGGTCGTGCGCGACCTCGATGCCGCGGAGACGCTCTTCATCGTTTCGTCCAAGACGTTCACCACGCTCGAGACGATGACCAATGCCCGCACCGCCAGGGAATGGCTGCTCGCGCGGTTAGGCGGCGACGCGTCGGCGATCGCGCGCCATTTCGTCGCCGTCTCGACAAATGCGCAGGAAGTCGCGAAGTTCGGCATCGACACCGCGAACATGTTCGGCTTCTGGGACTGGGTCGGCGGACGCTACTCGATGGATTCCGCCATCGGTCTCTCGACGATGATCGCGATTGGCCCCGAGCATTTCCGCGCGATGCTGGACGGTTTCCACGCGATCGACGAGCACTTCCGCACGGCGCCGCTCGAGCGCAACCTGCCGGCGCTCCTGGGGCTGCTCACGGTCTGGTACACGAATTTCTTCGACGCGCAGACGGTCGCGGTACTGCCCTACGAGCAATATCTCAAACGCTTCCCGGCCTACTTGCAGCAGCTCGCCATGGAGAGCAATGGCAAGCACGTCACGCGCGACGGCCGGACGGTCGATTACGCGACCGGACCGATCTATTGGGGCGAGCCGGGCACCAACGGCCAGCACTCGTTTTATCAGATGATTCACCAAGGCACGCAACTCGTTCCGTGCGACTTCATCGCTTTCGCGCAGCCGTTGAATCCAGTCGGCAACCATCACGACATCCTGCTGGCCAACGTTTTCGCGCAGGCCGCAGCGCTCGCGTTCGGAAAGTCCGAAGAGGAGGTGCGTGCGGAGCAGACGCCCGACTGGCTCGTGCCGCACCGCGTTTTCGAGGGCAACCGCCCTTCGAACCTGTTGCTTCTCGACCGGCTCACGCCGGCCGCGCTCGGCAAGCTCGTCGCGGTTTACGAGCACAACGTTTTCACCGCCGGTTCGATCTGGAACATCAACCCCTTCGATCAATGGGGCGTGGAGCTCGGCAAGGCGCTCGCGCAACGCATCCTTCCGGAGCTCGACAGCCGCGCCGAACCCGCGCTCGCGCACGACAGCTCCACCAATGCGCTGATCCGGCGCTATCGTGCACGGAAACGATAAAGGACCTGAATCCGGACGTGGTCAAAGCCTTTCCCAACCGCTCGACTTTCAAAAATCCAATAGTAGGCATTCGCGCACGTATCCTGTGGCGGCTTGGCGGTTCACGGCAATAAAATCAAGCCTCCAGCGCGACGTCCACGAGCGTTTGAGCCTCCGCCTGGATGCGCTTCAGGTGCTCGGGCCCGAGAAAGCTCTCGGCATACAGCTTGTACACCGCTTCGGTTCCCGACGGACGCGCGGCAAACCAGCCGTTCGGGGTGATCACCTTGACGCCGCCGATCGCGTTGCCGTCCCCCGGCGCATTCGTGAGGACGGCTTCGATGCGCTCGCCGGCGAGCGTCGAGGTGCGCACGTCGGTGGGGGTGAGCTTCGCCAGGCGCGCCTTTTGTTCCCGATCGGCCGGCGCGTCCGTGCGTTCGTATAACGGCGCGCCGTGCTCGCGCACGATCGCCTGATACAGCTCGCCGGGGTCGCGCCCAGTGGTGGCGCGCATCTCGGCGGCGAGCAGACCGAGGAGCAATCCGTCTTTATCCGTTGTCCAAACGGTGCCGTCCTTTCGCAAGAACGAAGCGCCGGCGCTCTCTTCGCCGGCGAAGGCGAGGTTGCCCGCGTGCAGGCCGTGAACGAACCATTTGAAACCGACGGGCACTTCCACGAGTCGGCGCCCGCGGGCGGCCACCACGCGATCGATCAGGCTCGAGCTGACCACGGTCTTGCCGATCGCGGCGGCCACGGGCCAGCCGGGACGGTGGGTGCACAAGTAGTCGATCGCCACGGCCAAGTAGTGGTTCGGGTTGAGCAGGCCGGACGAGGGTGCGACGATGCCGTGGCGGTCGTGGTCGGTGTCGTTGCCGAACGCGATGTCGAAGCGTTTGGCGAGCGCGATCAGGCCGGCCATTGCGTAGGGTGACGAGCAGTCCATGCGAATGCGCCCGTCCCAATCGAGAGGCATGAAGCGAAACGTCGGATCGACGTTCGCGTTGACGACCTCGATGTCGAGGCCGTAGCGCTCGGCGATTGGAGTCCAATACGCCACGCCCGCCCCGCCCAAGGGATCGGCGCCGACGCGCAGGCGCGCGTCGCGGATTGCGTCCATGTCGAGCACGTATGCGAGATCGGCGGTGTAGGCGCTGACATAGTCGTGAGAGTGCGTTGTCGCCGCCCGCCGCGCGTGCGCGATGGGCAGGCGCTTGATGTCTTTCGGGGCCTGAGCGAGCAGGCGGTTCGCGGTCTTCTCGATCTCGGCCGAGACCGCGGTTTCCGACGGCCCGCCGTGCGGCGGGTTGTACTTGATCCCTCCATCCTCCGGAGGATTGTGCGAAGGCGTGATGACGACGCCGTCGGCAAAGCCGGTCGCGCGACCGCGGTTGTAGGCGAGGATGGCGTGCGACACCGCGGGCGTCGGCGTGTAGCCGCCATCGTGCGCGATCATTGTCTCGACGCCGTTGCCCGCCAGTACCTCGAGCGCCGTGACGAACGCCGGCTCCGAAAGCGCGTGCGTGTCCATGCCGAGAAAGAGCGGGCCGTTGATGTCCTGCTTCTTGCGATAGTCGCAGATCGCCTGGGTCACCGCGAAGATGTGCGCCTCGTTGAACGATCTATTGAGCGCGGAACCGCGATGGCCCGATGTGCCGAACGTCACGCGCTGCGCCGGGTCGGAGGCGTCGGGGCGCTCGCTGAAGTAGGCGGTGATGAGGCGAGGAATGTTCACGAGCATCGCGGGTGGCGCGTGCTGGCCGGCGAGCGGATGGATGGACATCGAGTGTGCTCCTTGATGGCGCGTTGCGTCGTTTAAATGCGATTGCTCACCGTAACATTCAGTGCGCCTCCAGGACAACGACACTGCGGGACTGAGCGACGTACTCGCTACGCGCCGGCTCGTTTTGCCGGTCTGGCGGCACGATGTCCTGTGGCGAGGGAAGCGCGGTGTCGAGGGCCAGCCGCCATTGGCAACCCTCGATCTGCGGGGCACCGACGGTGCGTGGCTCGTCCGACATATTGAGAATCACGTGCAACGGTTTCTCGCCGGCGCTCGCCCCGGCCAGCGTGAACGCGAGCAGCCGGGCGGTGCCGTTGTGCCACGGTGGCTGGTTGAGGCGTTCGCCATGCCAGACGATATCGGGCACCGCCGCGCCGGGCGCCGGGCGACCGGTAAGAAAGCGCGGCCGGCGCAGGCTCGGATGGCGCTTGCGCAGCGCGATCAGCTCGCGCGTATAGCGCAGCATGTCGCCACGGGCCTCGATCAGGCCCCAGTCGAACCACGACATCTCGTTGTCCTGGCAGTAGGCGTTGTTGTTGCCGAGCTGGCTGCGCAGCACCTCGTCGCCGGCGAGGATCATCGGCACGCCCTGGCTCAGGAACAGGATGGCCATGAAATTCTTCGCCTGGCGCTCGCGCAGCGCGAGGATCGCGCTATCGTCGGTCGCGCCCACGGCGCCGCTGTTCCAGGAAAGGTTGTCGTTGTTGCCGTCGCGGTTGTCCTCGCCGTTCGCTTCGTTGTGCTTGCCGTTGTAACTCACGAGGTCGTAGAGCGTGAAGCCGTCGTGGCAGGTAATGTAGTTGACGCTTCGGAGCGGCGTGCGGCTGGCGTACAGATCTTGCG
>NZ_JBAVEJ010000003.1:0-3149 GCF_049587675.1 Sulfuricaulis sp. | reverse complement strand
CGCAGGAAGATTTCCTTGTTGCTGTACAGCGAGTGAATCATCAGGTCCAGCAGCTGCCGGACCTCGGCCTGGAATCCCAGGGTTTCTTTGTGCGTATCGACGCCCATAGTACGGCTCCCCTTTTCGCAAATGGTTATTCCTGGGCTGGAATTTTGGGGCGGCGGGCTCGGTTTTCAAGCCGGAGTTTCATAGGAGGCGGCTCCCGACGCGGCGCAGAGTAGCCCACAGCGCTCGTTCGGCGGGAGGAAGGCCCTGGACCTTGCTCTGTTTCCGCCTCGCCTCCCGAAAGGGGAAAGGGTATTAAATGGCGTTTGTGCCATTTCCCTGCATCAGGTTCGTTGCTTCCAATATCCCGGCGAACGCCGAAGATGCATCACGGCGATAATCTCGATGACATCGAATCGTACCCGATAGATTATCCCGTAGGGAAAATGTGCCACCCGGCACTTGCGGATGTCGCCCTCCACAAGGCGGTAGGCTTGGGGATGGCGGCGATGACCGCCGCGCTCATCGCCACGCTGCGCGTGGCGCGCTAAGCCTCAGCGGCCTTCCTGCTCGCCGACCGGCTCGGCGTTCACGGTTTGCGGGTGCGCGGTGCGCAAGTGCCCGGCCTCGGTGTCCCAGTAGATCGGACTCTCGGTCTGCAGCAGCTTGAGCAGAATCCGGAAGTCGTCGGGGCCGAGGTTGGTGAGCCAGTAAAGCTCGGATAAGTGGGTGGCGCTGCGTAACACGATCTTGCCCACGCCGCACTTCTCCCGGCTGCCCACGCCCACCGGCTCCCACTCCGCGTAGTAATTGCCGATTGCCACCACTGCCATGTCGTCCTCCTTGCCGCGCGCCGCAAGCCGCGACCGCGAAGATCTGTTCCATCGGCTGCCCTCGTAAGACGGGAAGCGGCCGCGACGCCGCGATGCGACCTTTGCCCATACAGCATCATGTCTGGCCCCATGCTGCTTTGACGCATGTCAATCCTTCATGCTACAGCCACGTTCTTTCGATGCCCCTTTCCCCCAGGTCGGCTTCGGTCGACAATCATTACCACGCCGTTCGTGCCAGAGGTTCCCGATCATACATGCTGCCCATCCAGAAACTGCTGAGCCGGATTCGCTGGGACCCACGCTTTCGCCGGGGGCGGTTTGCACTCGGTTATTTTGATCGCGTCACACGGAGTATTGTGGCGGTGCCGTTCGATACCATCCGTTTTCCGGCCGAGGCACCGGGGACGTTCGAAATCTGCGACGAGGAAGGCGTCTTGCACCGGATACCGTTGCATCGTGTGCGGCGTGTTTACCGCGACGGGCGCCTCCTCTGGGAACGCCACCCGCCGGGTGAATCTCCCGGCACTTAACGAAGATCCCTTCCGAGACACGAACCTGGTCTGTCCTTCAGGGTGAAATCATTCGTTCGTTTTGACTTTAACGATCCACCAGTACAAATAAAGGGTCGAAGTGATTTATAAATAAAGCCCGTAGGTTGGGGTGAACGAACTGAACCCCAACGCGGGGCACACGGGGTCATGTTGTGTTGGGCTTGTGGAGTCCATCCCTGGACTCCACCCTCCGGGCCAGCCTGCGGCTGTCCAACGTTCGCGCCCAGGGTGCAACAGGATTCGTTGCACCCGTTCGTCGGCGCGAACATACGTTAAGTATGTTCGCGACAACCCCGCCTCACCCCGGCGATTTTGTCGCGATGCTCACCCCAACCTACCGAGCTTCCAGAAAATCCTTTAACGATAGAATGCGGATTCCCCGATATTCGTCTAATTGCAGCATGGCTTGATCTCCAGTCACGATGGCGTCAGCCTTGCCCGTCACCGCGCACTCAAGAATTCGATTGTCCGGTTCGTCGCGCAATACTTTCAGCCGACTCCGGGGCGCTACCACCTCAGCAAGCTCTGACAAAAATACCGCAACGCGCGCCAGTTCTTCAGAATTCCGGTCAAATTTTCGCGCCAGAACATCGAGCACTTCATGGATGATAGGTCGGGAGATAACCAGATGCATTTCGCCTTCGGCTGCCTTGAGGATGGCGGCATCGGCCCGGCCGCCGGGGACGGCAAACGCGGAGACGAATATATTGGTGTCGAATACCGCTCTCACTTACGAAGATAGCGTTCCAGGTCCTTCTCGGTAAGCAGTCCTTTTACCTTGGCTTTACGGCTCCAATGGTCCTGTATGCCGCGCAGCTCGGATTTAAGACGCGCAGCACGCGTGGCCCGAAGCGCATCTTGAACCACGGCACTCAGTGTTTTGCCCTCCGCACGCGCCATTTCTTCCGCCTCTTTGGCCAGATCGGGGGGAAGGGAAATAGTCTTCTTGACGGCGGAACTCATGGAACACCTCATATGCTGGTATGAATAAATCATACTATGAAGGATTTGACTGTCAAGCCAGATTCGATTGTATCGTCGCTCACGCCGCGTGCGACCCTCGAAGTTCAGGTTGAGACAACTTTGTCGCCGCGCTTATGCCAGCCTGGGTAGCTATCCGGCTGCGTTCATTTGGAGGTTACGCTGGTCTTCCCTCACTTTTGCGGGGCTGACAGCCTGTTGCTCTGGCGGGGATGACGGCCAAATATAGGCAGCGTTTGAAACACCCCTCCTCCATCCCCATTGGATTGGGGCTATGGACGACAAAACTGTCATGGACCGGAAGGTAACGCTGACGGGTGGCGAGGACTTGGGCGGCGGTGGGCGCGGCGGCGAAGCAGTGGCGCCCGCGGACGCGGAGCTGCTCGATGCCTATTCGCGCGCGGTGATTCACGTGGTCGAGCGCGTGGGGCCGGCGGTGGTTAATATTCGGGTTGGGCATGCCACAGGCGCTCACCCCCTCCCTAGTCATTCCCGCCTGGGCGCAGAAGAACCATCTGCGCCCGTTCGGCGGGAGAAAGGTCCACCGGACCTTTCTCAGTTTCCGCCTCACCCCCCTTCAAGGGGGAGGGGAAATGAATATGGCGGGAAAGGGAATAATAATTTTGGCGAGCCGCACGGCGCGGGCTCGGGCGTGGTGATCGCGCCGGATGGTTATCTCCTCACCAACCATCACGTGGTGCAGGGGGCGGCGCACCTGTCGGTCACGTTCACCGACGGCGCGGCGGTGGCGGCTGAGGTCGTGGGCAGCGATGCGCCGACCGATCTCGCGGTGCTGCGC
>NZ_JBAVEJ010000002.1:0-2441 GCF_049587675.1 Sulfuricaulis sp. | reverse complement strand
GTTGAGTGATGGTCTGCAACCCCCAGACCGGTGGTAAGCCGTGTGGCAAGCCGGATAGCGTCGTCGATCGGGGCCCGACGCCGGGATCCGGGTTTTGCCATGGGTGGTAGTGTATCGGTGGGCGCGTGTTATCGTCAACGGACGGGAAACAGCGGCGGCATGCGATTTTCCCAAACAAGTGAGCGACGAACAGGCCGTCGCGTGTCGCCTTGAGAAATTACTTAAAAACCCTACCTGCTCATCAAGGGCGATGGCGTGCTTTTCTTTTCCCGACGGACTACATCAAGTATATCCAGGTGTACCCGGCGCCGTCGAAATTGCCGGATACCGCGATTCGAGGGGCAACGATTCGGTGACGTCGCGCCCGGCGCCGCCAGTCGCTTCCGCCGCCTTCAGAAAGTGAAGCGCGGTCCCAGATAGATGTATAAGCTGTAATCACCCGTGTCCGCGCGACCGTAAGCGAAATAGAAGGGTCCGATCGGGCTATCCACTCCCAGGAACACACTGCCCGCGGAGATGGTATTGTCGAAGGAAGCATCTTTTCGATCCTGCCACACGTTGCCGATCTCATAGGTGACGCCGAGGTAGGTATTTAATAACGCAATGTCATTGATACGACGGTAGTAGCTCAGTGCGATCAGCCCCGCGTCCTGGCCACTCAGCTGGTTTTCCTGCAATCCGGAGAGCCGCATGAAGCCACCCAGCCGCACCTGCGCTCCCAGGGGCGCGGTGTTGTCCAACGTGCTGAAGCCAAAAATCCTGCCGGTGATGGTATTACGATCCCAGGTAAAGGCATGAAGATAGCTCAATATACCCTGATCGTAATCCGTACTGGCGCCGAACCCATCGCGCGAGACGCGGTACTCGGCCCGGCCGAAATGACCCGCGCGGGGAAAATTGACGTTGTCCAGCTTGTCATCGGATAACCTCAGGTAAACATATCCCAAGTCCACGTTTTTGTCCGGCGCTGGTGCGCCGATGGTGAGTTCGGCCGTGCCGCTTTCTCGATAGAAGCCGAGCCTGCCTTCGCCCCAAGTCCCGAAATTCCGGCCCGCCGCCAGTTCCAGCCTGGTGGTGTCCAACTGGTAGCGGGATAGCCGGTTGCCATCGGCATCGAATTCATCCTCGTTCAATTTTCCGTAGCCGACCTTGCCGGCTACGAAGTAGCGGGACTGCGGATCCAGAGGCTGGTATAGATCCGCGAAAATGGCCGGTTCATCGCCCAGTTGCCCACCCAGGCGCCATTCTCCGTTGAGCGCGTTGATCTCGGTGCGCGTATAAAGAAAACCGAACTTGAATGTGCTATCGCCCTTAAAATTATTGGAAGCGGCGATTCCGGCCTGGAGGTAGCCCGGACCCCAGGATTTCTCCTTGGCGTTGATCACCAGGACGTTCTTGTCGTCTTCACGCACCACCTCGTAGCGTACGGACTCGAATATCTCGAGGCCGTAGATCTGGCCGATGTCCTGCTCCAGTCGTTCCACGTCGAGCGGCTGGCCCGGCTTGACCGAGATGTGCTCGGCGATGACGGCGTCACCGACCCGGGAATGATTGTCGATGCGCACCGAGTCGATCACCGGTGCCTCCTTCCGGGGGCGCGCATGCTGCGCGCGATAGCGCGCATAATCCTGCGGGCTGAGGGAATAGCGTCGCAAGGCGTCGATCGCTTCTCGCGCGCTGCGCTCGCCGATCGGGAAGGTCTCGGGCACGCGTTCAAAGCTGCCACCGCCGATGTCTCCGAGCGGCGGGCGGATAAGGACATCCTTCGGTCCCAGGGTCTTCAGCTGCTCTTCGGAGTTAAGGGTGAACAGGTAGTTGCCGAGCTGCCCGGTGACGTCCAGCGCGCTGGTAATATTCTTCCGGCTGAAGAGTCCGCTGCCCACGTCCACCACGATCAGAACCTCGGCGCCCATGTCGCGCGCCACGTTCACGGGCACGTTGTTGGCGATGCCGCCGTCCACCAGCAGCCGGCCATCGATCTCCACCGGATCGAACGCCGCCGGTACCGCCATGCTGGCGCGGATGGACATGCTGAGGCTGCCTTTAGCCAGCACGACCGCCTTGCCGGTCTCTATGTCGGCAGCCACGGCCCGGTAGGGAATGGGCAGGCGGTTGAAGTCCTTCACATTGACCACGGGCAGGGTGAGCCGGTTGAGCGCCAGGTCGAACTTCTGACCGCGGATATAGGCGAGCGGGAGTTGGACCTTGCCGTCATTGAAGCCCGGCTTGGCCTTGAATGCGTAGATATAGTCGTCGCTCTTGCGCCTGAAAGAACGGTCTGCGCGGCTGGGATAGTCCTGGAACAGGTCATCCCAGTCCATCGCCCGCATTTCCCGATCTATCTCCTCAGCACTCATACCGGATGCATAAAGGCCGCCGACGATGGAACCCATGCTGGTGCCGACGACGTAATCGACGGGAATGCGCAACTCCTCCAATAC
>NZ_JBAVEJ010000001.1:0-5191 GCF_049587675.1 Sulfuricaulis sp. | reverse complement strand
TCTGTCTCTTATGCTTTATTCCACGGTTTACGAACTCATAACAAAGACATTCTTCATACACAGATTCCAGCAACCCTGGCCCAAGATTTCGATGAACCTCTATCGCCGCTCCAATAATCTCATTTGAAAGTTCATCTTCTTTTAACATAGGACTGATTTTTCATTTCTAATTCTTAATTGCCTTTCTTTGCGATCTTTGCGTCTTTGCGGTGAACATACGCTTTACAATTTAGAAATCGTTGCCTGCTGCAGCAGGTGGTCCACCGACGCGTGCATCACGTCGAGGAACGGATACGGCCACAACCCCATCGCCAGCACCGCGACCGCGAGCAGCGTGAGAAACACGATTTCGCGCGGCGTCGCATCCGTCAGTTCCGCGACCTTGGCATTGCCGACCTCGCCAAACAGCACGCGTTTGTACATCCACAGCGTATACGCGGCGCCGAAGACTAGCGTGGTCGCGGCGGCGAAGGCATACCAAATATTCACCTGGAACGCGCCCAGGATTACCAGGAATTCGCCCACGAAACCGGACGTGCCGGGCAGGCCGGCGTTGGCCATGGCAAACAGCATCATGAAGGAGGCGAACACCGGCATGCGGTTGGCCACCCCGCCGTAGTCCTTGATCATGCGCGAGTGCAATCGGTCATACATGACACCGACGCACAGAAACAATGCGCCGGAGACGAAACCGTGCGAGATCATCTGCGCGATGCCGCCTTCGAGGCCCTGGGTGTTAAATATGAAAAATCCCAGCGTCACGAAACCCATGTGGGCGATCGAGGAGTACGCGATCAGCTTCTTCATGTCCTCCTGCACCAATGCCACGAGGCCGATGTAAACCACCGCGATCAGCGACAGCGCGATCATGAGCCATGCCAGCTGATGCGAAGCGTCCGGCAGGATCGGCAGCGAGAAACGCAGGAAACCGTAAGCGCCCATCTTCAGCATGATCGCCGCCAGGATCACCGAACCGCCCGTGGGCGCCTCGACATGCGCGTCCGGCAGCCAGGTGTGCACCGGCCACATCGGCACCTTGACCGCGAACGCGGCCAGGAACGCCAGGAATATTAGTATCTGCGCGTGAAGCCCGAGTTTCAGGTCATGCCACGCCAGGATGTCGAAACTGCCGGCCTTGAAATAAAGGTAAATCATGGCCACCAGCATCAGCACCGAGCCGAGAAAGGTATAAAGGAAGAACTTGATGGTGGCGTAAACGCGGTTCTGCCCACCCCACAGGCCGATGATGAGAAACATCGGCACCAGCATGGCCTCCCAGAAGACGTAGAACAGGATGCCGTCGAGCGCGCTGAAAACGCCGATCATGAGCCCTTCCATGACGAGGAATGAGGCATGGTATTGCGCGACTTTTTTATCGATCGATTTCCAGGCGGAGATGACGACGAGCACGGTACTGAAACTCGTGAGCAGGATGAGTAATAATGAAATGCCGTCGATGCCCAGGCGATAGCGGACCCGGAAAGCATCGATCCAGGCGTGGTCCTCGACGAACTGCATCGCGGCTGTACCGGTATGGAAGCCGGCATAAAGCGGCAGCGTCACGAGGAAGGTCAGGACGGCTACCGCGAGGCTCAGCTGTCGCGCGTAGTCGGCATTGCGGTCACTGCCGGTGGCAAGCACCGCCACCCCGCCGAGAATCGGCAGGAAGATGGCAAAGCTTAAAAGGTGGTCGGCTAGCATGGCTCAGCGGTGCAGGAAGAAGGTGATGAGCAAAAACAGTCCCAGGATCATGGCAAATGCATAGTGATACACATATCCCGTCTGGATGTGGCGCATGACCGAGGACGCCCAGCCGATCACGCGCGCGGTACCGTTCACCGCCAGGCCGTCAATCAGCTTCACGTCGCCAATCTTCCAAAGAACGCGCCCGATGGCGCGCGCGCCGCCGGCGAACACGAACTCGTTGAATTCGTCCACAAAATACTTGCGCAGCAACAGCGTGTAGATGGCGCCGGCCTTTTCACGAATCTGACCGGGCAGGAACGGATAACGGATGTACATGAACCACGCGAGGCCGATACCCGCGACCGCGAGCAGGAACGGCGCGGATTGCAGTCCGTGGGCGATGAAAGGGGCGACACCCTGGTAATGCTCGCCAATCTCCCGGATGACGTCGTGCGCGGGCAGGACTTTGATGGAATCGGCGAAGTAGCCGCCGAAAATCAGCGGATCGATGGTCATGAAACCGGCCAGCAGCGAGGGCACCGCCAGCAGCACCAGTGGCACGGTCACCACCCAGGGCGATTCCTTCACATGCTTGTAGGTGTGCTCGTCCATGCGCGGCTTGCCGTAAAACGTCATGAACAGCAGGCGGAACGAGTAAAACGCCGTCACGAACACACCGGCCAGCACCGCGGCATAGGCAAAGCCGCTGCCGGGAAGATGCGAAGTGTACACCGCCTCGATGATCAGGTCCTTGGAGAAAAAACCGGCGAAAGGCGGAATGCCGGCGAGCGCGAGCGAACCCACCCAGACGGTGAAGAAGGTAATTGGCATGCGCCGGCGCAGGCCGCCCATCTTGCGCATGTCCTGCTCGTGATGCAGGGCGATAATCACCGAACCCGCGGCAAGAAATAACAATGCCTTGAAGAAGGCGTGCGTCATCAGATGGAAAATTCCCACGCTATAGGCCGAAGCGCCGAGCGCGACCATCATGTAGCCGAGCTGGGAGAGCGTCGAGTAGGCGATCACGCGTTTGATGTCGTTCTGCACGATGCCGACGAGTCCCATGAGAAACGCCGTCAGCGCGCCGATCACCAGCACCACCGACAACGCCGTCTCGGAAAGTTCGTACAGCGGCGACATGCGCGCCACCATGAAGATGCCGGCGGTCACCATGGTGGCGGCGTGGATCAACGCCGAAATCGGCGTCGGGCCTTCCATCGAGTCGGGCAACCACACGTGCAGCGGCACCTGCGCCGATTTACCCATCGCGCCGATGAACAGCAGGATGCAGGTGAGCGTCAGGAGATTCCAGTCCACGCCCGGGAACACCTGGATGGTTTTGGCGGCCATCTGCGGGGCGATGGAGAATACCGCGCCGTAGTCGAGCGTGCCGAAGGTCATGTAGATCGCCGCGATGCCGAGCAGGAAACCGAAATCGCCCACGCGATTGACGAGGAAGGCCTTGAGCTGGGCGTAGGTCGCCGTGGGACGCGTGAACCAGAAGCCGATAAGCAGGTAGGACATCAGTCCCACCGCCTCCCAGCCGAAGAACAGCTGCAGGAAATTGTTCGACATCACCAGCATCAGCATCGAGAAGGTGAACAGCGCGATGTAGCTGAAAAACCGCTGGTAACCGGGGTCGTCGTGCATGTAGCCGATGGTGTAGATGTGCACCATAAGCGAGACGAAGGTGACGACGACCATCATCAGCGCCGACAGCGGGTCGATCAGAAATCCGACCTCGAGCGGAATGCCGCCGGAGACGCCCCAGGTGTAGATCGGGCCATTAAAAACATTGCCTGCCAGCACGTCCGGCAAAACCACGAAAGCCGAGAGCGCGAACGCCACGGCGACACCGAGGATCGTTACCGTGTGCGCGCCGACGCGCCCGATTTTCCAGCCGAGCAGCCCGGCCAATACCGAGCCCGCGAGACAGGACAGCGGAATCACGAGGTAGATCAGTTTGAAGTCGATGTCGAATCCGGACATGGCCTAGCCTTTGAGACTGCTCAGGTCTTCAACGTTGATGGACTGGCGGTTGCGAAACACCACCACCAAGATGGCAAGCCCGATGGCCGATTCGGCCGCGGCCACCGTGAGGATGAAGAACACGAATACCTGCCCCGCGGTGTCGCCGAGGTAATGCGAGAATGCAATGAAGTTGAGATTGACGGCCAGCAACATGAGCTCGATCGCCATCAGCAGGATGACGAGGTTCTTGCGGTTGAGAAAAATGCCGACGACGCTCAGGGAGAATAGGATCGCCCCGAGTATCAGGTAATGCGCCAACGGTATCATCGCCCCCCCCTTGTTTTTTTGTACATCGTACGGCTCAGCCCTTTTTTTCCGACGGCATCTTGATCACGCGCATGCGCTCGCGCGGATTAATATTGATCTGCTGCGCCGGATTCTGGTACTTGGTGTCCTTGCGGCCACGCAGCGTGAGCGCGATCGCCGCCACAATGGCCGTCAGCAGGATGGCCGCCGCGATTTCGAACGGGTAGGCGTAGACCGTATACAACAGACGCCCGAGTTCGCGCGTGTTGCTGTGGCCCGCGGGCAATGAGCCAGGGTCCGGCATCTGCGCCGGACTGAAATGGTCCGAGCCAATGATAATTACCATTTCCGCTACCAGCAGCACCGCCACCAGTCCACCGATCGGGAGGTATTCGCCAAAACCTTCGCGCAGGCGCACCAGGTTGATGTCGAGCATCATGACCACGAACAGGAACAGCACCATCACCGCGCCGACGTACACCAGCACCAGCGCGATGGCGAGGAACTCAGCCTGCAGCAACAGCCACAGCCCGGCGGCGCTCACGAAAGTCAGCACCAGAAACAGCGCCGCCTTCACCGGGTTGCGCACGGTGATCACCATCGCCGCGGCGAACACCAGCACCGTGCCAAAAAAGTAAAAAATCAGTTGTTTGAATTCCATAAAAAACTAACTTTTAACCGCCAGGACGCCAGGGTCGCCAGGAAAATCAAAAGAAACTCTCGCGCTCAAAAGATTCATATCATTATTATTCCCTGGCGTTCCTGGCGTCCTGGCGTTCATTATCAATCATAATCTAACGATACTTCGCGTCCGCCGCGCGATCCGCGGCGAGTTGTTTTTCATACTTGTCGCCAACGGCGAGCAGTTGTTCCTTGGTGATCACGTGCTCGCCGCGGTTCTCGAAATGGAATTCGAAAATCCGCGTCTCGACGATGGAATCCACGGGGCACGATTCCTCGCAGAAACCGCAGTAAATGCACTTGAAGAGGTCGATATCGTAGCGCGTGGTACGGCGCGTGCCGTCGGCGCGTTCTTCGGACTCGATGGTAATCGCGCACGCCGGACAGACCGCCTCGCACAGCTTGCAGGCGATGCAGCGTTCCTCGCCGTTGGGATAGCGGCGCAGGACATGCTCGCCGCGGAAGCGCGGCGACAGCGGGCCCTTCTCGGACGGGTAATTGAGCGTCGCCTTCGGCCCGAAGAAATAGCGCATGGCGAGCACGAAGG